>CAZGQD010000001.1:0-103719 GCA_964527395.1 uncultured Methanosarcinales archaeon
AGCTCAAAAGAGCAGGAAAAGAGATATATTATCATAGGGAAAAGTTTGAATGTGATTTTGTGTTACGTGAACGTAGAGAGATTGTAGAAGCTGTGCAAGTTACTAAGAAATTGTTTGATGGGAATGAGAAACGAGAGTTGGGAGGTTTGCTTGAAGCTATGAAAAAGTATAAGCTTAAGGAAGGTTTAGTTTTGACAGATTCACAATTTGAAGATAGGGTTGTTGGAAAGAAAAGGATTAGAATTAGACCGATTTGGTTTTGGTTGTTGAATAAGGATGAATGATGGTTTAAATATGTTCTTGAGAAGAAAAATCTTTAAAAATAAGTGATTTTTATGTTAGCATATGGATTTAACTTTAAGATTAGTTGAGTAAGATTATGTTCTTCATACTGGAGGAGCATTACATTGTGGTCAAAAGGCCTATTTAGTAGACGGAGTAGAAGTAGATAGAATGCAGTTTGCTGAAGCTATGGGTAGACCTTGTTTGTACGAATGGAGTCAAGGTTTATTAGCAGATCATCAAGTGAGAAGAGGAAGAAATGTGTTTAAGCAGCAAACTACAATTAAGTATCTTGTTTTTGGTGGAAATGATTAATTTTTGAATTTTAATACAATTGTACAGAATCATCTATCTCTTTCCAAGCTAGAATTCCACCTATTAAGTTTCTAGGGTCTTTGAATCCGTTAGTTTCTAGGATCTGGCAGGCTCTAGCGCTTCGTCCACCAGATCTACAATAAATGATGATAGTTTGATCTTTGTATTGTTCTAGTTTAGTGATTCTACTTTCTAGTTCTGGGAGAGGGATTAGAATGTCTTGTGGGATCTTGCCGAACTGGCGTTCTTCTTGGAATCTTACATCTAGGATGATTGGTGCTTGGGTGTTTGGATCATTGGTTTCCAGCAGTTCTTTTAGTTGGTGGTTGGTGATTTCTTTCATTAGTTTGTTAGAAAAAGAAGATTTTATTAAAATGATTTGTTAATTAATTAGTGGAAATGGATAAATGTGTTATTTGTAGTGTAGGAGATATAGTTTTTACTGATAAAATAGAGTGTGATTTAGGTGATTTTTCTATAGTTGTTAGTGGAGAGAAGTGTGTTAACTGTGGAGAAGAGTATCTTAAGGAAGAAGAAATCAATAAATTAGCAGTTTTTTGGAAAAAATAAAGCGGACCTGGAAGGATTCAAGACCAACTGGAGGGCTCGGTTGACACGCCGTTAGGGGTGCGCTTCACTTTGTTTGCTTACCCTATTTAAGATAATAAAGAGCGGGCCTGGAAGGATTCGAACCCTCGACCTATTCCTGACACCTTTTCCAACATATGTTGGGTTAAGTAGGAGGGAATCGCTATATATGCCCTATAGTGAACCAATAGTTGCTTGATTCAAAGGATCCAGGCTAAGCTACAGGCCCATGGATAGAGTTTTATGGGGTTTTGTATATAAATATTAGTTATAAAAAGAAGAAAAATAACTATTTTCTGTGAATTACTATCATACTTTGGGTTTTTTCTATCCCTTGAATGTTTTGAAGCTTTTGTAAAAGAACTTTGTCAAATTCTTCTACGTCTTTAACTCTAATAATAGCAATCAAATCAGTCCCACCACTTACAATATCAACTCGTTCAATGAAATATTTCTTTTTTAATTCGCTGGCTAAGTCATATTGAGTTTTAGAGTTCTCTTTTAAGATTTTTAAGTCTACAGAGATCAAAATGTATGCCACGAAGTTTTTTTGGAGCTTTTTATAATCAGGAACAATAGTGTATTTTTTGATAACACCAGTTTTTTTGAGTTTGATTACTCGGTTATGTACTGTTGTTATAGGTAATTGAGTAAATTTAGCTATTTTTCTGACAGACCAATCTGCGTTTTCGTAAAGCGAATCTAATATTTTTAGATCTTTTTTGTCTAGTTTATCTTCCATTTATTGGACAAATGTTCCATTTTTATATAAATCTTTGGTATTTTTAGTGGTTTTTTCCATCTTTTTTGGGATGCGTTTATATATTAGTGCACCTATTTGTATTTACTATAAAGAAGTAATTTGAAGAATAGGTGAAGAAAATGTGTGGAATAACAGGAATATTAGGAAAAAGAAAGAAAGGAAAAAGAGAAGAAATAATCTCTAAGAAAAAGATTGCAAAAATGAGTTCGAAAATTAGGCATAGAGGACCAGATGCTAGAGGTAGTTTTGAAGATGACCATGCTTTATTGTCTCATGAGAGGTTATCTATAGTAGATGTAAGTGGTGGAGCACAACCTCTTATTGATGCGAAAACAGGAAGAGTTTTGATTGCAAACGGAGAGATATATGATCATAAGAAACTTAGAGAAATGCTTACAGAAGAACATGAATTTAAGACAAAAAGTGATTGTGAAGTTTTACTTTACTTGTATGATGAATTTGGACCGAAGTTTTTAGAAAAAGTAGATGGAATATTTGCTTTTGTGATATATGATCCAGTGACAAAAGAATATTTTGTTGCACGTGATCATGTTGGAATTGTTCCATTGTATGTAGGATGGGATGAAGAAGGTAAAGTCTATGTTTCAAGTGAGTTGAAGTCAATTGAAGAACATTGTAAGACTTTTAAGGACTTTCCAGCTGGTGAATATATGCTTGGTAGTGCTAAAGATGGAAGTTATGAGTTCTTTAAATGGTACAAGCCAGAATGGGCTAAAGGAGTTCCGAAAAAAGAAGTTTCACTTCCTGAATTAAAAAAGACTTTAGAAGAAAGTGTTGAAAAACAAATGATGGCAGATGTACCAATTGGAGTTTTGATTTCAGGAGGGCTTGATTCTTCGCTAGTAGCTTCAATTGTGGCAAAATATTGTCGTAAAAAAGATCCAGATTTTAAGTTGCACTCATTTTCAGTGGGACTTGAAGGGTCTCCTGATTTAAAACATGCAAGGGAAGTAGCTAAATTTGTTGGAACTGAGCATCATGAAATTAAATTTACTGTGGACGAAGGGATTGCAGTAATTAGAGATGTGATTAGACATTTGGAAACTTATGATGTGACAACTATTCGTAGCGCAACACCAATGTTTTTGATGGCAAGATACATTAAATCACTTGGAATAAAAGTAGTATTTAGTGGAGAAGGGGCTGATGAAGTGTTTGGTGGTTATTTATACTTTCACATGGCACCTAGTGCTAAAGAACTTCATGAGGAAACTGTTAGAAAACTGAGCAAATTAAGTAGATATGATTGTTTGCGTGCGAACAAGACTATGGCAGCTTGGGGGATTGAAGCTAGAGTTCCATTTTTAGGAAAGGATTTTTTGGACTATGCAATGGGTTTTGATCCAAAAGCAAAAATGTGTAGTGATGGAAAAATGGAAAAAGATGTACTTAGGTCAGCTTTTAAAGGGTATCTTCCAGAATCTGTGCTTTGGAGACAAAAGGAACAGTTTTCAGATGGAGTTGGCTATTCATGGATAGATTCGCTTAAGGCTTATGCTGAAATTTATGTAACAGATAAGATGATGCTTGAAGCTGAGGATCGTTTTTTGATACAGCCACCAGAAACAAAAGAGGCGTATATGTTTAGGGAAATATTTGATGAATTGTTTCCTAGCGAAAGTGCAGCTTTAACAGTAGAAGTTGGACCATCTATTGCTTGTAGTACACCAACAGCATATAGATGGAGTAAGCAGTTTGAAGGGATGTCAGATCCGTCAGGAAGAGCAGTATTTGTGCATAGCAAAGCTGTTAAGACTGTTTAGGGTTGATTTTTTTGTTTTTTTATTCAAAACCCTTTTATAATATTGAGTAGGAGAGATTAGTTATGGTAAGTGGAAAATATATTACAATCAAAGAAGCAATGGACAAAGGTTCAGGAGATGTAGCTGTTAGAGGATGGGTACATAGAGAACGTGGATCTTCCAAAATGAAGTTCGTAGTACTTAGAGATACATCAGAAATAATTCAATGTATCTTTAAGAGAGACAGTTTTGATGATAGGTGGGATGCTATAGATAAACTTCAAGTAGAAGCAAGTATGACAATTGTGGGAGTGATCAAAAAGGATGAAAGAGCACCTAGTGGGTATGAAATTGAAGTAGTTGATTTTGAACTTGTGGGAGAGAGTAATGAATTTCCAATCAATAAGGATGCAAGTAAAGAACATTTGGCAAACTTTCGTCATTTGCATTTACGTTCAAGAAAGATGGTTGCAATGCTGAAAATTCGTTCAACTGTATTTGGAGCTATTGATTCGTATTTCAAAGGTGCTGGGTTTTATGAATATCATTCACCAATATTTCAAGCAGTACAATGTGAAGGTGGATCTGATTTATTTCATGTAGATTATTTTGGGAAGAAGGATGAAGTGTTTTTAGGACAGACATGGCAATTATATGCAGAACCAGCAATCTTTGCACTAGAAAAATTGTATACCATATCTCCTTCATTTAGAGCTGAGAAAAGTAAGACTAGTAGACATCTAACAGAATATTGGCATGCTGAAATGGAAATGGCATGGGCAGATTTTGATGATATTATTAGTCATGGAGAAGCTTTATTGAAATTTATTTTTAAGACTGTGCTTGAGAAACATGAAGAGGATCTTAAGATCTTGGGTCGTGACATTAGTAAGTTGAAGCCTATTGTAGAAAAGCCGTTTATTCGAATGACTTATACTGAGGCACTTAAGATTTTGAAAGAGAAGTGTGGAATGGATATTGAATGGGGTAAAGATTTACGAACAATTGAAGAAGAGAAATTGTCTGAACTTTATGATGTTCCAATTATTTGTACACATTATCCTAAAGCTGTTAAGGCTTTTTATATGACTGTTGATAAGGAAGATCCTAGAACTGTACTTGGCTGTGACTTTTTAGCACCAGAAGGGTATGGAGAAATCATTGGAGGGTCACAGCGTGAAGCAGATATTGAATCTGTGAAGCAGCGACTTGTTGAGGATGGAGAAGATCCTAGCGAATATGAGTTTTATTTAGATACCCGTAGATATGGTTCAGTTCCACATGGTGGATTTGGACTAGGAGTTGAGCGAGTGATTCGATGGGTATGTGGACTTGAGACTATCAAAGATGCAATTCCATTTCCACGAACAATGGAGAGGTATAAGCCTTAAGTGAGGGTTTTAGAATCTTTTTTTCTTCGTTTTTTGGCTTTGTTTTTTAGGTATTTTGGTTTCTAGAAGCGTGGTTTTTATGTTACTTAGCTGCTTGTGCTTCTTGTTGTATTTTTTCAATTGCTTCTTTGAGTGGTGTTATTGGAACACCTTGCCAGTTGTCTGGTCCGTTGTATCTAGCATGTTCTTCTGCTTCAGGACTGTAGAAAATTAAATCTTCTAGAAGAGTAATATCTCTTGTGTGTAAGTCTAGTTCAGAAACAGTTTGGTATAGACACTTATTAATGAATCCTCCTCCAATTAGTAGCTGTCTATTGGCAAAGGCAAAAGCTTCATTAGGAAATTGAAGATCTCCTTTATCTGCTTTAGTAACTATAACTCTATCAACTAAACCTTGTTCGACTAAGTGTGCTGTCCCAAAAGGATAATGATCTGCTGTTTCAAATACTACTCTTGATAATCCTAAGGTTTTTGCTTGTTTTAGAGTTTCAATACTTTTTTTGCCAATATCTCTAACTTCTTCCCTATATCTTCCTGAACCAGTTCTGTAGTGACATATTTGTGCATAAAATGGATGAACAAAAGCTAAAACTTGATTTTTGAGAGGAGTTTGGATACAGTTATTGTTGTATGCGTGAGCAAGAGTTAGGTTTAAAGTACTTGTTCCAGATTCGCTATTATAGTTTGATCTACTTGTTTTTCTGTTTTTTGCTCTAGCTTCAAGCAAATCTCTGAATGGTTTGAAAAAAGGTGGAATTGATAATCTTGGTGAAAGTGGGAGACCTAAAGTTTCGTGGAGTTCAGGATCATAAGTAGTTATCCGCGAGCAAGCTCTTGGAAATCCTTGATTTCCAGATGCATAATGCTGAGCATTCTGCACTCTTGGGACTTGCTTTGTATACTCATCAAGTATTTGAGACATAATTTTTGTTTTATTTTGAAGTTTTTTTATAAAAGTGAGTAGGATTTTGTGGATTTTGCTAATTTGTTTGAGAAATATTAAAAAATAAGATTTCTTGTAGAACTGCAATGGTACTTGATTTTGAATGTTTGTTGTCAGATTCACTAGATTCTATTGGGTTCTCTGGTGAGAAACATGAGTTTTTGGTACATGATGGGTCTGTTCATGAAATAAATCCGCAGTGTTCTATGATGCTTGATAGATATTCTACTGCCCTTCATGGAGTTGTAGATCATGTGAATGGTCGTTATTCTGCTGTTTTTGGTGAAGGGAAGGGTTTTGATCTCTTGAATTGGGTTAGGCACAATAATTATGACGAATTGGCCTATTTTTTGTCAGAAACAGGTAATAATTGTCTTAATCATAGTCAGAATCTGGCTCCACATAAGATTTTTTTGTATCTGGGATCTAAGGGGTTTGTAGTGGCGGTGGAGCATGAAGGGGAGGGTTTTGATGCAAAAAAAGTGGATTTTAAGGGAATTTATCAGAATGAAGGGGCGGCTTTTGACTTTTATAGAGGTTGTGGGTCAAAAGTGTTTTTTGATGATAAAAATGAAGCTAAAGTGGTATTTATGGAGTTTTTGCTTTAAAAAGGGAAAAAAAAGGGAAAATAGAGAAAATAAGCGATAGATTTAAATAGCGCTGCTAATAAAATGGGGTTTAGAACACTATAATTCTGATCATGACTTATATTGGTTGTATTATAGAGTTTGAAAAATTATGGAAATCTTCAAATTGGGTTTTCAAGTAAGAAAAAAGCATAAAAGAGTGAATAAAACATGAAAGGAACAGTAAAATTTTTTAACAGTGGCAAAGGATACGGCTTTGTTAGTGCAGAAGACGGAAAAGACTATTTTGTACATTTGTCTGGTATTTTAAACAATGCTAGATTAAGAGATGGTGACGCAGTTAACTTCGAAATCGAAGACGGAGACCGTGGACCAAAAGCAGTTAACGTTACACTTGCAGAAGGTGGAGATTCAGATTCAAACGATGAAGAAGCTCCAGCTCAAGAAGAATCAGCTGAAGAAGCAGATTCAGATGAAGAATAAATATTAATATATTCTTTTGATTCTTTTTAATTTTTTATTTTAATATTATCTTTTGAATTGTGTGGAAAATGTATATTCTAAAACAAATATGTTCTGATTTTGTTGTTGAAGAAATTGCTGATTTTGATATAGATTTATTATCATTGGATCGGAAAAAATATAGTTATTATAGCTTAGAAAAAAGAGATATTTCGCACTTTTTAGCTTTAAAAATAGTTTCTAAAAAGTTAGCTGTTAGTGTTAAAGATATTAATTATAGCGGAACTAAAGATAAGAAAGCTAGAACTATGCAATATATTAGTGTGAGAGCTGGGAAGAAATATTCAGTGCCTCAGGAAATTGGTAATAATATTAAGTTGGAGTTTTTAGGATATTTTGGTAATCCACTTAGTTTAGGTTCACATCAAGGAAACAAATTTACAATTGTAGTTCGTGGATTGGAAAAAGGAAAATATGTTGTTGATCGTGAGAAGAAATATTTTTTGAATTATTTTGATTCGCAACGATTTTCTAAGAATAACATTTCCATTGGAAAAAGTTTATTGCTTAAAGATTTTTCATCTGCTGCAAAATTAATAGATGATGTTCGTGTTCAAGAATGTCTTTTGGACTATCCAAGTCAGCCAGTTAAAGCGATTAGTTTACTTAGTAGAAAAGAGATTTCATTGTATTTGCATGCATACCAAAGTTATTTGTTTAATGAAACTTTAAGGAAATTTGTAGAGGAGAAATGTGATGAGGGATCTGTTTTGTCTTTGGATTTTTCATTTGGGAAATTGGCTTTTGTGAGTGATGAAAGTGTTTTTAAGGATTATTTAGATTTAGAAGTCTCTTTGCCTGGGTTTTTAGAACTTAGGAGTTCAGATTCTTTGATTAATTCGATTCAAAAAGAGCTTTTGGTAGCTGAGGCTGTTTGTTCTAGGGATTTTATTATTAAGCAGTTTTCTAACTTAAGTGTAGAAGGGACTTTGAGGCCAATGCTTGCTGAAGTTAAGAATTTTGAAGTAGTGGAAGTTAGTGAGGATGAGTTGAACCCTGGCAAAGAAAAAGTTTGTGTTTCTTTTGAATTGGGCAAAGGGTCTTATGCTACAATGCTAATTAAGCAGATAGTTAGGAAGAAGTGAAGATTTTTTAGATTAAGATTATTGAAAATTTAGAAAATAAAAAAAATTAGTTTAATAAATTGAAAATGCTGGATACCTTTTACCTAGGTGGCCAACTGTTGCTAAGTCAACACCAATTTCTTGTTTTAAAGCAGCTTTGAGACCGTTTGCTTCTAATGATACTTTGAATTCATCTTGTTGTAAAATGTATTTTTGATTTGCGCTTAGTTCTATCTCTTTACCAATTTTATCATAAAAAGTAAGTTCGTAAGTGTTTACTTTTAGATTGTAGATAGTGAATTCTTGCTTTAGGGTTGCTAAGGTATCTACTAATTCACAACTATTATTACAGTCAGTCATTAAATCAACATTGGTGTTAATTTGTTGTTCAACTGCCCACTCCATTTGGATTGCTTGACCTTGAGCTGGGAAATCTTGAGAAAACCATACCAAAGTTACTAAAACTAAAACTCCAATAATACCAACAAGAACAGTTTTTTCTTTTTCTGGTGTTAAAATGTGTGTTACTTTTGCCATCATATAAACCTCATGGTTTTAGAAAGAAGTTAGGGTTTTTATTTGTTACTACTTTATCGTTCATTACTGAATAGTGGTTATTTGCAGTAAAGTTTATAAATGAGGGTGTTTTTTAGGTGTTTATGGCTATAGATATTAGTTCAAGCTTGGAAAAAGTAGTAAGATATATGGATTTAGCAGTTAGTAATCCAGGTGATTTTTTCAATAGTGGAAGGTTTGATTTTGTTTCTAGAGTGCTTGAATCTTGTGCTGGTAATGAAGATTTGACTGAAAATGATTATAGGACTATTACAGATGTTTATAGGGTTGCAGTTATGAATAGAGATCGTGTTCCTGAAGGATTTGTTGGGAAAGTGATGAATTATGTTCAAAATGCAGGATGGGGAAGAGTACATCTAGGAGCAGGTTCAGAAAGAGAAGATGAAGAAAAAACAGTGACTCAAAGAAGGGCATTAGTTGAAGTTGAATGGGATATTATGGATGAAGTTTTGCCTGGACCAGAAGTGATTTACAAAAGAAGTCCAGAATTTCCAGAGGGTCATGTATTGGAAGGATATATTATCCCTAGGCAAGTAGAAGAATCTGTGACTATTAGAAATAGGTATGGAATGCTTGTTGTTGTAGATGGAGTTTCACCAGATGTAACTAGTTTGAATACAACTGTTGATGAGGATTTACCTTCTTATATCTAATAATCTAGAAACCTTTATTTTTTAGAGCGTTGCTTACTTGATCTAGAACTTCTCTTTTGGTTAAGCTTGCATCAATTGTGATTAAGATGTTTTCTTTTTTGTAGAATTCTTTTAGAGGTTCAGTTTTTTCTTGGTACTCAATGAACCTTTTTTTCATGGTTTCTTTGTTATCGTCAGATCTTAGTTTTTGTCCAGCTTCTTTAGTTTCGTTCACTCTATTGTTGAGTCTGTCAAAAGCAGTTTCAAAGTCAATATCAAACATGAAAACAATGTCTAAATTTTCTCCACTTGCTTGGAAGGCTTGTGCTTGAGCTATAGTTCTTGGAAAACCGTCAAGAATATAGTTCTCTTTTTCGCCAAGTTGTGCGCCAACAATACCTAAAACAATATCGTCTGGAACTAATTTACCATCGTCCATGAATTTTTTGGCCATTATTCCAATTTCGCTTTCTTTTTTGATCTCTGCTCTGAATGCGTCACCAGTGGATAAATGAAATAGTTCGTATTTTTCAACAATTTTGTCTCTAACAGTACTTTTTCCAGCTCCAGGAGGGCCTAATAATGTGATTTTCATAGGTTTTATGAGGTTTTGTATGCTTTATAAGGGTTTTGGCAATAGAATAGAAATTTTTATTGCCAACCTTTGTTCATTACATTCACAAGGTTTTGCTCTGATTTGTTTTTATAAGGCAATAGGTTTTGTAGAAATCCTCAAACGGGGCGAGGCCAATGTCGAGCAAAGCTCTCCTAGCTTATTTATCCTCAAAGATTTTTCGGGACTTGACTATTCGCCAAGTTTCCAAGGAAAAATAAATGAAGAGGCTCTTCTCCGCGTTCATGGAAACCAAGGCTTTCCAGACGCATAATCAAAGATTTTGCATTCGTTCGTACCTCACTCAGGTCGAATGATCAAGCTCTATTGAAGAAGGTCTCTTTTTTGCGTAGGCGCCCCCGAGAGGATTTCTATAGAGTCAGGCAACAGGAAGTTTTATAAGAAGGACTTTGCGTTTTTGTGCTTATGAATAGATTTTCACGTGATCGGAAGCCACTTAGTTTGTCTCAAATGAAAGTACAAATTGGGAAATTAGAGACTCGTCTTGAAACTGAGGCGCTTAAGTTTTCTGAGGAAAAAAAGCTTCGTGGTCAAGTTAGAGATATGAAGAAAAAGGCTGAGAAGATGGCTAAATCTTATGTAGCTCGTAAAAGGGTTTCTAATCAGCAGAATAAGGGAAGTTTTGATAAGCCTGAATTTGATTTGAAATCTGGGATTGGAATTTTAATTAAGAATGATAGAATGAAGCGTGGAATGAATCAAGAAGATTTTGCTTCATTTATTTCTGAGAGGCTTAGTATTTTACAAAAGTGGGAAGTTGGGTCAATGAGACCTAGTATAGATGTTGCTAAAAGGCTTCAAAAGAAATTAGGGGTTACTTTGTTAGAAAAACAAGGTAGCAATGAAGAAGCTGAAACTGAAGCAGATAAGTTCTTAGAATCATTAGGGTCTAAAGCTGGCAAAAAGAAAGAAGCTACTTTAGGGGATATGATCAAAATCAAAATTAGAAAGAAATAGTTGTTTTGTGGAGTTTTCTTTTATGATGTTTAGTGTTTTAATTAGTTTTATTATTGTGATGTTTAGATTATAAGAGATAAATAAGTAGTGTTGCTATGATTAATCCTAATATTGTTCCTGCATTGACGTCTGCTAAATCGTGTTTTTTAAGTTTGATTCTGCTCCATGCTATGAAACTGGCTGCTGTGATTAAAAGGATCCATGTGCCTATGGTGTTGAAAAAGTTTGCAAAAGTTACTGCTAAAAAAAAAGCTTTAGTTGTGTGGACGGAAGGAAAACTGCTGGCGTGCATTTTGCCAACAAAACTAGTGAAAGGAACTTTTTTTGGTCTGTTTTTGAAATGAATCATTCTAGCTAAGATACTAATTAACATAATTAGAAAGAAACCTATTGTTAAGTTGATTGTTAGTTGGTATTCTTTGATCAATAATGTGAATAAGGTTAGAGCTGCGTAAAATGTGGTTCCACCAAATGTAGTTACGTCTCTTACAAAACTTTGAAAGAAATCATTATAAACAGGATCTTGTTTGTTTTTGTTTGTCATCTTGATAAAGTTAAATAAATTTTTTGAGTTTATAATAGTTGTGTCCGCGAGCTTTGCTTATGGAAATCAAGGATTTCTAGATGTAGAATAAAGAATTTTGCACTTCTAGGACTTGGTTGCACTAAGCTTTGTTTAGGTTCTGGGTTTAATAGTTTCTTTGGTCCAGGCGAAATAGGCAAAATGAGGGTTTAAATTGGTCAAAACTGTAAAAACGAGCTTTAAATTGGCTAAATCAGTAAAAATGGCTTCCTTTTGCTCTAAAACGGTCAAAATGATCTTTAAATTGAAAAAAGAGGCTAAAATTGGCTGTTTTTGCTCTAAAACGGTCAAAATGATCTTTAAATTGAAAAAAGAGGCTAAAATTGGCTGTTTTTGTCCTAAAACGGTCAAAATGATCTTTAAATTGAAAAAGGAGGCAAAAATGACCTCTAAAGTGAAAAAGAAGGGAAGTGGTTTTGTGTCAAATAGACAAATTTTGTTTATAAAGGGTTAAATTGGGACTTTTTTGTCAAGGGATTCTTATAGTTGATATTTGTTTAGGTTTTATGGAATTAGGAATAGACTATGTGGTTGGTGCAATTGGTGGTTCTTCTGTAGAAGGATCTGGACTTGATGGCGGACTCTTGCTGAATGAAAAAGGCGGAGATCGTCCCATGGGGTGGCAAATCACAGGCATCTCAAGAGGTTCGCAAAGGCCTCAAAGACAAAGGCCACGTCTTCGAATTCCTATGCCAAGGCCTCAAGCAGGTAACAGTGGTCCTGTTCAAAGACCTGCTTATGACTCAAATGGGGGGACCCAGCGAGGTATCGCTGATATCACTGATTATGGGAATGTTGGTTTTGTTGCTGATCAAGGGTATTTTTCATTTTGAAATGAATGAGAAAATAGATGTGGGAGGAATAGAAAATACAATTGAAGAAGAAAAGATAATGGAAGGATTATTCGGAGACTAGGCTGATTAAGACATCGTGGGCAGTGGAGAGATTTTTGGTTTTTACATAAATCAAGATCTCTGGCATTGCTTCAATAAAACCGTAGATGCAGATGTTGTTTAGAGCCATTTCTAGGCCAATTCTAGAGAGGATGCCTACAGCTTCATGAGAGTCTTTTGGAAATTCAATTCGGATCTCTGCCAAATCGAAGTCGATGTATCTTAAATCTTTGTTTTGGAAGAGTTTTTTCTTTTTTTCAAAGTCTTTTTTGTTTAAGAAAATTCTAATGTTTTCTTTGCTTTTGAGCAGTCTGAAGTTCTCTTTGAGTTGTTTTTCTTCGAGGAAGTCTTTTGCGATGATTTTGAATTGTCTATCACTCATAGTCATTGAAGCAATATTGCTTTTTGTAGTGATAATAGCGTCTTCGAAGACTTTTTCAATACCTTTAATTTGCTGATTTAGTTCACTTTCTTCTTCAAAACGTCTGATTGCAGAAATGACAGCATCAATACTGCCTTGGATATGTTTTTCTTGGATAAGGTATCTAGCTAGAGCTCTAGTGTTGATAAGACCACGCTTCATGTCTTTTTGAACGCTTAAATCTTCAGCAAGTAGTTTCCAAACTTCTGTATTTATTGAAGGCATGTATATGTATAATGTGTCAAGTATATATAATTTATGTCCATAAATAGTAGGAAAGGAATATTATTTAAGAAATTTAGCTTGTTTTGTTGCTTTGGAAGGGGTTTGGTAGTTTTAGCTTAGGTTTAAGTTATTTTCAATGAATTGATCTATTTTTTGGTGAAATTCTTCTAAGTTTGTGTTGTTTTTTATGGTGTAGTCTGCCTTTTGTATCAGTTCTGGGATCTCTTTTTCAGCTGGGTGTGAATCTCTTAATTTGAATTCTTCTATGGTTTTAGCTCTGTCTTGTTTTTGTCTTCTTAAGAATCTGGTTTTTTGGTCTGCTGTTAGTGCTACTAGAATGACTTTTGTGTTTTTTGGATCATTAGGTTCGTTAGATTCTAGATTGCTTTTAAAGTATTTTAATTCGCTTATTGCTCTAATTCCATTGATTATGTAAGATTTTTCTTCTTTGATGATTTCTGTGACTTTTTTTGAGAAGCAATTTGGCCCTTCTTCTGATCTGAATTTTGTTCCAAGTATTTGCTGGGTTTCTTTTTTACCTATTTGTTCTTTGGTGATGAGGCCGCGTTCTATTCCTAGAAGATCTATTGCGTGACTCATATTTATTGATTTGATGTTTTGTTTTCGTTTTAGATGATTTGCAAATTCATCTTTGCCAGAAGCACTGTGGCCAGTTAAGAGAATGTATGTTTTCATTGAAGGTGGTTTAAATTAGTTTTTTATATAAAGATTAGCACTGTCAAACTTTTCGAAATTGTAAGACAATTTCCAAACCCTCAACGCTTTGCTTATGAGGTTATCGCAGGCGTGACCACTCGCTTTGGATTTTGCTCTTGTTGGTCGCAAAATGCTCGTTAATATGGTCTTGTTTTGGATGGGATTGCCAGTAGGGGACTGTGTTAATCTTTTATTTGTAATTTCTTTTTGTATGTGTTGAGTTTGTCTAGAATTTGGTGGTTTAATTTGTGTTGGTTTTGAATATCTTAAGAGTGCATAGTTTGCCTTCGTACTTTTCTTCATGGATTAAGGTTGCAATTGTTGTAACTTGTGCTTCGAATTCATCTAAGGCGTTGCTACATTCTAAATCTTCAAATTTACATAGGAAATCACAGGTTCGGTAGACAATGAAGTCTGCTTCAGGGAGTCTTAGATCTATGACGGCTTGAGCGAATTTAGGGTTTGCTGTTGTTGGTTTTATGTAAACAGGGAACTCTGAAACGAAAGGGTGGCTAGAGACTATTGTGTCTTGGTATTTAGCTTCTTGGTTTAGGATATTTTTGGCGTTTTTGATGACTTGGTCCTCTTGGTATAAGTCTTCTTTTAGTTTGTTATCAAAATGGTTGATTGAAGCAGCTATCCATAGTGTTAGAAGAAGTGTAACTAAAACAGCTGCTGCTTTTTTGTATTTGATGATCTTTGGAGTGAGTTTGTTATGGTTATTTTTTAGATCTTTGAATCTTTTAGGGATGTTCCATATCTTGAAGAACATTACTGCTGTTCCTATGCTAAGCCAAGGTAGGAGTAATGTCATGTATCTGATTTCTTTTCTGGCTACGAAAAATATGAAGTAAAAGAGAAGTAAGAGTGGGATGATTGTGACTAGAATTTTTTCTGCTAGTTTGTCGTTTTGGTTGAAAATATTTTTTATTGGGTTGTTTTTTGATGATTTTATTAGTTTGTGTGTGATGTAGACTGTCCAGATTAGGAAAAGGATGTATATTGAGGCTTTATAAAGAAAGGCTTGTAAATAAAATGAAAAGGCAGTGTCGTAAAGCCAAGTTGAAGTGTTGATAATCCAAGAACCTGATGTGAATGGGAGTAATGGGTTTTGGTATAGTTTTTGGTTGATAGTTAGGAATGTGATTAGAGGGATTGAGAACCCTGCTCCTAAGGATACTAGATTCTTTAGAAAGGTTTTGATGTCATTTAGGTTGCTTTGGATTAGGTATAGACTAGTTGGGAGGATTAGTAGGCCTAAGGGGAATTTAGTCATTGCAGCTAAACTTAAGATGAAGCCTGAAAGGAAGAGAGTTGATCTTTTGAATTGGCTGTTATTGTCTTTTTTAATAAGGAGATGGATTCCAAGTAAGCTTAAGAAAATTGCAAGTGGTTCTGTTAGGAGAAGGCCAGTGTGGATTACAAAAAGAGGGTCTAATGCGAAGATGAAGCTAGCTAAGAAAGCTGTTTTCTGATCGAAAATCTTGTTTGTTATTTTGTAAACTAGGTAAACTGAAGCTAAGGAAAATATTAGGTTGATGGTTGTGCCTACAATTATTTGGTTTAGGTTTAAATGAAAAGGGATGGATAAGATTGCTGGAAACAAAAGAGGTCTGAATGATTCCCAAATGCCTAAACCAAATGGACCTCCAGTGAAAATAGCTTTACTCATTGCAAGGTAAATGTATGAATCCCACCAAAAGTCGTAATTGTTCGATAAATGAATTAGTCTGGTGATTAAAGCTATTATTAGGATTAGAATTATGGTTATTTTTGTATACTTGTTGTTTGCTTTTTTTTGATAGTCTTTCATTTTTTTTTTGGGTAAGTTTAAGTTGTGCAGAGTTGATCAAAATGTTGAACTTCGCAGATTAGTTCTCCAAGTTTGTCTTTATCAGTGAAACCTTCGTGAGTTTGACCGTTAATTACTAAACTAGGGTATTCTTGGATATTATATAATGAGATGAAAGTTTGAATCATTGGTTCTTCAGATTCTAGTTCAGTGTTGATTGGGAAGACTAGTAATTGATCACCTAAGAGTTTTTTGTAATATGTTAAAAGAGTTCCTTGATCTGCACAAGTTTCACACTTTTCTTGGTGAAAGTATAAAATTGGTACAACTTCTAATGAACAGCTTTCACTGGCTTTTTCAGACAAAAGATAGTATCTAATGTTGTCAAGAGCGTATCTTCTTTGAATGAGAAGTAGTTCTTCTTTTGGAAAGGCTTGGTTTCTTTCTTCATAATCTATTATTTCTGCTAAAGATTCACTTAAATCTGAGACTGAATTTTGTAAGGTTGAGGAGAGAACAGTACAACTTTCTTTGTTTTGAGTTGTTGTTAATAAGAGATATTGTAATTGAAGACTTAAGTATTCTACATCTTGAGCATCGTTTACTTCTTGAGCCCAATCATATCTTTGCTCTTCTAGGATGCTGCCTAATGCAAGACCTAATAGGAAAATTAATAGGGTTATGATTCCAGCAACAATGTAACGTTTGGAGCTTATTTCTCTGAAATTTGCCCTTTTGTTTGTATCTTCTTCTTGCATATCTTTTGTTTTTTGAAATTTAAGTAATTTAAAGCTTCTGTATGAAAAATCATTAGGAGACTAAATGTATATTGTAGAACATAGGTTGTATTAGTTAGATTATATTGGACTAAAAAAGGAGAATTTCACCATTTGTGTTTTTTGGCGAAAGTGAATTCGAACAAAGAGATTAGTAGGATTCCACCAACCAAAAGGAAGTAGAAAAAGAAATAAGGGATTAATTCAATGAAGCCAAATTTGAAAAGTTTTTCTTTTGCGTTGTAATGTGATTGAATGAAAAAGAAGGAGGATAAGAGTAGTAGAAATATGAATGGAACCATAATTGAAACATTTACGAAAAGATGTTTAAATGTTAATTTCCATGTTTTTATGAATGGCATGAAGTCAAAACCAACTATGAATGCGTTTGAAATTGATTTAAATAGTGGGAAAATTAGGAATTTGAATCCAAGGAGTATTGCTGTGATTCCGAAAATGAATCCAAAGATGTTTAAAGTCATTTGTAAGAGACCAAAATCACCGTATTTTAAGTTACCAATGATACTTTTGTACTTGTAGGCGCATTGCATACTGCCAATGTACCAACGTCTTCTTTGTTTATAGAATGGATAAACTTTTTCTGGAGCAGTTGTATGAACGTAACCAATATGGCAATGTTTGATTTTATAATGATGTTTTTGAGCACGATAAGCAATTTCTTGGTCTTCTGCAACAGTATTAATGTCAAATTTACCCATTTTTTTGATAATGTCTGTTTTGTATATTGAGAATGGCCCAGGAGCTACATAAATACAATTAATTGAAGAAATTATTTTGCTTAAAAACATCATAATTAGGTATTCTAACCATTGGATTCTTTGTAAGAATGTTTTTGGTTTGTGAACTTTCATTGCTGGAGTAATTATTGCAATGTTTTTGTCATTCTCTTTGTTGTATAAATCAAGCATTTTGTTGAGAGTTTCTTCGTCGACAAAAGAATCTGCGTCAAGGCAAGCAAAAAAGTCACTTATTACATATTCTAATGCTTTATTTAGTGAAGCAGCTTTACCTTGATTGAGGTGTGTTAAGATTCTAAAAAAGTTGTATGCATTATGTTTTTTAATGAAATCTATAGCTATTTGTTTGGTGTTGTCTGTTGAACCATCATCTATTATAATTACATCTAGTTTGTTTTTAGGATAATTTAAATTGTAAATTGATTCTAATGTTTTTTCAATAGTTTTTTCTTCATTAAAGGCTGGAACTAAGATAGATACTGTAGGATGGAAATCTTCTTTTGTTTTTTTGTAGTTTTGATTTTTGAGATTAGTTATGTTTGATTTATTATTTAGAAATATATTGTCTACAAAAGTTAGGAACAAAAATATATTAAAATAAAGTGATATTAGATAGATGCTTAATAAGATAATTGTTTGTGTAGCTACCATTTTTGTTAAGTATATTCTGTAAAGTACAAAGTTTTTTAGTAGGAGGCTTATAAAAATCTAACTATGGAATATGAGCTTGAAAATGAGGATGGCGATCAGAATGATGATTTTATGACTGGTAATTCTGAAGAAGTTAGGGAAGCTAATGTCGAGCAGAACTCTCCTGACGTTGTTTGTTCCTCACAAAGTAAAGAAGTTGATGATGAAGTTGAAGATAAAGTTTCTAGTGTTTCAAATGATTTAGGGACTAAGGTGTCTTTAGGGTCTGATTTTTTAGATGAGTTTTTAGAAGGTGGACTTGAAAGAGGGATTTTGACTACAGTGTATGGACCATCAGGGTCTGGGAAAACTAATTTATGTTTGATGGCAGCAGTTGCAGTTGCTCTTAGTGGGAAAAAAGTGTTGATTATAGATACAGAAGGAGGAATTGCAGTTGAGAGAATTAAACAACTTAGTGGAGAAGAAAAGTATAAAAAAGTTTTAGAGAATATATTGTTTTTTCAACCATTTACGTTTGCTGATCAGGTGATGGCTTTTGATAAATTAAGGTTGATGGATTTTTCTGGTAAAGAAGATTTAGGACTGATTATTGTTGATTCTATTGCAATGTTGTATAGGTTGGAGCTTGGGAAAGCAGAAGCTATATTTGAAACAAACTCAGCTCTTGCACGGCAGATTGCTATAGTTATAGAAATTGCAAGAAAGGAGAAGATTCCAGCAATAATAACTAATCAAGTTTATTCGGATTTTAAAAATAAGGATGAAGTGAAAATGGTTGGTGGTGATTTGTTAAAATATGGAAGCAAATGTTTACTTGAGTTGAAGAAAAATGATGGAAAGCATATCTTGAAATTACATAAACATCGTTATGTTAGTCCAAAGAAATCTGATGAATTTGTTGTGGTTAAGAGTGGTTTTGAGAAATCAAGTGGAATGTTAGAAAATGATGAATTATTGGAGTAAATTTTGTTTTGTTTATAAATGGTAGGGAAAGATATATAAATGGAAAAATGATTATTTTTGTTACTTTATACTAAAAGTAGTTAGTAGTAGTAAAAAGAGGTGGATGGAAAAGTGAAAGCTAAAAATGAGGTTTCTAATAAAACGCTGTTTGGTCTTATCGTAGCGGTTACAGTAATTTCTATAGTAAGTACTTATTTTATTGTGGATTCTGTGATGAATGCAGAACCAGTAGTAGAAAGTATAGCAGAAGGAAGTGGAGTAGCAACTCTTGAAATAATAGAAGAGCCAGAGTCTGGAGGAGGTTCAGGAGAGGCGACTTTAAATATTCTTGAGAGTGAAGAGTCAGTTGAAGAGACTGATAGTGAATAAAAGAGGTGAATATATATGGAAGAACATAAATTATTAACAGGGATGCTTTTAGCAGCACTCGTGGTTTCAGTAGCAGGTGCTTTTATGACTTTAGATCAACTAGGGTCAAGTGGTTTTACAGGAGCGGCAACAGGTACAGGTACAAGTACAGCAACTATAACTGCAGATTTGTCAATCTCGGTTTCAAATGCAGATAATACAATAGTTGCTTTTGGAAGTGGAGTTGTTGATTCAACAGATGCTTATGCAGTTCTTTATTCAGAACCAACTGAAGGTCTTACAAATACAGACAATTCTTCAGGATGGGCAGCAGTGAATGATAATCTCTCAGTTCAGAATAATGGGAACACAGATTTGAATATAACAGTTAAGTCAAGTAATAAGTCAGGAATAGGTGATGGGTCTTTTGTTTGTCAAGGATCAGGGCTTTGTACAATAGGCGGAGGATCTCAAACATATAAAGACAATGGGACTGATTTTGCGTTTAAAGTAGCTTCAGCAGAAGTAGATGCTACAAATGGACAAGCTTGTAAGAGTTTCGGGTATGCAATTTCTCAGATTACTGGAGGAGGAGATGTGACAGGAGCACTTCAAAATAATACAGCAGCTGTAGGTAACTTAACAAATCAAAGTTGGAATTCGTTTGTTGGAACAAATGTAGAGTATGATGCGTGTAAATGTTTGCAGCATGAGATTAATAATGATGAGATAGCTGTCTTTTTCAAGGCATCAGTCCCTCAAGATGCAGGTGTTGTGAGTGGAGGTTCTTCAGCGACGTTAACTTTCACATCTTCAGCAGCAGATTCAGGGGATTGTTAGTTGTTTAAGTGATTTTTTATTTTTTATTTTTTATTAATTTTTATTGGAGGGATAGAATGATGAGTTTTAGAAGATTCTTTTTGGTTTTTTTTGTAGTAAGTATTATTTTTTCAAGTTCTTGTTTTGCAATTGGGATAATTACTCAACATCCAAGTTATGAGGGAGTTTATGATGATGAGCCAATAGTGATAGAATATTATTATAAAGGGTCAATAACAAAGAAAACCGAAGCTACTGTAGAAGGAAATATAGCGCCTTATGTGACTTTGTCTCAAGAAGAGTTTAGTAGTAGTGAAGGAGATTTCACGGGAACAATAGAGTTTGATGATGAAGCAGAATCAACGAAATATTCAGGTTCAGTTTGTATTGGGGAAGTGTCTGATGAGAAGGTAGGTGGTATTTCCTCTTTGACAAGGTCTTGTGGAAGGTTGTCCGTTCTTTTAATGACTGATGAAGCAGACCTATATGGGATATTGCAGACTCAAAGAACTGATGATAGGGAAATAATAACGTATACAGTGATTAATTATGGAAGAGAAAGTGTAAATTATGTTGATGCAAATATTGTTGTTAGAAATGCAGAGGGAGAAGAAGTTTTTTCTTTGAGTGATAGGAGTAGTGAAGTTCTTGCTTCTCAAGAACAAGTAATTTTTTATTTTGTAATGGAAGAGGTCGGAGATTATAAACCAGGGTATTATTATATGACTGCTGAAGCTTCATCTAGTGGAATTGAAACTGAAGTTACTGAAGGAGAGTTTAGATTGGGGGAAGAGTTTGTGGGGATATCAGATTATCAAAAAGAATTATTTATAAATAGTGGAATTCAGGCTTATAATATAAATTTAGAAAATTTTTGGTCAGAAGAATTGAATGCTTATGCAGAGATTAATATTGGTGGACAGATAATTAAATCAGCAACAAGTGATTTTGACGCTTGGGAACAAAAAGGAGTTACACTTTATGTAAATACAGATACATTAGAACTGAAAACTTATGATGTTGAAGCGACAATTTATTTTGGTGAAGAACAATCAACTAGTCAGATACTTTCAATTGGCGTGGTTGAAAAAGAAGTTGAGGAAGTAAGTGAGAGGGCAGATTTGAGTGAAAATAATGATAGTAATGTAATGTTGTTTGTTGTAGGTTCAGCTTTAGTGTTTATTTTGGTGATAGTAAGTATATTTGTTTTTAGAAAATGGGATCAGGATAAGGGTTCTAAAAAAGAAGAATATATTGAGGGAGAGGAATTTTAAAAATGAAGTTAAGTAAAGTACAAGTTTTATTAGTGTTATGTATTGTGGCAGTTTTTTCTGTTTTTTTGACAAATTTAGTTTATAATAATTATAATGTTCTTTATGTTGAGAGTTTTGAGATGCATATTGAAGTTGGAGACGGGGTAGGTATGAATGCTGATACAGATAAATTGTGGTTTGGTGAGATTCCAGCTAGAAGTGATTCTTTAGCACGAAAAAATATTGTTCTTGAAAATACTTTTGATGTTCCAGTTAAAGTTGTTGGGAAAGTACAAGGAGATATGGCAAAATGGGTTACTCTTGTTGATCAAGGGATAGAAATTCAACCAGGAGAAGGTGCAAGTTTTACTGTTGTAGTGTCTCCTACAAAAGAAGAGACATTTTTTGAGGCAAATTATACTGGAGAACTAATAATTTATATGAAAAGGGTTTGATGATAGTTAGTTATTTATAGGGATAAGTTATTTTATTTGGTGTGATGGGAGGAAAAAGAAAGAATTTTGGTTTTTTAGGTTCTTTAAATAAAGATACCGTTCTTTTTTCTTTAGTTGTATTTCTTTTGCTTTGGAATTTTGCTATAGTGGGAATAAATTTAGGTTTGACTGGTGCAGCTTCAGGAGGAGGTACTGCAAGTCTTTGTGCACAAGTTTTTGTGAATTTAGAAGCTATTTCTGATCAAGAGATAGTTCATACGTCTGGGTATATCTATAGAGTAAATGCATCTCAACGATTGAGTGATTATAATTATAGTTTTGAGACAAATATTAGTTTTATTGATGTAGTTAATATAACATCGAATAGTTCTTTGATTTATTTTACTCCGAATATTTCTATAGTAGGAGAATATCATGTAAATGTTTCTGCTTTTGATAAAGCAAGTGCATGTCCTTATTATGATGAAGAAACCTTTACTTTGATAATTAATAACTCTGTTCCAGTTTTTAGTGGTACTATTGGTACTGAAATATGGAATGAAGATACAAGTAATACAGATATTGATTTATCTGATTATTTTAGTGATGATGATGGAGATACAATTACTTATGGTATAGAAGGAGCTGTAAACATTAGTGCTAGTTTTGTTTCTGGAGCTATGACACTAACGCCTGATACAAATTGGTATGGTAGTGAGACAGTGAATTTTACTGCTAATGATACTATTAATTTGACTCGTTCTAATGAGGTTTTGCTTGTTGTTGTTGAAACTGCTGCTTTTTGTGGTGATTTAGTTTGTGATTCAGGTGAGACTTGTAGTAGCTGTTCAGGAGATTGTGGAGCTTGCGCAGCTTCAGGAGGATCTTCTGGTGGTGGAGGAGGAGGAGGATCTTCTTCAAGTGGATCTACTAGTAGTAGTGAAACTTCAGACTCTGAAAGTGAATCTAGTGAGAGCGAATCTGATTCAAGTACTGAAGAAACTGGAGAAGAAGAATCTACAGAAGAAGCAAGTGATGAAGCTTCTGATGAATGTGAATCATCATGGGAATGTACAAATTGGGAACCAACTGATTGTGATGAATCAGGAGTTCAAACACGTTATTGTGTTGATTTGAATAATTGTGGTGAAGAAAATTTACAAACAGAAGAAAGAGAGTGTGAGACGGGTGAAGAGTCTTTTTATTCAAACGTAGGGGATTGGTTAGATGAACTTTTTGGAGAAAGTGGTGCTACTGGACTTGCATTGTCTTTTGGAGGAGAAGAAATTAAGGCTGGACCTTTGATTTTAATGATTTTATTTGTGATCGGTCTTTTGGGCTCTTTAGCTGTTCTTAAGTTTAGAGGTGGAAGGAGAAAAAAGAGGAGTTTTGTTCTATCTCGTGAAAAATTACTTTTTATTCCAGTTGAAGGGAAGGATTATAGTATTGTGAATGTGATGACTGTAAGTTTAGGTTCTAAAGGGGAGCTAGCTATGAAGTCTGATTTTGTTAGGCATGAGGAGAATGAGGGTCATCCGCCTTGTTTAGAGCATGAACATGAGAATTCTGAAAAGATTAAGGGATGAATACTTTTTTCTTGATTTTTCTTTGTATTTGAGTACGTATTAAGTTACATTTTATATCTGAAGACAGTACCGTCAGGCTTACTGCAGGCGTGACTACTTCGCTTTGAATTTTCCAAATCGCTACTTGGAAAAATGCTCGTTGTTTAGGTCTTGTGTTGAATGAGAGTGCCAGCAAGAGGACGGTGCTGTCTTCATAATAATTAACGTAACTTAATACGTACGTATTTGAGTTAGTTTTATAAATAAACAGTGTTATGGATAGTTTTATAGCCGAACTGAACATAAATTGTTTGTTCAGATTGCTGCATGAGGCCAAAAATATTGCAGAAGAGTTTAGATTCGTATTTGTTTCTTGATTCTTTTGTTTTTTGTGTTTGTAATGTAGCTTTTAGGTTGAATGGAGTGAATGAATATGACAGAAGAAAATGCTGAGAATTTGTTAATTGATTCCAATGAATACTTGAAAACAGGAGTACATATTGGAACTAAATTTAAAACAAAATATATGAAGAACTTTATCTATAAGACAAGACCTGATGGACTTAGTGTTCTTAATTTGCAGAAAATTGATGAAAGATTGCGTATTGCAATTAACTTTTTATCACAGTATGATGCAAAAGATATTTTGTTTGTTTGTAGACGAGAAAATGGGTGGAGAGCTCTTCGTAAATTAAAGAAATTCACAGGTATTAATGTGATTAATGGACGTTATCCACCAGGAATACTTACAAATACAAATTTAGAGACTTTTATTGAACCAAAAGTAATGTTTGTATGTGACCCTTGGCCAGACAAAAACGCTGTTGTAGATGCAGGAAAAGCAGGAATTCCAGTTGTGGCACTTTGTGATACTAACAATGAGTCAAACAATGTAGATTTAGTTATTCCAGCTAACAACAAAGGTAAAAAATCAGTTGGATTATTGCTATATTTGATTGCACGTGAATATTTACGAGCAAAAGGAGTTTTGAAGGCAGAAGATGAGCCTGAATTTAAACCTGAAGACTTTATGGAAGAGTAGATTTGCTTGAAATATAGTGATTTATTGATTATTTTTTCTTGTTTTTTTGATATTCTTAATGACTTTTAGATGATTTTTCATTCTGTTGTAGAGAATTGTGGGTATCAGACTTAACTTCAAGCAAGCTTTCGGAACTTAGTTCACATGTTCACTAAGTATCGCAGGCGTGACCACTTCGCTGTGATTTTTCCACTTTGTGAAAAAATGCTCGTTGTTTAGGTCTTTTGTTGGAGGGGAGTGCCAGTGAGGAGATACCCACAATTCTCTTGGTGGATGAGGTTTTTTAAAGGTATTTTGAGGCTTTTGATCTTTTTTGGTTTAATTTGGGCTTTTGTTGCTTTTGGGTTAGGGTCTTTGTCCTTTGTGAGGGCTAGTGTGGGTTTTTAGCTTAAATCAGGCGAAATCTTTATAAAGCAAGTGGGCTCGAATGGCCTATACAGCAAATTCGCTCTAAATGTGGGTTTTGGCTGGAAAATTAGAAACTTTATACTATAGAGGTATACGGAGAATAAGTAAGAAAATGGCAAAAGAAAAAGAACATATTAACTTAGTTTTCATTGGTCACGTAGACCATGGAAAGTCCACATCAGTTGGAAGATTACTGTTTGATACAGGAAATGTAGATGAACAAGCTATGCGTAAATTAAAAGAAAAGGCACAAATGCTTGGAAAAAGCGGATTCGAATTTGCTTTTGTAATGGATAACTTAAAGGAAGAACAAGAAAGAGGAGTTACAATTGATTTGGCTCACAAGAAGTTCTTTACAGATAAGTACTACTTTACCATCATTGACGCACCTGGTCACAAGGATTTCATTAAGAACATGATTACAGGAGCTTCACAGGCAGATTGCGCAGTTTTAGTTGTAGCAGCTAACGATGGAGTTAACTCACAAACAAAAGAACATTTGAAATTATCAAGAATTTTTGGAGTAGGACAATTAATTGTTGCTGTTAACAAAATGGATATTTCAGGAGTTAGTTGGAGTGAAGATAGATACAACAAAGTTGTTGAAGAAGTTAAGGCAGAAGCTAAAGTTGCAGGATGGCCTGTTGATAAAATTAGATTCGTTCCTATTGCATCACTTCCAGGAGCTAACATTACTAAGCCAGCAGAAGAAATGGCATGGTGGAAAGGAGATACATTACTTGCAGCTATTGACAAGTTTGAATTACCTCAAAAACCAACATCATTACCACTAAGGTTACCTATTCAGGATGTGTATAACATTACAGGTATTGGAGTAGTTCCAGTTGGACGTATTGAAACTGGAGTTATGAAAGTAGGTGACAAAGTTATTGTTGTACCTGGACGTGAAGGTAAAGGAGTTCCTGCTGAAGTTAAAACAATTGAAATGCATCACGAAATGGTTCAAATGGCTGAACCTGGAGATAATGTAGGTTTTAACGCACGTGGTATTGGTAAAAAAGATATTGCTCGAGGAGATGTACTAGGTCACGCAGATAATGTGCCTTCAATTGCTAACGAATTTACAGCACAAATTGTAATTATGAACCACCCTACTGTTGTAACTGTAGGATATACACCGGTTTTTCACATCCACACTGCACAAGTTGCTTGTCAGTTTATTGAGATTGTGAAAAAGCTAAACCCTGCTACAGGTCAAGAAGTTACAGAAAACAAAGACATCTTAAGAAATGGAGATGCAGCTATTGTTAAACTAAGACCATTGCAGCCACTTGTGATTGAAAAGCAATCAGAGATCCCACAGATGTCAAGATTCGCTATTCGTGATTCAGGTGTAACTGTTGCAGCTGGTATGTGTATTGAAATGACTAAAAAGGAATTATAATTGAGTAATCAATTGTAATATTTTTTATTTTTTATTTTTTAACAAATCAAATGCTTGAAGCTCACGTATCTAAAACAAAAAGATTTATATACGGACTGGTTTGCAAGCGATCATAGGGAATTTATATAAAATGGTACAGAGAGCAAGAATCAAATTAGCATCAACAGAAATTAGCAAAATTAATCAAGTTTCTACTAGTATTACTGAGATTGTGGATAAGACAGGCGTAGATATGAGAGGTCCAATTCCACTTCCTACAAAAAAATTGAAAGTTACAACTCGTAAGTCTCCTGATGGAGAAGGTAAAGCTTCTTGGGAGAGATATCAGATGAATATCCATAAGAGATTGATCGATGTCCAAGCTGATGAGAGAACGCTTCGTCTTATTATGAGAATTTTGATTCCAGAAGGTCTTAATATTGAGATCGAAATGGTTAATAATTAATTGTTTATTATTATTTTAGTTTATTTTCTTTAGTTTTGTTTATTGTGTCAGTTTTAGGTTCTTAGTTTCTTTTGAATCGGGAGAAATGAAGGTGCTTTTTGGCTAAATCGATAATATTTGCTTTCTTTTGGTCTAAAACGGTAATTTTGAGCTTCTTTTTGGTTTTAATGGTAAAAATGAGCTCTATTTGGCAAAAGGAGGTCAAAATTGTCTGCTTTTGGTGTTTAGCGGTCAAAATTGCCTGCAAATTGAAAAAGAAGGGAAGTGTTTTAGAACAATAATCTTTATAATAAGAAATTGGGTGAGGTAGTTTAATGGGACTTATTCAACATTTAAGAGATGCTGTTAAGGCTAAAAGACAAGGAAAGCCAGTGATTCGAGATCCTTTATTGACTCTTGATTTAGGTCAAGTTTCGCTTTCTGCGGCAGCAAGGCAGATTTCAAGTCAAATTGGTGGAGCAGAAAGAGTCTTTTTTCAGGGTACAAAAAATCATGGATATTTTCCGTGGGACCCAGATCTTAGAGGAGAAGCTTTAGGTGTAGATGAAGTAATAAGCTATGCGGTGAGAGCAGCAGAAGATTTAGCTGTACCTCTTGTAAGTGCACGTTTTTCTGAGGTTGTACATCCAGGTGGAAGGAGAGGTTATGTTTTATAAGGAGATAGTTATATTGAAGGAGATGAAGGTCTTTGGCCAAATGTAGTGCAAGTGTTTTTTGGTCATTCTAAAAGAATATTGGGCCCTTCTATACCTAAAAGTCAGCCAATTATTCATAAACCAGATTTGAGTTTTGATTTAAGTGAAGTTTATATTGATGATGCAGCAGCTCAAATAGCAGATTATTTAGGGGCTGATCAAGTTCGTGTATTGAGAAGTAATTCAGCATCTGCTCCTTGGGACTTAGAAAGACCTGAAGGAAATGTATATACTGTAAGGGAGTCTTTAGATAGATTAACAGATGGTGCTTTTAATGAAGATGCACCGCTCAGAAGGGTTCATGTAGGTAATGTTACTTATACAAATGAAAAAGAAGGGAAAGTAATAGTTGGGGATTCTAGATATGTTTGGGGTCAAGTGATGCCAGATAGATTTCGTTTGTATGTAGAACCAGTTCTTGATAATTGATTTTCTTAACTAGCATCTACTATTGAATCTATCGTTGCATATGTAGTTGAGTAAGTAGGTTGAGGTATTGGCTGAGGAGCTAAGGAATCAACTTTTTCTTTGACCCGATTGTATGCTGTTTTCCAAGCAGAATCTTTTTGAAGGAGTTTTGGATCAGTTTCTTTGATATACATGGAAGAAGCTAATGCAATTAGGCCAAGACCATATTGAAGCTGATCATAGCTTTTTGGATCTATTGGTTCTCCATGTTTTAGTTTTTGGTATAAATCTACTAAGAATGTTCCTGTAAAACCTAAACCTGCTGTGAAAACTGGAAGCCTTGTAGAAGAATTGAGTTTTTTATAAATGAAAGTTTTAGGATCAATTGAAAGTTGTGGATTTTGTGTTTCATTATCGATTTGATCAGTGGCTCCTTCAAAGTTATGACCAAAATCGAATATATTTATTCCAAGTCTTAAAGGGATTGTGGTCCCAAATAATTTATCTTCAGCTAAAGCGCATAATAAAAGTCCAGATAACCATACAGGACATGCAGCTAAATATCTTCTATTTCCTTTATCTAGTTTTAGTTTTTTAGCTACTTTAGTATATTGTCTAAGAACTTGTTCGTCTAACCATTTTGCTGGTTTTAGTAGTTTTTCTAAGGACATTTTGTTTATTTTTGTTTGATGGTTAGTTTAATATTTCCATTTACTGTGGCCGAAGGCTATGAATAAATCGAAACCTTTGACGTTTGGAGTGTCACAAGCACCATAACAGTCTCCTGCCCAGAATGTGATGTTTAAAGTAGGGATTGCTTTTAGAAGTTCTTCTTGGATTTTGTTTGCTTTTGGTTTTAAGCCGTCTGGAAGTTGAATTAGAACTGTTTTAGGATTCTTGGAAACAGAGTTTCCAGACGCAAAATTAGAAGATTTTGCATTTTCTTCTTTGATTTTTTCTATAGCTTTGTCTAGCTCTAGGTTCAATTCTAAGTGAGTTTTGATTGCTTCTGACATTATGTGCTTAAAATTGGGCTTGTTTTTAAAGCTTTGTTGAGTTGCAGAGTGTTTTTTGAGGGATTTGGTTTTGTGATTCTTTTGGTTCTATTGAATCTTGGTTGTTTGATGTTATGTCTTTACGCTCATCAGACTTAGTGCAGGCGTGACCACTGCGCTGTGATTTTGCTTCCGTTGGTCACAAAATGCTTGTTGTTAGTTAGATGTGTTGAGTGGGATTGCCAGTAAGGAGATGAGCGTGCAGTTGGTGAAGATGGGCTTTGATTTGGAGATTCTTTTGGATATGAGGAGGTATTTGTAGTTGAATTAGGATTTTGAGCTTTTTTAGTAGTGGTAGGAGTTGTTTATGGAAGTTTGTGGGGAAAATAGGGATTTGAATACAAAACCTTAAAAAGCTTTAAGGGAAATTGATCGGTAGATGGCAAAAAGAGTAGTTTTAGGGTTAACAGAAGAGTTGACTGTGATTAGTCAAGCTGATGGAGTGGAAAATGTGTCGCTACGAGGTCGAATAGATACAGGAGCTACATTGTCTTCAATTGATATAGAATTAGCTCATGAATTAGGGCTAGGGCCTGTAGTGCGTGACAAAATTGTGAAACAAGCAGCAGGTAAGTCAAGAAGGCATGTGGTGATGGTGACTTTAATTATTAAAGGTAAGAAGATTACTGAAGAAGTTTCAATAGCTGATCGTAAAAGGATGAAATATCCGCTCCTTGTTGGGCAAAATATGCTTAAAAAAGGGAATTTTATGGTTGATCCATTGATTGATTAGTTTTGGGTTGTTTGTGTTTTAGGTTATAGTTTATGAAAAAAGAAAGGAAAATGTGTTTAAAATGAGAGCGGCAATAATTTCACTCGGATCAAAATCATCAGTTATGACAGCGGAAGCTATGAAAGAGTTTTTTGATCATGTAGATATGATTCAGCTTAAGAAAATTGAGATTTTGCTTGGTCGAGATGCAGGGATTTACTATAATGGTAAACCAATGGAAGAGTATGATTGTGTTTATGTAAAGGGATCTTTTCGTTATGCAAATTTACTTCGATCAATTACAAGTATGCTTGAAGGAAAAGTAGCATATTTACCAATACCATCACATTGTTTTACAACAGTTCACAATAAATTGTTGACTCACTTGGCTTTACAACAGCATAATATTCCAATGCCAAAAACGTATTTATCTTCTACTGTAGATGAAGCTAAGGAACTACTTAAGCGTGTTAATTATCCGATTGTGATGAAGTTTCCAGAAGGAACACAAGGAAAAGGAGTAGTTTTTGCTGATTCTAAGGCTTCTGCATCTTCACTACTTGATGCTTTTAGTGCTTTAAATCAACCTTTTATTATTCAAGAATATCTTGAGACAGGTGGGACTGACTTACGTGTTATTGTGATTGGTGACAAAGCTGTAGCAGCTATGAAAAGAGTGGCTAAAACAGATGAGAAACGTGCTAACATTCATGCAGGTGGATCTGGAGAAGCTGCGCATATCACACGTGAGGTGGCTGCTCTTGCTATCAAGACTGCTCGGGCACTTGGAGCTGAAGTTGCTGGTGTTGATATCTTAGAAGGACCTCATGGACCTATGGTGATTGAGGCTAATATTTCTCCAGGACTTCAAGGAGTTAGTGCAGCGCATCCCAACAAAAACATTGCTCGAGAGATTGCAGCGTTCTTTTCTAATCAAACTAAAATGGTTCTTAGTAGTAAAGGTAAAGTTGAAACTGCTAAAGTTCTTAAGAAAATGGATGATGAAGAGAAAGGCATTAATGAAATTATTACTAATTTGCAGTTTAAAGGTGAAAGGATAGTTCTGCCACTTGTTGTAACAAAGTTAACTCAGTTCAATGAACTTGAAAATTATGTGATTCGTTCTAAGAAAGGTAAGCTTGAGATTAGTGAGTTTAATTTGTAGGTTTTTGGTTGATTTTTAGATAATTTTATGTATTTGTTTATTTTGTTAATTTTTATGGAAGATTTAGATAGATTAGTAGGTGCTGTTTATTGTGGGAAAATTGATGATGAAAATAAAAGAACTTTTGTTTTTTCAGATGGTTTTCATGTTAAAGTAGATTATAATGGAGAAACTCTTTTAGAAGATGCTTATTCTGTTGGAAGAAGAGAAGAAGTTTTAGGAATTGATGAATTAGATGATTTAAAGAGAGTGAAAGTAGGAAGTAGTTCAGTTCGTGAAGGAGGAGTAGGGAGGTTAGATTTTGAGAATGGGATGTATCTTGAACTTGGTTTGAATGGATCTAGTTACTCTGTTGGAAATGATCGAGAGGCTTTAAGAGATTTCTTTGCACCAGTTTTTTCTGCTTTAGGAGAAGAGAATTATCAAAATAGTTGATTTTTAATAAACCGTTATGTTTTTAAAGGATAATTGTTTCTTTTAATATGTTATTTTTGTTTTATTAGATAGAAAAATAGTATGGAGGTGAAAAAATGTTAGATGGAAAGAGTTTTATGGGTCTAGTTTTAGTTTTCGGAGGTATTTTGATTGCTAGTTCTTTACTTTTTGGCGGTGCTTCATTAGAGGTAGCTACAACAGGTCAAGCTTATCAAGATGGAATTGGCTATAATGAAGAGGAATTAGATGATGCTTGGGAAAAATCTGATGGAGATGGAGTTAGTGCACCAACTGTTCAAGAAAATAATGAAGGAGATTTAGTTGATGGTGATACAGATGATACAGATGACCCAAGTGAAAGTGATGAAAGATATGGGAGAATGCCAGTGGTTGAAGCAAAATTACAGTTAACTCCCCAGACGTCTTTTCCAGGGCTAGAAGGTGATAGTAACCCAGATAATGATATGCAACATCCGACAGTAGAAGGACAGACAATTGATTATTATTGTGCAGAGGGAGATGATGTAATTGATTATTATCAAGGTGCTGAGACATTCAATTATTACTATGGTGAAGATGGGAATGTAGTACAAGTTGAAACTGAGTCAGAAAGAACATGGGATCATTGTTTAGAAGATAATGAAGTAAGCCCTTTTATTGAAGCAGGTGTACTTGATAATGATTTTGAAAATGTACAAGCACAGTACCTTGTAGAATATTATTGTTCAGGAAGCACTAAAGTTGTTACTGTAACATCATGTAAAGAAGGTTGTTATAATGACGGGTTTTCTCAGTGTTGGAGTTAGTTTTAATTTTTTTTTTATTTTTCTAATATTATTTTAAATTCAAATGGAAATGTTGCTTTTTTTCTTAATCTAATCCAATATGGAGTTGCTTGGAAGAATTCTATGTCTTTGTGATTTAGATAGTCTAAGTTGATGTTGGGAAATTTTTCTTTGAAAAATGATTTGATTTTTGTGATTTGTTTTTGGTTATTGATTAGAATTGTGTTTGCTTGGATTTGGGCGTATTCGTTTGTAGTTTGGTTATGAATATCAATGCCAATTTTTTTGTTTTGCTTTAAATTGTGTTTTTTTCTACTAGAATTGAAGCTTTTGAAGTAAATATTGTTATCTTTGTCTACTACGAATTGCATGGTTGCTACTTGAGGTTCGATTTGATCTTTTGATTTTAGGTTAACTGTAGCTAGATTAAGATATTTAGTTGTTTTTAGAAGTTTTTGATATGTTTTTAAGTGAGAATTGGTTTGGTTTGATTTCATTTTCTTTTTTTTTTAATATTCAATACCACGTCTGGCGTTTTGACCTTCGTCAAAATAGTGTTTTTTTAAGGTCATTTCTGTGACTAGGTTAGCTGCGTTTTTGATAGCTTTAGTTGCTCCTCTGCCAGTTAAGATCAATTCTACATGTTCTGGTTTGTTTTTGATTAGATTAATTACTTTGTTTTCATCTAACATGCCTAATTGGACTGCAACGTTGATTTCATCTAGAATTATTAAGTTGTGTTCGCCTTGGTGGACTAATTCATGGCTTCGTTTGAAAGCTTCTTCGATATAGTCTTTTTGGATATCATCGTTTAAAAAGCAGAATCTGCAGGTTCCACACTCAATATCTTCTCTGATGTAGTCAAACAATTTTGATTTTTGTTCTATTTTTGTTAGGTCAAAATAACCTTTCATTTTCATTTGCTTTTTTTGTTTGATGCAATGACGGCCGTATTGTTCGATATTGAAATTTGGTAAGTAGTTTTTGGCTGCAAGATACTCGCCTGTGTAAGCACCACCTTTCATATATTGGATCATAAAAACTTTGAAACCTTGGCCTACTGCTCTTAAAGCTAAACCTAAAGAAGCAGTGGTTTTTCCTTTTCCATCCCCAGTGTAAACTTGGACTTTACCTGTTCTTGTCATTTTGATGTTTATTATTTTAATTGATAACTTGTGAAAGTAGTTTTTATAGATTTAGATTTTCTAGTGTTATATTTTGTTAATTCTTAGTAGGAGTTGAGTACTTGAGTGTCTAAACTGCCGTCACGGTAAACAGTGATACCTTTACAACCTAAATCGTAAGCTAGCATAAATACTCTTTGGATATCGTCAACAGTAGCATTATGAGGGAAATTTACTGTTTTTGAGATTGAATTGTCTAAGTGTTTTTGAAAAGCAGCTTGCATTTTCACATGTTCATCAGGAGTTAAATCCATAGCAGTTACAAAGAGTTTTCTGACATCTTTAGGAATTTCTTTAACATCTTGAATAGATACTTTCCCTGCTATTGTTCTGAAGATTTCCTCTGAATAGAAACCTTTTCTTTTAGCTATTTTTTCGAACATTGGATTTACTTCTAGGAATTCGAATTGGGCGGTACGTCTAAGGAATGAGATGCCGTATAATGGTTCTATACTTGGTGAACAACCAGCTATGTGAGAGATGGTTCCTGTTGGGGAAATTGAAGTGATGCAAGCATTTCTTCTTTTTGGTTTGTCTTTGTAGATGCTGATGTTTTGGTTAGGGAATTCGCCCCTTTCTTCTGCTAGATTTTGTGTTGCAATTTTGGCTGTTTGATCTATGAATTTCATTAGTTTTGAAGCTAAGTCTCTTGCTTCGCTGGAGTTGTATGGTAGTTCTAGTTTGATTAGAAGGTCAGCAAAACCCATGAGTCCTAAGCCAATTTTACGGTTGTTGTTTACTATTTCTTTGGTTTTTCTAAGAGGAAATGAGTTGATTTCTGTGGCGTTGTCTAAGAATCTTATAGCTAGGTTGATTGTGTTTTCTAGTTTTTCGTAATTTATCTCTTCTGTTTTGGTTTCTTGCTTGGTGATGGTATGGTTTTTTAGGTTAATTGAACCAAGAATGACAGATTCGTAAGGAAGCATTGGATACTCGCCGCAAGGGCTAGTGGTTTCGTGTTTTCCTAGAGCTGGAGTAGGGTTGTTCTTTTGGATGTTGATTCTGTCTACGAAAATTATTCCAGGGTCACCGTTTTTCCATGCCATAAGTGAGAGAAGGTCCATGATTCTTTTGGCATTTAGTTTTCCTGCTGGTTCTTTGTTTCTTGGATTATAAAGAGTGTACTCTGTACCTTTTTTAAGGGCCCTCATAAAGGCGTCTGTGATTCCAACAGATAGGTTGTAGTTGTTTACAGTTTCTCTGTCGTCTTTAATTGTGATAAAATCAATAATGTCAGGGTGGTCTATTCTTAAGACAGCCATGTTTCCACCAGGTCTGATTTGACCTTGCTTGATGATACTAGTTGCTTTATCAAAGAGTTTTAGAAAAGCTAGTGGACCGCAAGCTGTACCAGGTTTACCTCTGATACTGTCACGTCTAGGTCTGATTCTTGAGAATGAAAAGCCTGTTCCACCACCTTTTTTGTGAATAATAGCAGCTGCCTTTAAGGTTGTGAATACTCCTTCTGTTGAGTCTTCTATAGGGAGTGCTGTAACACTGGATAGGAGGCCGTTTTGTTTGCCAGCGTTAAGAAACATAGGTGAATTTGGAAGGAAATCTTTGTTTGTAAGAAGGTCCAAGAAGAGTTTTTGATATCTTTCTTGGTTTTGTTGTCCTTGATTATTTGGTTTGAAGATTTTTTCTGCTTTGATTATGTGTTTTACAACTCTTTCAAACATTTGTCTTGGAGTTTCTATGACTTTTCCAGATTCGTCCTTTAAAAGGTATCTTGATTCTAAGATTCTTAGGGCGTTCATTCCTAGTTTTAAGTCATCTGTTACTCCTGTTTGTTCTTTTCTTTCTCTTAGTTGTGAACGTTTATATCTGTAGAGGATGAAAGCTTTAGCAACTTTAGGGTAACCTTCTTCCATTAGTACCTTTTCTATGAAGTCTGAGATGCTTTCTACGTGGACTGGGTTAGTTTCTAAGAGTCTTAAATAGTCGCAGACAAGAGAACTTAGAGCTTCTGCAGGAGTAATTTGGTCTTGATTTACTGATTCAGCTGCTCTTTTGATAACTTTGATGATGTTATTCTGATCGAATTTTACAATGTTTTCATCACGTTTTTGTACGAATTCCATGTAGGGTGTATGTGTGAGGGTTGTTTATAAAGGTGATTGTGTGTTGGAGGTGGTTTTTTGGTACTTAGTTAGCATAATCTTTATAAGGATTTGATTTTGAGGAGTATTTATGTTACGAGGACATTTGAGAGTAAGGACTTTTAATTTTGATCTTGCTGACTGTGTAGATGAGGCTTTTGCTTTGTTGAGAAGAAGTTATGTTGGGCCAGGAGTTGGAGAAGAAGTCTCATCTGATGATGGCTGTCTTGAATTAAAGGATGCTGTTTCAGGTTCAACTAGGTTTTTAGTGAATGGAGAAAATATTAGTGTTATGGTTTCTTATGATGCTGGGTTTGGTGGAACTGAATATGCAAAAGGTGTAGAAATGGTTTGTGGAGATAATTTAGCAGTAAATGGTCAGATTAGAGATTTTGTTGATTATTTAGATACTCATGCGAATAGGGAGAAGTATTCTTGAGAAGTTTGTTGAAATAATTTTGGAAAGATGATTTTTTCAAGTTGAATAAAAAAATTGCTCAAATAGTGAACTTTGAGAAGCAATAGATAAGATTATTGGTGACATTGAGGGTGATAGAAATGAATAAATCCAAAAATAACATAATAATATATCAAAATATTGATGGAAAATCAGATATTTTTGTGAAAATTAAAAATGAAACAGTTTGGTTAACTCAGGCTCAAATGGTTGATTTATTTAATTCAAGCAAATCAAATGTTAGTGAGCATATTAAACATATTTTTGAAGAAGGAGAATTGAAAAAAGAATCAGTTGTTCGGAAATTCCGAACAACTGCCTCAGATGGTAAAAATTACAATATTGAACATTATAACTTAGACATGATTATTTCATTAGGATATCGTATTAAATCATCAATTGCCACCAAATTTAGACAATGGGCTACTAAAAGGTTAAGAGAATACATTGTTAAAGGCTTTGCGATGGATGATGAACGGCTTAAAGATCTTGGTGGTGGTAATTATTGGAAAGAATTACTTGATCGGATTCGAGATATTCGTTCAAGTGAGAAAGTTTTGTATCGTCAGGTTCTTGATTTGTACGCAACAAGCACAGATTATGACCCAAAATCTTTGCAATCAATAGAGTTTTTCAAAATTGTTCAAAATAAGCTTCATTTTGCAGCCCATAGCAATACTGCCGCTGAAATGATTTTTAACCGTGCTGATGCAAAAAAAGAATTTATGGGCTTAACTACATTTAAAAGGAATATTCCTGTTAAGTCTGATATTGTAGTGGCAAAAAATTATCTTTCTAAAAATGAATTGAAGATACTCAATAATATCGTTTCTGCATTCTTTGATCTGGCAGAAGTTAAAGCGATGAATCAACAAGCAATGGGAATGAAAGATTGGATTACTCAACTGGATCGATTAATTAAGACATTTGATAAAGATATTCTAGCTGATGCTGGCAAAGTAAGCCATAAAAAAGCTATTGCAAAAGCAGAAAAAGAGTACAGAAAATATCAAGTGAGAACATTATCTCTTGTTGAAAAAGCATATTTAGATAATATAGTGGACATTCAAAAGAAAGTGAAAAATAAAGCAAAATAGGAGATGATTTTAGTGTATGTGTGAGGGTTGTTTATAAGATGATTGTGGGTTGTGAGTGGTTTTTGTATGGAGAATTAAGGACAACTACCCAAATTAATTACTTTTAGGTGATAATATTTATAAATCAGGCTTATTTTTGGAAATTTGTGGTAAGTTACGTTAAAATTTGTGGTATTGATCATTTAGAAGATGCTCTTACTGCAATTCATTATGGAGCAGATGCATTAGGTTCATGAAAATTATAAATTTTCAGACGCAGAATTAAAAAAATTCTGCATTTTGTGATAACAGAATCTAGAGATAATCCAATTAGAAGGGAAAAATATCAAAAAATAGTAACACAAACTCCTTCTCATATAGATACTTATTTGGTTACTACATTTACTGATTATGGTACATTGTCTAGTTTGATTAGTGAAATTGGTTTTAGTGCAGTTCAATTGAATGTTGATGCTAGAAAAGGTTCTGGACAAATAGAAGATATTTCAATTGAAGATATTCAAAAATTGAGAGAAAATTTTCCTGATTTGAAAATAGTTAAGGGAATTGTAATAAATTATGAGGTTGAAAAAGGAGTTAGTCCAATTGAGTATGGCGAGAGATTTCTACCTTATGTGGATAATGTTCTTTTAGATGCAGTATCTGTTGATGATAGTGGAAGATTACTTTTCATGGAAACTGAGGGTTTCCAGACGCTGCTCTCAGCAGCACATGGAGGAACAGGGATTACATTAGATTGGGATGATTGTAGAAGATTTGTTGATCAATATGGTTTTGATGCTAATAATTCCAGACAAGTAATCTTAGCAGGGGGTCTAAATAGGCATAATGTTCAAGAAGCAGCAGCAAAAACAGGAGTTATGGGAGTTGATGTACAATCAGGAGTTGGAAAGTGGAGAAAGGATTATTTGTTACTTGAAGATTTTCTAAAAAATGCTAAGAGTAGGGAAGCTCAGAGAAGAGTAACAACTGGAATGACATTTAAGGATTTAGCTGAAAATTTGCCGGTTTTACCTAGACAACACCTATTTAGAGAAAGAGAAGAGTACTTAAGTTCAATTTCTGATTTAGAAACATTCAGAAGAGCTCTTTATTTTTCACAAAGAACTGATGCTGTTGGAAGACCAAGAATTAATGAGGAAGAATGGGGAAGAGTAGCTTCTAAGTTAGGAGATTTGGCTGATATTGTTGAAAGAAATACAGCAAGACATGCAGGAGATGTAGTATTCAGGTCGAATAATTATTTCTTAGGACATACACTATTTGGAATATTTGGAGAAGAAGCAAAAAAAGAAGGAGAAAAAGTTGCAAGCGAAATTGATTTAAGATTTAAAGAAAATGAGGGTTTGATAGCTAAATTAGCTTCAAAAGGAGAAATTTCTAGGGATATTAACTTACAAATACCTATATTTAGTGTTTTAGATCATCAAAAGCAGTACGCATTACTTTTAATGAAGAATGTATATACTGCAATGAGAAAGGCTGATAAAGCTGGAAAAAGACCTGATGAGGTAATAAGTAGAGAAGATTTTGATACTTTATTTCAATTATGTCAAGATACAGTTTCAGTTGCATATAGGTTTATTCTTACTGGAGAGGTTATTCCAATTGATTATAAAAGTGATTTTGTTGAAAAACTCACAAACAAGTTAGAATTTAGTGATTGGAAAGATTCTTGGAGAGAAATGGATGACCCTGCTAAAATTCTTTTATATACTATAAATGCTATGCAAAATCTTGAAAGAGAAGTAGATTTGATAGTAAATCCTTTCTCAGGAGGGATGGAGTTAGGGTATGCTTTTAGAGGAATTACTGCAGCTTTAGGAAAGGATGTTGTTAGAGATGTTTTGCTGCTGAAGTTTTCAATGCATGGTGATGGAGATGACTTAGTTGATTATCCAAAAGAGCAATGGTTTGAAAAACTTGTAAGTGGAGGGATTCCAAGATTAATAAGAGATGAGGCAAGAGGAAAATTATTGGTTAATCATGGATTAATAATTGATGATAATACTACTTCTAAAAGTACACTAGCACAAATTAGAGAAGCTGTTACTAGTAAGGGAATTAATCAAGGAAGATATGGGATATGTGCTATTGAAATAGGAAGGTTAGATAAAGTGAATTTTGATGAAACAATTCTTACTGATTTAGAATTTGAAGCGATAGGTGATAGGATGAGTGAAAAGCATAAAACTGGATTAGTAGCAGAATCTCTTAAAATATGACGAAAGTTTAAAATATCTGAGGCTCTTTTAAGAATTAGATTAAAAATGGAATTAGCAATAGATCAACAAAAAAAAGTTCAAACACTACTGGTTGAGTTAGTTGGTGGAACAGATGTTGATTGGCCAAAAGACGATTATCGTGCAGCTAGAAGAGTTGTTAATCAAAGAATAAATGATTATATTGTTGATTTTTATGAAAAAACTAAAGATTTGCCTTTTCAGGATTTCCATGAATTTGCAGAAAGAGCTGGATTTGTCTGGGAGAAATTAAGATTAGGGTTAAGAGAAGAAGTTTCAAGAGTTTATGCAGATCAAGAACAAATCAAGAATAGATTGCTTAGTTATATCGGTTCTGAAGAACATGGAAGGATTGCACATCTAGAAGTAGATTATATGATGACTCGAAGACCTTCTTGGATTGATGAGTATAGAACTTAGAGGTTTTCTTATTTAATATGGAAAAAAGGAATTAATTGAGCTAGTTGGTGGAACAGATACAGTTTGGCAAAGAAATGATTATTTTTCAGCAGAAGATTTGATTGAAGGGATTTAGCATTAAGTGAACAAATAAGAAATTCTGTTGATTAATTGTATACTCATGCGAATAGTATTCTTGATGGAGAGTATTTGGATAGGTTATATCTCTATAACAAAATCTCTCTTAAAGTCCAACTGTTGTCCATCATCAACATAACCTAAAGTATTTTTAACAATTCTTGTTTGTCCAATTTTTATATCACAAAAACCATGAGAATGTCCACAGACCCATAGATTTATTTGAGGATGAGATTTAATGAATTGATCTAAGTTTGTTGCATATGCTGAATTTATATTACTATTAGCGTAAATTTTAGGGATACAAGAAAAACTAGGTAAATGATGAGTCATAACAACAATTTTTCCATCAAATGGTTTCTCAATCTCTTGTTTTAAGAAATAAAAACTGATTTTGTGGAGCTTTTTGACCTTTTCAACAGAGATGGGTGATTTTTCATTGTAAATGTCTTTTTCAAAGATTATTCTAAAATCATTCATCCCATTTTCTATTGCTAATTGCTCGGCTTTTGATATGTCAGACCATAAAGTACTTACTATAAACTTAACACCGTTTATTACTAAACTCTTGTTATTCAATTTTATGTGATTTTCACTCAAATTACTTGAATAATCAGGATAAGCATAAGACAAAATGCCGTGATAAAATTCATGATTTCCCATTACTGAGATAATATTTTTGAAGTCTTTTGAAATTTTATCATAGAATTTTCTTGCTTTTTTCTTATATTTGTCAGGAACAATATCTCCTGCTAATAGTAGAATGTCTCCTTTAGGTATTATAGGATTATTTTCTAACCATTCTCTATTTTCTTTAAATTCTAAGTGTAAATCAGATGCTATTTGAATCTTAACCATGTTAATGTCAGAGGGAGGAGTTTATTTAAATTTGTTTGATGAATTTGGAGCTGTTTTGGTTTTGAGATGTTATATTTACTCAAGTTTTATCTGCAGTGGGCCATATCTCTCAAGTAGCCAAAAGATTTTTAATTAAAACAATTTTTGAGTTAAGATGACAGCATATTCACATTCAAGATTAGGTACTTACATACAATGTAAGTATAAATATAAGTTACAATATATTGATAAGGTCAAAGTTGATATTCCAGATACTGTTGAAACTTTCATGGGAAAGTTGGTGCATGAGGCTCTTGAGAAGCTTTACAAAGATCTTCAGTTTCAAAAACGTAATTCTAAGCAAAATTTGATTGATTTCTATCTAATGCGTTGGGAACAAGAGTGGACAGATAAGGTTTTGATAGCTAAAAAAGAGTATTCTGAAGATAATTACAAAGATATGGGAATTAAGTTTGTTTCTGATTACTATGATCATTATAAACCATTTAATCATTTGCGAACTGTTGGACTTGAAACAGAAGATAGAATGCAACTTGAAGATGGGAATCAATATCATGTAAGAATAGATAGGTTAGCATGTGACAAAGAAGGAAATTATTATGTTTGTGATTACAAAACCAATAATCGTTTAAAAGCACAAGGAGAATTAGATGAAGATAGACAGCTTGCAATGTATTCCTTATGGGTAAAAAATCAGTTCCCAGATTGTAAATCAGTAAAATTAGTTTGGTATTTCTTAGCATTTGATAAAGAGATGGTCTCTGAGCGTTCTGAGGAGCAGTTACTTCAATTGAAGAAAAGTACTGAAGATTTGATAGCTGAAATAGAATCTAATACAGAATGGCCAACTACTGTGACTGCACTTTGTGGTTGGTGCAAATTTAAACCAATTTGTCCAACTTGGAAGCATGAAGCTGAGCTTGAGGAAAAGACTCCAGAAGAGTTTGCTGAGGATGATGGGGTCAAATTAGTTGATGAGTTAGCTGTTTTAGAAGGTCAAAAGAAGCAAGTTAGTGATAGAATTAGTGAAATTAAGAGTCAATTGGTAGAATTTGCCAAACAAAAGGAAGTTCAAGCAGTGTTTGGATCAGAAAAAAGGGTGTCTGTGAAAGGTTATGAATGGTTGGAATACCCTAAATCTGAAGAATTTTATTCAATTTTGAAGGAAAAAGGTCTTTGGGATGATGTTTTAGGAGTAAATGGTTCTAAAATGCAAAAAGTCTTAAAGAAAAGCTATGATGAACTGAAAGATTATGTTAATAAGGAATTGAAGTATAGGTTGAGTTTGGGTAAGAGGAAGTGAGATGGTGAAAATAGATAGGATTTATGTTGATACTAATGTTTATGTCAGTTTAGTTCAACCAGAAGAAGGAAAATGGCAAAGTTTTACTGATTTAGCGGCATTTTTGTTTCATAGAATCCGTCAAGGAGAATTCACATTAGTTATTTCTGACCATGTTATTGAAGAATTTAGTAAATATAGAGATATAAAAGAGATTCAAGAGATATTAGATGGTATAGAGAGTGATAATTTAATTGAAGTAAAAACTACTTATAAAGATAAACAAAAAGCTCGTGAATTTTCTTCAACAAATTATCCTGATGCTTTGCATGTTGCGTTAGCTTTAAAGGCAAATGCAGTAGTTTTAGTTACAAGAGATTCAGATTTTGCTGAATTTGAGGATTTTATTGAGATCTGTTTTCCTGACGAGCTTTAGAGGTGTATTTATAATATGGACTATCTTTTGGAATTATAATTGGAGGACAGTTATCTCCAAGCGTAGTGATGTGTTCGTCTATGCTTGCTAAAAGAACTTCTAATTTCATGTAATAATGTTCTTTTAATATGTTAATCTCATACCAGTTCTTTTTTTGCAAAGATTTGTAAAGATTGTATGTTGCCATTATTTCCCACACTTTCAAAAACGTTTCATTCATTTGAGATCTGATGTCTTCTAGCTCTCTAATTGGCAGTTTACTTAATAATCTTAAGCTAAATGAAAGAAAAGATTCGAGAACTTCTATTATTTTGTTATTTTCTTCTGTCTTTTTAAAGTTAAAAATAAAATGTTTAATATTTTTTTTCAATAAGTAAATAGAGTCTTCAGTGAATTTATCAAGTAAATTTTGACTAATTAGTAATCGAAGTTTGTATGACTCATTTCCAGTTTCAGTATAATGTCTTTCTAATAGTTCTGTAGTTGTAGGAATGTCTTTGAATTCTTCGATAATGTCTGTAATTTTAGTATCATATTGTTTTGAAGAAGTAATTCCTGTTAAATCAGGATTATATAACACGGCACATTGACCATACAAGAACCATCCATATGGAACATTGTTCTCTTCAGTTGATTTAATTAACTTAACAAGAATTTTCTGCCTGAAAGTTTTTCCGAGTTTTCTATGTGGCACAATTTTTGACCAAATTTCTTCAATTCGTTTTAAAAGTTGCTTTGTTCTATGTTCTTGCTCTTGAGTAATTGGAAGTCCCATCAAAGTATCTTTTCGTGGTTTGATAAACCCTGTGGTACCAATGCTAAAATATTCTTTTCCATTTTTGATAGATGATTTAACTAGGTTGATTTTAGAAAGTACTGAAATTGTTTTTTTGACTGTTTCCCAATTAATATCTGTTGCTTTCGCTACTTGGTGAATAGTTTTTGGATTTTTTTTGAGTGTTTCTACTACTTTTTCGAATAATTTTTCTCTAGTTTGTCGTGCCATCTTAGAACCATCTCTCCTTTTTTTGTGTTATTAAACACAAAAAATGAAGTTATAGATATAAATGTTTGTATTTTTTTACTTAATTCATTATTTTTTAATAATTTTGAATGATGATTAATCTAGAATTAATTTAAAAATGGAATAATTTTCACAAAAAGAACATAAATTTTACTAAAATATTAAATTATTTCTTTTAAATTTATGCAAAAGTGTAAACTGTTCTGTTTTTATGAATAAAGCTTATAAAGAGAAAAGACCCTGGTGGGACTTAAGCAAAGAAATAAGTTGCAACTGTCCTACTCCAGCGGTACGCCAGTCCAAAGTGTCCAATCTTCTGAAGGAGAGTAAGAACCGAAGACGAAGTAAGGAGGATGACCTTGACCCATATGGTTGTAATGAATAGCGCTCCATTTCTTGCCGCCGTAACCTGTGAAACCTTTGCCAGTACCAGTTACGTGAGCTCCGAAAAGATCCCAGGTTTTTTGGACACTACGCCAACCACCTTGATCAAGAGTGAAGTCTGCACCAGGTTCTACGATTAATTCGCCATCGTAGCCGTTTTCTTTAAGAATTTCAACCATTCTCTTGATTGGAGCAATACCTTCGCCTGGAGCTAAATGTTCGTCTTGGTAGCCGTAATTATCATCTAAGTGAACGTGACCTACAACATCTGCTTTAGCTAGCTTTTCTGTCATATCTAGCATCCAACCTTGAAATATTTTATTGTTTTCGTCTGGAGATTTTGAGGTGTCGTCTTTGAAGTATTTACGCCACATGTTCATATGACCAACATCGAATGTCATGGAAATGGTTTTTCTAGCAGCTTGTTTAGCTTTTTCATCGTTATAACCAAAAGCAGCTTGGAGTTGTTTTGCCATGGATTTTCTAGAATTTGTAACTAGTTCAATAATTTCGTCAGGGTGAGCACCGTGAGCTTCTGGAAAGAGGTTTTCCATTGCAACCATAAGGTTCTTTTTTAGTTTTCCTTTGCTTTTTAGTTGTTCACTTTGACGCCAAGCAAATACGCCTGCTTGACCATAAGCATCGTATGCTTCTTGAAGAGCGTAAGTTCTACCACTTTGAATGTTTCTTGCAGTTTCCATTTGTTCTTCTGATTGTGACCATTGTCCAGCAGCTGCATCTTGAGCTTGGTTTATGGCAGATTTGATGTTTTGCATCTCTTTTTCAATAATTGCAGTAGGCATTTTTTTGTCAGGAGTTACTAAGCCTAATTGTTCAGATTGGAGTGCAGTTACTTGTTTTTCGTATCTCCATTTTTCTTCTGGACTTGTTGCTTCTTCTATTTTTTTGTAGAGTTCTTTTGCTTCTTTTAGTTTTTTGAGTCTTTGAATATTCTCTTCATAATCTCTAGAATATTGGAAAGCGAAAGCTCTGGAGTTAGCTGCGTTTGTTTCTAAGGAAGATATGATATAAGCTTCTTCAGGCATAACTTTGACATCTTCTACTGATTCTGCGTCTTTGAATCTATACCAAAGGTCAGATTTCCATTTAGGGTTATTTTTGTCTTTTTGGTATTCTTTCCAGAAATGTTTTGCATCTTTAGTCATTTCTTTTGCTTCTATTTCAAGGTCAGGCCAGCCTAATTGTTCAATTTTAAAGATGTTGTTTTTCTTGTCCCAAACAGGGATTCTGTTAGCTCTTTCTAATTTATTTCCCCAATAATCAATATAGTCTCCTCTTCTCACTGTGTTACCATGTTCGTCAGTGTAGGAGTCTTTTTTACCTTGCTTATCCCATTGATCATCAGTTTCACTATACCTTTTCCAAACAGGACGACTAATTGTTTTTCCTTTCCTTGCTTGTTGTACGATTGAGCCTGTTCTAGTGTCAATTATATCGTAAGTTCCACGTTTTTCTTCTTCATCGTACATCTCGAATCTACCTTTCCATTTACCTTTAGTGTTCCAATCTGCGTCACTTACTGGACGGTTAAATTCTCCAGTATGTACTACAACTGGACCACCTTCAGCAACATCTGCTGCGAACTCAATTGCACGTTTGATCTCTTGAATTGACATAACTTTTTGTTCTTTTGAGAAGTTACCTTGACGATCTTTACCAGCAAGTCCAGCTACACCTACACTAGTGTGTAAGGTCCAATCTACTCTGTTTGCTCGAGCTTTTTCTCTTAATGCTTGACGTTGTTTTTTACCGTACATACCAGCAGTATGGCCTTGACCGGAACCTTTACCCATACCAAAAAAACCTAATTCTAATACTTTTTGTCCAGAATGAATTTTACTCATAGTTGCTGGTAAATTTGGTACTGGACCTAAACCAAAACTCATACCAAAATCACCTGCGGAAACTCCTACATCACCTGTAGCTTTTGGGCTTCCATGATCATGTCCGCAATCGTGACCACCACCACCTGAGCTATGTCCATGACCATGATCGCCTTCTCTGTCCATAGAACTAGCGTAACCTGTTTCGAATTCAAAATTATTATTACCAAATACAACCATCCTAAAGTTTGATTATGAGAAGATGTATATTAATGTATCTTTGAATGAAGTTAATGGTGCAAAGAATCAAGTTCCAAAAAATTATGCATCAAAGACCCTAAATACAAAGAATCATGACTCAAGGCCTATAGAAACAAAAAAACCAATAAAAAAGATTTAACTTTTAGATAATACAACTACAAATACTTCAGTTACAAAGACTCCAAAGAAAATGTGTGGGGGGCGTAAAGTGCAGAACAAGAACATATTAGTAAGATCAAACGACCCGAAGTGACCAAATGGAGCGAGCGTGGAGAAGAGCCTTTTCGCTAATCGCCCCCATCGAGCAACGTGAGATTTTCTTTGGAGTCTAAAAGAAGGTTATTTTGTACTTAAATTTTTTATAAAAAGCTATTTTTGAAGGAAAAATATGGATTTTATACAAATTAGAGATATATTTTATTCAATTGATGATGTAAATCATCAAATTATTGTTAAAGGAAGGGCAGAAGGATTAGTTAAGTGTATTGAAGTAATTCAAAGGGAATGTCAAAGTGGACAAGTAACAGTTAGAGATGACTTAGCTGAAGAAATAGAACAAATGAGGAGATATGAAATGGGTGAATTGATAGGATACGATTTGTATGGGGAATTAAGTGCTTCTCAATTAACTTTTGGGCAATTACATAGGGTTAAATTAGGAGTAGATGTTTTTAGAGATTATGGAGATGAGGCATTGTTTTTCTTATATTTTGCTAACGATTTGCCAAATGATGATCATGCTTTGAGTTTTTTAAGAGTGAAATCTGTATTTGAAGCAGTTTTGGAGAATAATTATTGATAAATTATAGTTTATACTTTGTAATGTTCTTGCATTGATTTTTCTTCTTTGGCTTGGATATACATAGAACTAGTTTTTTCTTTAAGGCTTAAAGATACACTCGCCATGATTTCTGCAGTTTTGTTGAATGAATAGTTACCAGCTTCAACATCTTGGACTTTTTGTTCTATAGCTGAACCTAAATTGTACATTTGAGTTTGTTCTTCTGGACTGACATAACCTTTTTGAGTTGCTGCAGCGTAAATTCCTTGCATTTCTGTGTAAAGAGTTTGAATTGGGATTAGAGATAGTTGGCCAATTTGGTCTGCTCTGTAAGCTGCTGGAAGTGCTCCAATCTGTCCTGGATGAATTGGGATTGATTCGTTTGCTAATTGTTCATCTAAGGATTCAGCTTGTTTCTTTTTTACTTTTGATTCTATAGATTCTTCAGTGTAATTTTCAGTAGTGTCCGATGTACTTGTTTTGATACCACGTTGGGTTTCTATGATCAATTTTGCTTCAGCTGAAACATTAGTGGTATCTCTAGTTGCAACCTGAGGGATAGGAACTTTTTCTTCTTCTTCCTCAACTTTTCTGACTTCTTGTTCAGCTTCTTTGATCTCTTCTTTTAGTTTTTTGATCTCAGCTTCTTTTTGTTTTTCGAGCTTTTCTAGATCTTCTTTACGTTTAAGAGCATCAATTTGTTTGCCTTCTGACATAGTAAGGTCTAGAAATGCTAATACTATAAAAAGTTATTATCTCTAAATGACAATAATTTAGAAAAATGTATATGTTGTATTTGTTTTTGAGAAAGATTGAATGAAAAATTGTCCAGAGATTTCGAGCAAAGCTTACCAAGTTATCATCCTATGGGACTTCTTAAAGTAACGATAGGTTCCCCAAGCAACTCTTTTTGCATAGGCTCCATCTTTGTCATTTTCGTCTTTTTTTTCATTTGATTTATTGGTTTTTTGTTTAGGTGGAGGGAGAAAATCACCGAAAAGTTTGTGAATAAAAGGTCTATTATCTTTCCATTTTTCTTTTTTTGATTCTAGATTCTCTTTTGGTTCTTTTCCTTCAATTTTACCTTTTGATTCTAAATAATATCTCTCTAATTCATCACCTAAGCCTTTCATAGCTTGGATAACAGATTGAGATACATCTCCTAGAAGGTATAAGTTCTCTTTTTCTTTCATTTTTTTGTATTTTTTGATTTCTTCTTTAGTCCAATTGTAGGCTCTAAAAGTTAAATCTACTCTTCCAACGTGAACTGGACCTCTTTGGTATCCTTCTTGAACGAATTTCATGTGAGGAGTTGTTCTATAATTCCATGAAACTAAAACACAGCCTTGTTCTTCATCATGGTGGCCAATTACTTCAATGTCTGTTCTACTACTTTCAAAAGCAGAAACAAGGTCTACAGAATCTTGATGTTCAGCTTTTAAATGGAGTCTTTGCACGTTTTTTAGATAAGGTTTGATCCAAGTCATATACATCTGAATTATATCATAGTGTTGTCCTAAATATTTTAGTTGGAATTCACGTCTGTTTTTGTGCTCTTTGTATGTTCTTTTTTTCCATTCCATGAAGTGTCTTAAATGTCTTTTTAAAACCCTTAGAACAGCTTGGTTAAAATCAGTTAAACCATCAACAAAATCTTCCATTTCGTCTTTGTTATTAAATGGAGGAGCATCGAAGAAAAGGTCAGGTAATGCTACGAATTCTAATTGGGAAGCCATACCAAATACAGAACTTGGACTTTTACCACCACCTTGAACTAGATCTACAAAAATACCTTTCAAAGTAATTTCGTCAGCGTTCTTCCTATCTTTTAGAGGTTTGTCTATTTGTTTAAATGAACCCTTGTAGTAAGCTACTCTTTCATCAATGATTCTTAGTTCTCTAACCATCTGAAAGAGTTCTTTTACCATTTTTCCAACTGTAGCTAAGAATTGTGAAATTTTGTCTTGTTGTACACCTAATCTTTGTTGTGTCATACCAAAAAAGGCTGAATTTTCTGAAGCTGAGAAACTGTCTTCAACTTTGATTACTTTAGAATAGAACTTTTTTCTGAATTCGTTAACTACCCAATAATATGGTTCTTCAATAGAAAGGTCTGGCATTTCGTAGACTAATTTATATCTTTTAAGGCATTTAGGGTATCCTGTTTTTTCGAATCTAGCGTCTACTGTTTCAGCGTACTCTTCCTCGAAACCGAATTCTTTTAGAAGTTCTGAACGTACCATCCTTTATTTTGGAAGAATGTTTTAGTATATATTGTTTACGGGTGTTTGGCGTTTTTTTCGAAAAAGTTATTACTCTTGATATGCTTTTGGTTTGTCATGGAAGAAATATTTGAAGAAAAAGAGAGAAAATTGAAAAACAAGGGAATAATGAGTGCTTTTGGTCTTCTGAAGGATAAGAATATTGATGCGCAGAAAATTAAGGATGAAATTCGGGAAGAAGAGATTATTTCTGAGAGACGAAAATATAAAGATTGCTGATAATTTTAATAGTTGTGTTTGGAAAAAGGTTTTTTATAGTGTTTAGCCATTGTTCTTTCGTATATTTTTGTATCTCTTGAGTTTGATGTAATGGAGATACGCCTGTTTTTGATAGAACTGTAACTAAAGTTCCGTTTGCTTTGAGGATTCTTTTTGCTTCTTGGAGAAGATTGTTTGGATTATTTAAATAGTTTAAAAGGAAAATTGCTGTAATAATGTTGAATTCATTGTCTTTTATTGGTATTTTGTTGTTGCTGTTGTTTGTTTTGTTTAAATCAAATTTGATCTTGTTTTCTATATTGTCGTTGAACTTGAGCATTCTTGGGCTAAAATCAATACCTGTGTGTGAATCTATGTAACTGTAGGCACCGCAACCTAAATCTAGAATTTTTGGAGTTGTATTTGTTTTTGAGTGAATGTTTTTGATGTTGTTTAATTCGTTTTTGATTTGTTCTTTTACTTTTTTAGGGATTTTTCTTTGCCAAAGATAGGTTTCTACATTCCAAAATGCTTGTTTGTTATCTGGCCAACCTTTTGCCCATGGTATTATTTGTGCTAGAGCTTTGATTTCTTCATTCTTTGTTTGGTTGTATTGGAAATCAATGAGCTTTAGAATGAATTCATCCTCTAGTTTGTTAATCATTATGATTTGTTTGTTGAGGGAGAAGTTTTTAAAGCTTTATTAACTTCTTTTTGATTATGGTTGATTCGTATGGTTCTGGTTCTGGTGGTTCAGGAGTATCTGGAGGAGTGGGTGCTTCTGCTGGAGCTAGGGTTTCTGGAACTGAAGCTGTGCTTTATTCTGTGCCTAAGAAAATGTCAACTGTGTTCTTGTCTAAGTTTTTGGTACTTGTTTTGCTTTCTGGCTTATTTTATGCTGGAATTTTGTTGAATATCTCATTGTTATCGCTTCGTAGGGCTACTGAGAGTAATGCCAAAATTGGAGCTTTAATGATAGTGGTGTTCTTGCTATTTTTTGGACTTATTAGTAATTTTGTTAAGGCTAAACATCCAATTGTGTTTTTGCAGACAGGTGTGAAACTGTCTAAGCATAAAACTTTGTTGTTTTCAGAGATTAGTAGTGTTGAACGTAAAAGAGGGATTTTTGATAGAATTTTTTCTAGTTATCATTTACGATTGAATAAAAAATATGTGCTTGAAGGGATAGATAATTCTGTTGATTTAGAGACTTATTTGAATCAGTTAGTAGCTTATGCACATCAGCAGTCTGCTCAAAGTGGTTATGGATATTCAAGTCAAATGGGTCAGATGGGTCAGGGTGGATATGGTTCTAGTGGGTCTTATGGTGGTTATGGATCTAATGCTGGTTATGATGGGCAGAGAAGGTATTGAGTGAGTTTATCAAAAACCAACGTAGCCTTGCTGAGTTTCTTGGCTGTTTTCTCCCAATTCTTTGATTTGTTCTGCTTTTAGTTTTTCTTTGTATTCTTTTACGTAATTTGGGTAGAAGGGAATACTTATTGGGATTGCGAATCTGGTGAAAGTGGAAGTTACTATTGCTTCACCTTTGTCTAGAGAGGCTATGGATTTAGATTGGTCCTTTAAATCTTGAGCAGCACTTTCTATGATAGCTTGACGTTCAGGTTGCATTTCTATTCCTAAGATGATTTTGGTGTTCATGTTAGCTAGAATGGTTTTTGGAATTTCTGAAGGTAATTGGGTAATTGCTGTTAGACCGATTTTGAATTTACGTCCTTCTCTTGCTAAAGTGTCGAAAACATTTGAGCCTTGCTCTAGGACTTTTTTACCTAAGACTCTTGGAGCTTCTTCTAGAACAATACTGATAACTGGTTTTGTTTCTAGGGTGCCTTCACGTTTGTATTTTTTGTAGAGACTTAGCATTTCTGTAGCTATCATAGCACCAACCATGATTTCTACTGCGCCTGAAAAAAATGAAGTGTCGATAATCACTTTTTTACCTTGTTCTAATTCTTTGGTGATCTCTGAGATTGTGTTTTCTCCAGCAGTTGTTGAGAATATTCCGTCGGCTGTGATTTGGTTGTTGTCTAGGATGTCTAGGTTTAAAAGGGACATGAGTTTTCTTTTTACTACTGCAACAGTGTCAGGGTGGAAACTAGCACCTTGGATTCTTTCTTCTTTCATGATGGCAGGAATCCATTCTTGTTTGAACTTTTTGTTGTATAGGAGCATTAATTGTCTTTGTGGAGAACTTAGTTGTAAGGCACCGTGAAAATGGTTTGGTTTTAGAATGCAAAGGTTGAAGATAAGGGTTTTAGCACCAGGAGGAGGTTGTGTAGGGGTATAGTAGCTGACATTTTGCCTGGTTTTAGGGTGGTTTTTAAGTCCAAGTTCTGTTCTGCCGTAGTATTCATCATGAGGATCTAAGATAAGCATGCCTAAGTAGTCTTTGTTCGTACTGTCCCAGACTAGACATTTAAGAAAATTAGATTTTCCCTTACCAGTACTTGCAGCTACTAATAAGTGGTGACTGAATACTTCCTTACCTGGTAGGAAAATGTCTTTGTTGATTTTTTTGGATCCGCTCCTTAAGTTTCCTAGAAATAATGCATCTTTTGGAGTTTGCATGAAGCTAATGTCATCTGCTTGTATCTGTTTTACTTTAGCAAATATTTCTGGGAGTTTTTTACAAGGAATTGCTTTGTGATTGTTGTTTTGGTCTTTTTTTATTATTAGAAGGGGTTTGAGAATGGCTATTTGATAGATTCTTTGAGATGTGTTGAAGAGGTTGGTGTCTAAGTTGTCTTCTAATCTTAATCCGGAGACCATTTCTAGGTTTTGTTGGCTCATTTGGTAAGAATATGATAAATCGTATACTTGAGCTAGGATGATGGTGTTTTGGTCTTTGCTGTTTGTATCTTTTGTCTCAATTGTAACTATTTCACCAATTTCAATCTCTTGGTTAGATTTGACTCGCATGAGAATTTTATCAAAATCACCACCTAAGACTTCACCTTTGATTTGGTTTATGTTTTGCTCTTTTTTTGTATTTTCATCCATTGGTAATTTTTGGTTTTGGGTGTTTTTAAGCATTTCTGAGCATTAGATGTAGTTTGGCGAAAGATTAATATATAATTGACTATATGTTAACTATAGGTGACATATAGTGGAAATAACTACAATTCAAATAGATAAAGCACTTGCACAGAAATTAAAGGAACTTCGAGAGTATCCAAGACAAACTTATAATGAGCTTATAGAAAAAATGATTAGTGTTTTTAAAGATGTAAAAAGACAAAATCAGTATGACGAATTTCTTCATAAGGTGCAACAGCAAAAAATGAAAGAGTTTTGGGATAATGAAGAAGATGAAGCATGGGAAAATGCTTAGAGGAAGTTGTGATGGTAGAAAGTGGAGATGTTGTTCTAACTCAAATTCAGTATACAGATACTTTTGAGGTTAAAAAAAGGCCAGGAGTGGTTTTATTTGAAGAGTTTGGAAATGTAGTTGTTGCAGGAATTACAAGTAATTTGGAGATGATAGGAGTTCCATTGACTAAAAAAGAAGGAGCAATTAAGGAAAGTGTGATTAAGTTAAATTATTTGTTCACAGTTTCTAAGTCTCTGATTCAGAAAAAGCTTTTTTCTTTGACAGAGGAGAAAAAAGAGATAGTTTTTGATCAGTTAGTTGAGAGGTTAAAAGATTTGAAGTGAAATTCTCAGTTAACTTATGATAATCAGAGATTCTCAACATTATGAAAACTTTTAGTTTTCAAACCTTGCTTCGTTCCTTGCAAGATTTGTCATTTTCAAGGCCAAACTTTATAAAGAGAAGCTTAATTTTTATTGATTATGGAAGCAACAGTAATGCATTTTAGGCAAGGAAGACACCACCAGAACACTGGGCAAGTGATTTTGAAGGCTAGTGAGTCAGCAGAGGAGTCTGAGAAGCTAATTGGAAAGAAAGTTACTTGGAAAAGTCCAGCTGGAAAAGAGATTTCTGGTAAAGTATCAGCTTTACACGGTAGAAAAGGGAATGTAAGAGCTATTTTTGCTGAGAAGGGGTTACCTGGACAGGCTCTTGGAACAAAAGTAGTTATTGCTTAGGTTTTTTGATTTTATTCTTGGTTTTTTAGGTTATTTGGGTTGTTTTTCTTGATTTGGGTGTGGTTTATAGTCTTTTTTAAAAGATTATTTAGGCCCAGTTTATCTTTTGTCACTTTCTAGTACTGAACATTTATAACTGAGTGCTGTTTTTGGGTAATTATGGCAGATTATACAGTTGGTGGACGATTTATTTTACTTCCTGATGTTCGTAGTAGGAAATCAGTTTTAGAAGCAGCAGGAGAAGTAATTGATACTAGAGAAGCTGCTAACAATTCTATTAATTATGATGCTGTAATTGCTCCAGGGAATTTGATTAATGCAACTGAAGGTTTTTCTACAGAAAATTATGGTGGAGCTTTTTCTTTGGTTCTTGATGCTCAAAATGAAGTTCTTCAGGCTAGGAGGTCTGACCTTGAAGCTGCAAGCTCTTCTTTACAAGTAAAGATGCAAGAAAAAGGAGTTAATGGAGAAGAAGAACTTATGCAAAAGTTGCAGGAAGGAGATGAGGATTTAAGGCCTTTATTTGAAGCAGTAATGACTATTCAAAAAGAAATTGGAGAAGAATCTTTAGAAAAGGCATATAGTAATGGATTTACTTTAGATCATTTGCTAGGTGGAGTTAGAAGTGAATATGAAGGTTTGAAACCATCTTTTGAAAATCTTGCTTCTAAAGTACCTATATTTTCTATTTGTGGTGGACAAGATACTTTGCTTGCTTATGAGGTATTAGATCAAAGTAATGGAGGGCCTTTACAGTTTGTTGAGTATAAGAAAGCTGGAGTAACTTTATCTGGAATTAATGGATTAGATTGGTTTGTTCAAGGTGATACAAATACAGCTCAAAGATCAAATATAGCAGGTATGTTAAATACTCTTTGTGGGTGGGAAGGTAAAGAAGATAGTTTAGTTGATATTTTGATTAATTATAATTCTGGATTAACTGTTAATGAAGAGAATAAAGGATTAATGAATGATGCAAATTATAGACTTGGAATGGCCAGTGGTAGAATACTTACATTTTCACAAAGTGTTCAAAAAAATAGATTAGATGATACTGTTTTAGATGCTGATGGAAACCCAAAGAAAGCTGATTTATTTATATCTAGTAATCCAATTTATAATGCTTTATTTGGAACAGGAGATGTGGCACTAGAGTATGGAGTTAAATCAAATACTGTATTTTCTGGTAATGAACCAGTTGCTAGAATTGGTAATTTGATTGGTCCAGCTATAGATCAAGCAATTCAGGCTTCTACAGAAACTTGCACTGTTGAAGGGTATGATGGAGAAGTTCCAGTATTTTATTTTGATGTAGATGAAAGTGGAGTTCCACAACTAAATTGTGGTCCAGAATACATGTTTGAAGTAATTTATGATGATCAAAAACAGGTACAAGAAGTAATAATTTATGATATTGCTGCTTAAAGGTTTTATTAGAGTTACTTAGATTGCTAGTATTTTTGTTTTATCTTCTTCTTCTACCGTTTGGAGATGATCTTTTTCTTTTTGTTGAAGTCCATTCTGATGCTCCACTTGGCGATCTTGGATTTTGACTAGTTCCACCTCTGGTTTTTGTGGTAACTCTTCTATGTGAGTCTGATTTGCCATTTGGTGTTAACCATGTTTCTTTTTGCCTTTTTCTTCTTTCTTTTTCATGATTTGGAATAGCATAGTCAGGGGCTAAGACTTTAGAACCGTCTGAGATGTGTTCTGTCGTGAATCTTTTGTATCTTGAAGAATGTTTTTCTTTAGCAGATAATTCTTTACTTAGTTGTCTAGCTATTTTTGCTTTTATAATGGAATCTGCTGAGAGGTCAGTTATTTCTTTAGTTATTTTTTCAGTTAACCTTAATAGGTTTTCAGCGCTTCTTTTGATGTTTTTTGCTTCTTGAAGATTTTTATTGATGCTTCTTTTGATGTGTGGAGGATAATCTTTAGAGAGTTTATCTTTTTTCTCAGCAAGTTTTATAGCTTTATCAGCGTCTTTGATGCATTGATTTATTGCTTTTTTAGTGTCATCTCTAGATTTTCTTGCAGCTTTTAAAGTAGCTCTGGTAGCAAGTGCATATCTTTTTGCGTTTTCAGCATTTGTTGTATGGTTTGGTTCTTTATTTTGGATGCTTCTTAAGAATAGTAAGATCCCATTATGGAAAAGTTTTGTTTTTTCTTTTTCGAAAGAAACTTTTTTTGAATGTATAATTGCTTTTGTTTTACTTTGTTTTGCTAAGTTAACAAATTTTTCTACTCTATTAGCTCTACCTTTTGCAAATCTTTCTTTGTAAGTTAACCTTTTGGCAGCTTTAGCTTCTGCTTGCGCTGCTAGTTTTCTGATTGTAGCCAAATCAGCTATTCTTTCTGCAGCAATTCCTCTTTCTCTTGCTGCGTTTGCTTTTAGAGTGTCTAAAACTTTTCTCATCTCTGCAGCTTTAGCAGCTGCTTTGTGACTATCTTTGTTTCTTTTAGATTCTGCTTGCGCTTCTTTAGCTAATCTTTCTTGTTCTTTTGCTAATCTTGTAGCTTCCTCTGCCGCTATTTTTGCAGCTTCTGCTGCTGCTTGTGCTTTTTCTGCTGCTTCTTTTGCTGCTATAGCTGAGTCTCTTTCTGCCTGTGCTGCTGCTTGTTCTTTTCTTGCAAATTCTGTTTCTGCTCTTGTTGCATCTCTTTGTGCATTTTGATTATCAGTTTCTTCTTTAGCTAATCTTGCAGCTTGCTCTGCTGCTGTTCTAGCTTCTTCTGCATCTCTTTGAGCTTGCTGCGCAGCTTGTCTTCTCAAATCTGCTTCTGTTGCAGCAGCTTGTGCATCTTCTAAAATTTTGTGTGCTTTAGAGATTGCATCTTCGAGAAAAGAATCTTCAATTTCTTTTTTTAATTCAAGAATTTGATCTGTTTTTTCTTTAGCTAAGGATTTTTGTTCAATTGCATTGTTAACATATCCTTGTAATGTGTCTATGACTGTAAGAAAATCAGGCTTGTCAATATCAAAATTAGTGCTTGTTCCAATAGCATCTACAATAGCTTTTGATTGAGTAGTTTGATTCGATGTTTCTACTTCATGTTGTTTTACTAAGAGGTTAAGTTGATTTATTCTTTCTAATTTTTGTCTGATTGCAGTATTAACATCATTTTTATTTATAGAATAAGTAGAAGTTGTTGCATCATTTGCAATTTTTGATAGAATAATTACTGTTTTTTGGGCAGCTCCAGCAGCAATGATCAAATTTTTAACTTTGATTAGGACAATTTCTTCTGCTTCTTTTTTTGTAGCTTTTGATGCTTTGATGATGTTAACGATATCTTCTTTAGTTTTGTCTGCTTTATTTGATAAAAGTTCTGAAATTTCTGCGTGGGATTTTGTTTCTTCAAGTTTTTGCATAGCTAAAGTAGCGTTGATTCTAGCTTCAGTGGCCAATTTCACAATAGGTTTTCTAGTTGCCATTTTATTTGAAATATTCATGTAATGTCATTTACACATTCTTCTGTTTCTTGAGCGTAATGTTCAGCAGCACCTGCAGCAGCTTCAGCAATTTGAACATATCTTTCAACTCTGGAGTTTGCTTCTTGTGCTTCATTTAATTCTTCATCTGTTGGACCATCTGAAGGGTCAGGTTCAGGTTCTTCTGGATTTCTTGTATCATTATCATCAGGGTCACTTGGGAAACCAGGTTGTCTTATTCCTCTACCAATTGGTCTTTTAGCTCTTGGAGGAGTTCTTGATCTGTCTGGGTCATCATCATTTCCTGGTGGAGTCCTTCTACGTCTTCCTCTAGGCGGGTTAGGTCCTCTTGTACCGTCTTCATTGTCATCATCCTCACCAGGGTTGCTTTGATCTCCAGGTTGTCTTATGTTCCTATTATCGCCTCTTCTTCTGCCCCTTCTAGGGTTTGGGTTTCTTGAACCGTCTGGGTCATCATCTTCATGATCGTCATTTGGTGGAGTTCTTCTTCTTCTTTCTCGACCAGCATCTGAACTGTTGTCTCTTGGATCGCTACCTCTTCTACCAGATCTTCCATCTCTGGAACCATTAGATGCATCTGAACCGTCTGCTCCATCTCTACCATCAGCGCCATCCCTACCGTCAGCTCCATCTCTTGCATTATTGTTTGGAGGTAATTGTTCTTCATCTCCCATGTCTCTGACAATGATTTCGTTAGCTTTTTTGATGAAGTCGTCAATTTGGTCTATAATATAAGCACAAAAGTCTTCAACTTTTTTGATATTTGCTTGTAATGTAGTTACTTTTCTTCTGTAACTGTTAGCAGTAGCTTTTGGAATCTTTTTATGGCAATGTTTTACGTAGAATTCTAAGGCATGGTCACAAAGAGTGTGAACAGCTGAAAGGGCTTTATTAATTGGATCTCTAGTTAGTCTATGTGAAACTCTTACATTCCTTCTAGCTTCTTGTAATTTGTTTCTAATCCTGCTGGAAAGAGATTTTGCTTCATTCGTAGTTGAATCATCTTTCTTTTTAGATAGAACTTCAGTTCTTAATTCACGACAAAGAGCGATAACTTCTAAAAGTTTTCTTTTTGCAATCATAAGATATTTCTTACGCATTTCTAATTTGTCTTTTTTTTTTTTTGTCTTTTTTCTTTTTTTGTTCCACTTTTTGAAGTCTTTTTCAGCTTGTTTTGCTTTTTCTTCTTTTTCATTTTTTTCTGCTTGAGTTTCGAATGATAAGAATTGGAAGAAATACCAAGCTGTGGCTAAAAAAGCAAAACCAATAGCTACATGTAAGAACTCAACTACTGTACCCCCCACTACCAGAAAGCCTATTAATTCCTCTGCTGTCATACTTGAAAATCGCCTCTTTTGAAATTTTGATAAGTGATGTTGAGCTATACTCAACGCAGTTAATTTCCGTACATTTTCATATACTAATATTAACTGCGTTTCGAGATACTGAACGAGTGCAAATGATTGCATGAAATGTTCGATTATTTTGTTCGTTCAGTATATTCGTTTTGATCAAAATAGTTTAGTGAATAATTGTGATCTGTTTTTAAGTTGCTGTTGCACTTTTTAAGTGGTTGATGTAGTGTAACATTGAGGATAGGATCCAAAACAAGAGTAGGCAAAGTGCAAATTGAACAAATCTAGCTGCTCTTTTGTTACTTTCATCATTCATCTTTAACCATTCTGGTATCTTGTAGACCATATACATAATTCCAATTGTAGGGCCACCTATAAGGATTAATGAAATTGCAGTTGCCCAGCCTGCTCCAACAGCGCCAAGAGCTTCTAAAGGTATGAAAATCCCTGAAATGATTGCTAAAATACCTGCTACAATTGCTCCAATAGCAGGATTTGGCTCTTTTAATGGTTTTAGAACTTTTACATGTTGAATTACTGCATAGAAAATAGCAAAAATTAGGATTGTGATTAAGAATCTCATAAACATTAGTAACATGACGCTTGATTCCATTCCTGGGATCCATGAAAAACTACCAATTGCGATGACTTTATTGAAAACATTAGTTAATGATTCTACAACATCTGCGTGTGCAATAGGAATAGCAAGACTTGTTGCTAGAATAGTAGCTATTTTTTGTTTGTTCATCCATCTCATGGACGAAAAGAAGTAATTTGGGTTTATAAGGCTTACGTTATGGCGGAGATGATTAGTCTTCTCCTCTTCTATTATTAGCAGGTCTTCGTCTTACAATTGCTGCTGGTCTTCCAGGTCTATTTGTATTTCTTGCTCTTGAATCGTTTGTGCCATTTGTTTCGTCGTTTCCATTTCTGCCATTTCTACTGTTAGTTCCGTTCCTATCATCAGCTCCATCAGTACCATCTCTTCCGTTGTTCCCATCATCTGTGTCGTTATCAGATCCACTTCTATTGTTGCCTGGAGGAACTGTTTCTTCACCATCCATATCTCTTACAGTGATTTCGTTAGATTTTTTGATGAAATTGTCAATTTCTCTTACAATATAAGCACAATAATCTTCAACTTTTTTGATATTTGCTTGTAGTGTAGTTACTTTTCTTCTGTAACGGTTAGCAGTGGCTTTTGGAATCTTTTTATGGCAATGTTTTACGTAGAATTCTAAAGCATGGTCACAAAGAGTGTGAACAGCTGAAAGGGCTTTATTAATTGGATCTCTAGTTAGTCTATGTGAAACTCTTACATTCCTTCTAGCTTCTTGTAATTTGTTTCTAATCCTGCTGGAAAGAGATTTTGCTTCATTTGTAGTTGAATCATCTTTCTTTTTAGATAGAACTTCAGTTCTTAATTCACGGCAAAGAGCGATTACTTCCAAAAGTTTTCTTTTTGCAATCATAAGATACTTTTTACGCATTTCAAGTTCGTCTTTTTTCTTTTTTGTCTTTTTTCTTTTTTTGTTCCACTTTTTGAAGTCTTTTTCAGATTTTTTGGCATTTTCTTCTTTTTCATTCTTTTCTTCTTGAGTTTCGAATGATAAAAACTGAAAGAAATACCAGGCTGTGGCTAAAAAAGCAAAACCGATAGCTACATGTAAGAACTCAACTACTGTGCCTCCTACTACTAGAAAGCCTATTAATTCCTCTGCTGTCATCTTTTTCTTTTTTTTATTGGTTGATTTTAGTAAGTGGAGAATGTTTTTGGCTTTATTAATGTTTTTGAATTTTGTTTTGAAGTTGAGTTGTTTAATTATATGAGTTTAGCTTTGTATTTTGAAGGAGATGATTTGCTATTGTTCAAAAAGCTTATTAAGGTCTATTTGTTTTGTTAGATAGTATGGTTGTTAAAAAGATGCAGATAAAGATAGGTTCAAAGTATTTTAGAGGTTTATTGAATGATGGTTCTGATCAGATGAAATTGAGTTTTTTTGAGGTTTCTGTAATAAAGGGTTTTTTCAAGAAGGTTAGAATTGCATTAATTTTAGATTTAGATAAACCTGGTTCCCGTAGGTCATTATGGAATTTCACTATAGCTAAACAAGAACTTTTTATGAAGGATTTATTGTCATTTTTGTCTTTAGATGATAGGGTGGAGCTAGCAGATTATAAGGATTTCTTTGATTCTTCTAAAAAATGTCGTGAAATTCTTCCTTTTATAAAGATGATCTTAGAGAATTTTTCTAAGTATGAAAAAATTTTTAGTTCACAAGATAAATCTGCTATTTTACTTAAATTTAGAAATTCTGTGATTCATTTTGAAGCTTATTTGTTGAATAAAGGAATTGTTAAGAAAAAAAGGACTGCATCTAAAGTAGGCAAGGCTAAAAAAGTTGAAGGAAAGAAAGCAAAGTCAGGTAAGGCTAAAGTTGAAAAATCTGCAAAGCTTAAGAAAAGTGTTACTAAAAGAGTTTTGAGTAGGTTTAGTGGTAAGAAGAAAGGATTTTTTAGTAAATTACTTGTTTCTGAAGATTTGGGTGCTTTTGTAGGAACTATTAATTCTGATGAGTTTTTGGTGGCTTTTGAAGGAGTTTCTAGGTTGAAAAGTGATGGTTTTTGGGATAAATATAGTGAGGAATATTTCAGTAATGCGTTGTCTATTTTTGAGCTTGATGGTCTTAAGTTGGTTGATGGAACTGATTATTCCAAATTAGGTAAGGGTGATGTTATTGCTTCAGCTTATTTTAGTGTTGCTTTTAGAGTGGATTTATTGTTTAAAAGATTATTGGCAATTAAAGGACATTTCGATAAAGGTTATTTCATTGATGGTGATTTAAAGGAAAGTATTGTGTCTTCTTTAGGGATTGTTAAGAAAGAGGTTATTAAATATAAGGGAAATCTACTGAAGTATAAAATTGCTGAATATAAAAAGCCTAAAATTGGCCTTATCAAAAAAGGGAAGATAAGGCTTGCTAAGGTAGGTTCTGCTAGGAAAAGATTGAGTTCTAGAGTAAAGAGAATAGGTTCTAAGAAAAGTGGTAAGCATTTTTTTGTAAGGTTGATTGAAAGTAAGGATGTTTTCTTGAAGAAACCTAAAAATAAAGACTGGAATGAGCTCTTAAAGGTAAAGTTAAATCCAGAACTAGGGTTAGAGTCAGTTGGAGCAGAACTAGTAAGAGATCAAGTGAAAAGTTTATTTGATGCTGTAAGAGTTTTTGCTAAGAATGTTGCAGAAGTACAAGAGAAGTTAGAAAGAAAAGGGCCAATAGATCAAAAATTGAAAGATTTGGACATTCTTTCAGATGAATATCGTGATTCTTTAAGGGCTTCAATGCTTTTAGATGATGAAATTGTTAAACAAAAAAAACAGATTTTGTATTTAATTAATGAAAAGATTAAACCAGCATTAGGTCCTTTGGGGTTTTTTGATTTGAAGAAAACTAGAAAACCTTTACCTACAAGGTATACTTTTGGAATTTTGCTACAAATAGGTGGATTGAGTAATGAAGAGTATTTAAAGAATCATTTAGGGAAGAAATTAAGTGGAATTCTTTTAGGTCATGTTAATTCTTTGGAAAAGGGGATGGATTATGTTATTCAATTATTGCAATTATTTGAATTAACTGAATCTGAAAGAAGGTCAGATCATGGGGAAAGTATGACTGATGTAGAGTTGTTATATTCACTAGGAAATGAGTTTGAAAGAATTAAAGATTTATTAGTTATCCAGTTAGGATTTTTAGATAAAATAGGTTCTGCTAAGGAGAAGGTTCCTTTAGTTGAGGAAGAATGGGAAGCAGATGAACATTTTTTCCAACGATTGTTTAAAACTGACAAAATTAGTGAAGGAGAGTTTTTTTCATCGCGAGATTATGCTGTTCTTAGTGCTTCTTTGAAGAAAGTTAAACATGGGCTTTTAGAAATTAAGGGAAGTTATGCAACTGTTGAAGGTAATAAGTTGAATGCAAAACAAAGAGCAGATTTTTATACTCTTATTTTGCAGCAAGTTGCTTTTGTTGTTAAGGAATTAGAGCATGGTTTACATTTTACTCATTCAGAGGAGTCAGCTGCCGGTTTAGCTGCTGTAGATTCTTCTTTACACAATTTGATTGATTTAATGAAAGATCATCCTTCAGTTCAATATTTTGAAGCAAAGAATGTTGATCCAATAATTGATGCTTTGACTACTTTAGAAGTTTATTTGAAAGATTTGAATACTCTTGTGACTACGCCTAAAGGTAAATGGAAGAGGATGACTAAAGGTAAACTTAAGAGTTTTAGGTATAGGTCAAAAGGAAAAAATATTGATGATCATATGGGGAAGATTAGGTTACTTTTGCTTGAGCAGTTAGGGTTTACTCATGAGGTTGTTGATTTTGAGAAAGGTTTTGTGACTAAAGCAAAAGTATGGCCAGAAGTACACCTTAAGGTTGAAGAAGTTAAAGTTGGTGGGCATAGGTCTTCTAGGGTGGCAGGTGATTTTCAGAGGGTATTAATTGATAGTTCTGGTAGTGGTTCTTCTTATCAAGTAAAAATTAGGCAAAATAGGAAAGTAAGACTTGGGAGAAATAAATATGTCTTCAGAAAGGATCATGATCATTTTGTGGTGTGTAATTTGGAACGTAAAGAGAAGTTTCAGTTGATTGAGCACGGGATTGAGGGTGAAAAGCTAGTTTCTAGAAAAAAAGGTAGCCATCATGCAGTTTCAATGCTTTTGCCATTGCCTTCAAAAGGTCCGCTTGTTCTTGAAAAAAAATATGCTGTTTTTGATTTTGTACCAAAAAAGTATGTGTTTATGTCTTTTGAAGGAAAAGCGTATCAAAAGAAGATAGGGATGAAAGATTTGAAGGGGACTTTTGGTAAGATGTCGGTTGGAACAAGGTATTCACGTTATGTTGAAAGTGATTTGTTTGGAATGTTTAGAATGGTGGCTCAAGCAATTGGAGATAGAGAAGGAAGAATTAGATTATCTTTGATTTCAGCTTCTAATAGTAAATTCGGAGTTGCTTTAAAGCAAGGTGGAAGATACGTTGAGAGAAGGGGATCTACAAAGGTTGTTTATGATGGTCAGAAGGTACAAATGGTTGTTTTACGTGAGATTGATCCAAAAAAGAAGCTTGCAAAGTTAGTGGTTACAAGTGGAGACCGTAGAAAATTGCATTTTTTCAATATAGATTTAGTTTCTGAAGAGAAAGAAGGAAAGGTTAGTTTTGATTTAAGAAAATTGTTTGATACAACAATAAATATTTGGTCAGATGCTGATGCAAGGTATTTTTTTGATGAATGACTTCAATGTATTTAAGGAGATTTTGCTTTATTTTTATTGGACTTTTTTAGAAAAAGAATAACTTTTATTAACTACAATTCTATTTGTTTTATTTAGATGTCAACAAGGGATGATGGAAGTGGTGCAAGTCCAGGGGATGAGGAGTATGATGGTATTCTTACAGGTGATATAAAAAAGATTAATTTTGGTAAAAGAAACCTTATTGAGAGGTTGTTTTTTTATGATGATATCAAAAATGTATATATGAGCAGTATTGAACTGAATAATTTTATTCTAACTCTTCAAAGATTGCAAGATGTATTTAGAGAGATATTGAGGTTGTACCCTCTTTTTGAAGCTACAAAAGGTAAAACTTCAGCTAAAGGAATGAGTGAACGTTTTGGATATTTTAGTGCTTTAAAGAGTAATTTTGAGAAAGCTGAGTTTCTGATCAGGGAAGGAATGAGGTTTTTAAGTGTTAGGAAGACAAGTATAGGTACGATAAGGAGAGATAAGAAGGGTTTATCTGTTTCTTTTCATGATATTATGCGTTTTGCAGCAGATGAATATTCTGGTGCTTTTCCTGAGAAAAAAGTGATTAGTTATTTGTATCATTCTGTTGCAAATATGAAAGAATTATTGGTGATCTTTAAAGCGAATGCAGGGAAAAAAGATCAAACACCGTTACTTTCGCATATTCGTGATCTGCTTATTCATGAAATGGGATATTTAGAGAAAATTGAAGATTATGTTACAAAGGCATCAGTTGAAGTTGCTGTAGTTCCAGGTTTACATCTTGAATTGGAAGAGATAAGGGGTAAGAAGAAATTTGTTCAGGTGATAGAGCAATTTAGAGATATAGGGGTTGAGAGTGATGATTTTGAAGCAAAAAGACCTTTTATGAGTTTTAATGTGCTTAGAAGTGGTAGAAGAGGTGTAATTTTCACTAAAGATATAAAATATCAGTTTATTGATCATGAAGAAGATGAAGAAATAGAGCTTAAAATCAGAAGAAAAGGGATTTTTGAATTGATTGGTCAAGGAGATCATGGAGAAAGAGAAGTTTCTGAGAGGAAGGGAAGATTAAATGAAGTGTCTGTTTTTATTGATATGCCAGAAGACATAGATAGAAGTGATATTTTAGTTAAGGCTTTTTCGTTGTATGATATTGATTATGAAGAGGATCATTTCTTTGATTATTCAGGCTATGTTTTTCATAAAGGAGGTAGAAGTTCTTTGCCAGTAACTGTATTAGGTAGGGTTGAGAAAGATAAGCATTTTATGATGAATTGGCGTAGTAATTTACTTAGTGATAGTTGGGACAATTTTCAAATAGTGGCTGTATGTGATTCAGATGATGAAAACAAAATTCATATGCATATGGTAGCCCACACGTCTGTAAATTTTAGAGCAGTTTTGACTCAAGGTGGGAAGTATAAAAACCAAATAAGTAATTCAACTCATACATATTTTCAAGGAAGAAGGGTGTCTTTAGCAGTTTTAGATAGGTTAGATGCTAGAAGCAAGAATCCGAGACTTGAAATACGTTCTAATGATGGCAGAAAAGTGAAGTATTTTGATATCAAATTTAAGTTTGGAGTTAGAAAAGATAAACATAAAAAGAAGTTAGATAAGATAGCAGATGTGAAGTTAGTATTGTGGTGGGGAGTTAAGTAAGGAGAGTTGTTGTTTGTTCTTAGTGTTGATAATGTTATTTTTTTGTTATTTTCTATAAGTGTAATTAAATGTATAGTTTTCTTAGAAATAGTGTAGTTTTAAGGGATGGTTGTTATAAAATGAATAAAAGTTAAGAAAAAAAAGGATTATTTGATGATCCAATGATCTTTTAGGAAGTTATGGATCCCTATTGTAGCGTGTAAAACTTCTTTTTCTTCAATTTCTATTGCTTTATTTAGTCCTTTTGGTTCTGTTCCTTTGCCATTAAGGAATTCGTTTATTTCTGATAATATGTTTTCAAGTTGTGTTTTTGCATCACTTGCATCAAAAATTTGTTTATTTTTGCTATAGTAGTCTTGTATAAGGGAGATTTGTTTTAGGTCATTTTCATTAAATTTATTTTCTTCATTTTCTTTTCTATAGATTGGTTTATTGTTTTTTATTCTATTGAAAATAGTTTCAATGGCTGTTTTGAATTTTCCATATTCTGCCATGAATTTTTTTTCATTTTTTCTTGCAGCTTCTATGTTTCTTTCTATTTTAATGAATCCATTAAGTAAATTATCCTCTAATGCTTGGAGATCTCTAATTTCTGATCCAGTTCTTTCTTGTTCGATGAATTCTTTTATAAGCTTTTTAACTTCTTTAGTTTGTCTTCTGTTGGTTTTTTTCCATCTGTTTTCTGCTCTAATTACGTCTTTTAGGTCTTTTTCTAGATCATTTGCTCGACTTTCTATGATTTTGAAATGTTCTTTTGTTATAATTTCTGAACTATCTCCTGTAATTAGAGTAGCTATTGAAGTTCTGAATTCTTCTGTAATGTCTTTTGTTGCTTGGAGTTCTTTTAAAACTGCTTTTTCATCATGAATTTCTTTTAATAGTAGGAACTTTTCACGTCTGGCATGTTGGAGTTTTCTTCCTTTTACAGTAAATCCCCCTGTGTCAGAGTGTTGGATTCCTCTGTCTACAACTGTTGACAACCAACCTTTTCCTTGTTCAGATGGATCTACTCCAGTACTACTGAAGCCTTTGAATAGTGCATGGATTAGTAAGAAGATGTTGATGATTAGGGCTGCACCTACTACAGTATTCACATTTTTAAATGCATCTTCTAAACCAGCAGGTCTAGGGGTGATATCTGCAATCATTCTAAGCATATCGTCTGATGCAGAGATCTCTCCATCACCTAGAGCTGCAGTCATAACACCAAGGACTATGATTACTAAGAATAATACAATTGCTCTTAAGAAATGTTGTTCTTTTAGAAAAACATATGCTGCTGCACCAGGTGCAACCAAAGCGACTAGAAGGATTAATGAGAAAGCTACTCCAAGGCCAACTGCCCAACCGAAAAGAATTTGAGTTGGAATAAAGAAAACTCCAATGATGGAAACTGTGGTAGCAATTACTATTGAAGAAGGACCTTTTAAGAATGGGATTTTGCTAAGTAGTGCGTTAAAGACAAAAGCAAAGGTAAAGATTAGACAAAACCTAATTAATCCGTCTAAAGGAGATAGGTTTAGTTTTATACCAACAGTTTCTAAGAATTTTAGGGTGATTAGACTTGTTGCCATTTCGCTTAAGGTAGCTGCAAAAGCTGTTGTTGATAACAGAGTTACAAAAGCTGCGATAATAATTGAGTAAATTGTGATTTTTTTATAGTTCATTCCATCCACCTCTAAAAACCCTTAGGTTAAAGTATAATAGTTATACTTTAGGGATAGAATTTTTGCTTTTAAATGTTTCGAAGTTTGAATGTGTTTTTTCGAGTATTTATTGTATAAATTTAATAGAAAGAAAAAGGGATTAAAAAAGAAAAAATGTTTATTGTTCCAATAGTGCTTGTGTAGCAGCTTCAGCTTGAGTTGGTTGCGCCATTGTAGGTGCTTGGAAATTAGCTGCAGGAGATGCTGTTGAAGCAGGTTCAGATACATAAGTACCGCCAGCGTTACCAACTTGAGTTCTTAGTGGTTGCTGTACTGCTTGCGCTTCTTGTCTTTCTCTAGCTGCATGATCTAATCCACTGAAAAAATTGTGGTCAACATGTCCTACTGATCTACCTAATTCTGTTTCGTGTTTCTTATTAATAAGGTCTTTATGATGTTTAGTGTTGTGGTTGTTGTCAAAACTATATGTTTCGTTAATATCACCACAGCTTTTTGCTAAGTCATAAGTGGTATTTTCTAAATAATCAGCACCATTTTTGTTTGCAAATTGGAGTTCTTGTGCGTTTGATCCAACTTGTCTACTAATAGTTCTTCTACGATCTCTTGCTCTATTATCAGCGATGTTTTCAACAAGGCCAGTAACTTCGATAGTTCCATTTGCCATTTCTTTTAAACCGTAGTTAAAATGGTTAGATTCTCTTGTTTCTCCTTCAATAGGATCTCCATTTGCGTTTTGGTAACCAAAATGTATAGATAATCTAAGTAATCCATCTAAATTTGTTGAATATTGTCTTACAGCTCCAGATTCATTAGGAGTTTTTGCTTTTCCGTTTTCTAGTTCTTCAACTCTAAAATGGTAGTTATAACCAGGATTTTTCATATGAAATTCTACATCTCTAATTGGTGCACTGGTTGTGTGAATCATATCTAATAGACTTGTTGCGTAATCAGTTGCAACTAATGTTCTACCTTGTTCTGATTCTAATTGAGCTAGAATTCCAGGTGTTACTAAACTACAGTCAAATTCTCCACCTGTTTGTCTTAGATTGTTAGCTCTTGCTTGAGCTGGTGAGGTAGGAGTTAATCTTGTAGGTGCAATAGCTTGAGGTATTGCTGTAGTTCCTGTTGAATCAGTTTGAACAGATTCGTCGCCTGTAAAGAAAGTTGCAATAGCATCTTTTTCAGTAAAACCTTGATATAATCCAACTGTTAGTGCTAATGCTCCAACTGTGTTAACGAATGGTTTTGCTCCAGGAGTTCCAAATACTCCAAACCAGAAACCTCTGTTTGCTCTACCTGTATAAGCTCCCAAAAAGCCATTTTGAGGGCCTTCTTTTTTAGATCTGCTAAACCATCCTTTTTTTGGTTCTGCTTCAGCAACAGCTTCTTCTAGTTCTACTTGAACTTCATCTGGTTGATTTGCTAATTCTACTTTTTTTAAATGATAAGCTTCACTCCATGGATTTATTTTGCCATTAACTTTACTAATTTCACTTTTCATTTTATCTTTGAATCCCATTTTTGTTTCCTCTTTTTTGTAGTAATATACCTTTTTTATTGTGATTTTTTTAGTTATTTTTTCTAGCTAGTATGTTTAGCTTTCTTACTTTTGTTACTTATCAGTAGTTATTTATAAATGTTTCCTATGGAAAGTGCAAAACTGTGCTTGGAAGGGCTTTTTTGCTGCTGTCTTTGAACGATTTCTTTGGAACTGGATTCTAGGTTCTAGTGATAGATTAGGGGCTTTAGGTTGCTTGGATTTGCTTGGCTAATTAGGGCAAAAGAAGATCAAAATTGGCTAATTGGAGCAAAAGGAGGTCAAAATGGCTTTTAAATTGAAAAAGAAGGTCATTTTGGCGGTTTTATGGCAAAAGGAGGCTAAAATTGGCGATTTGAGTGAAAAGAAGGTCAAAATGGAGGTTTTAGGCAAAAAGAAGGCTATTTTGGTGGTTTTATGTAAGTTAATCTCAAATAAGTGTTTCCTGTAGGAAACACTCAAATTGATTTACAAGTTAATTTCTTAATGCAAGTGAGAATTTTTGGATTCTAATGGATTAGAAAGAAGCTTTGTTGCTTTTGTTTCTTGATGGTTGCTAGTGAAGATTATCAAAGCATATAAATACTAGAAAAGTTGTTTTGAATTGTATGGGTGGGATTAAGCCAGAGATGTTTGGGAAGTATATTGGAGCTTTACTATTTTTGGCTTTAGTTGTTCTGGCTTTTTTTGTGATCAAACCCTTGATATTGCCACTGTTTATGGCGGCATTGCTAGGGTATATGTTGCAAAAGCCTTATTTGTGGCTTAAGAAGAAGACAAAAAGAGAGAATTTGTCTTCCTTTTCTATTTGTTCACTAGTAGTTGTTGTGATTTTGATTCCTACGATCTACTTCTTTAAAGTTTTACTTCAAGAGTCTTATGTTTTGTATATAACAATTAAACAAAAGTTGGCTACTGGAATTTTGGCAGGCTGTGAAGCTTCAGTTTGTCAAACAATTTCAGAGTATGTTTCTATTCCGCAAGTTCAATTTCAAATACAACAAGCTTCTAAATATATTACAGATTTAACAATTAATTGGAGTAGTGACCTTATATCTTCACTTCCAAGTATTTTATTAAATGCATTTGTGATGATTTTTGCATTATTTTACTTTTTACGTGATGGACAAAATTTAGTTGATCGGATAGGATATTATTTGAGTGTGCAAAAAAAACAGTATGCAAAAATACTCTCTAGATTGCAAGATGCTACTAATGGAATAGTTAATGGATATTTACTTATTGCATTAATACAAGGTTTGCTTGGGTTAGTTGGGTTTTTTATCTTTGGAGTGAAGTCAGCAATTTTTTGGAGTATAATTATGACATTTTTTGCATTTATTCCGTTTGCAGGAACAGGAGTTGTTTGGGGACCTGCAGCAATACTAATGATTTTGAATGGAGTTGGTTCAGAAAATTCAGTTATGCTTTGGAAAGGGATTGGATTATTGTTTTATGGTGTTTTTGTGATTAGTAGTATTGATAATATCTTACGACCATATTTAATGAGTGGGAGAGCGAAAATACATCCTGCTTTGATATTGATAGGAATCTTTGGGGGATTATCATTGTTTGGATTTTTAGGAGTTATTATTGGACCAATTGTGCTTTCACTTGCAGCTATAATAGTTGAAACTTATATGGGTGATGAGCCAAGTCCAAAAGAGATTAAGAAAATTAAGAAGATAATTCAGTCAGAAGCAGAGGCAGAAGAATTGTAGATTTTTTGTTGGTTGTTAATTTGTTAAATTTTTATTGAAGAGATTATGTAGTTAGGTGAGAAGGTTTATGAAACATAATTATAAAGTGATATTAATTCTTTTAGGTCTTTTTGTGATTAGTCAGTATGTAGGATTGTTTGTTGTTAATTCTTACATGAATGTTGGAGAAGGTGGTGAAGTTGTTTATTCTGATTTACCATTTGGAGAGAGACCGGAAGTTGAAGAGAATAATTCTTTTGTATATCTGCTTGTAGCTGTTTTGATTGGAACTGCACTTTTGTTTGGGATTATTAAGATGGGAGCTTTTAATGTTTGGAAAGCTTGGTTTTTCTTAGCACTTTTTATTGCGTTGACTACATCATTTTTTTCTTTTGATATGATTGATTCAGTTGCAGCTATGACGCTTGCGTTCGCATTTGCCATTTGGAGAATATATAGACCTAATATGTTTGTGCATAATGGAACAGAACCTTTTGTGTATGCAGGAATTGCAGCTATATTTGTATCTATGTTGAATTTGTTTTCTGTGAGTATTCTTTTGGTTTTGATAGCTATTTATGATGCTTATGCAGTTTGGTATTCTAAGCATATGATTGTTTTAGCTAAAGCGCAAAGTAAGGCAGGAGTGTTTGCAGGTTTACTTGTACCTTCTAGTTTAGGAGCAAAAGGAACTAAGGTTTCTAGTTCTAAGAAAAGAGTGGTTTCTAAAGAAACTAAAGGATTGAAAGGGAAGGTAGGGAAAAAGAGAACTAAGAAATCTGGAGGAGCTGCGCTCTTAGGTGGAGGAGACATTATTTTTCCATTATTGTTTGCAGCAGTTTTGTTGCGTGATTTTGGATTAGTTGCAGGTTTAATTTTACCGATATTTTCAACAATTGGACTTAGTTTGTTGTTTTATTATAGCAAGAAAGGAAAGTTCTATCCAGCAATGCCATTTTTGAGTGCTGCATGTTTTGTAGGACTAGGTGTTTTTTGGTTAGTTGGTTTGATTTAAGTGAAAATAGATTTGTTTAGTAAAATTAAAGAAAGTAGAATCTGCTCTTTCCACTTGTGTATTCACAGGTGGTGTCTGATTTTCGTTTGACGCTATTAATTAAAAAAATAATTTTGTTTCTAAAAACCCTTAATTGGGTTAATAGTTTTAATAGCATTTGAATTTAACACAAGGCCTTTTTTAGCAGCTACACATTGAACCATAGTAGAAGTTGCTAAGTTTCGACAAACCATAATTGGGTCGGCTTTTAGTAAGTCCATGCCAAAACCGTTTAAAATGCAAAGTTTTGGTTTTACATGTTCTAAGATGTTCTGGACACCGATAAGATCAAGAGCTTTTATTTTAGGATCTTTTGTGTAGGAAAAAATGTCTAGAATAATCATGTCACTACCTTCAAGACTACTGGCAAGTTCTTCAGTGTAATTTGTTTTTGGAACATAAGATAAAACAAAGTTTGGAAAGAATAGTTTGAAACCTATAGCTTGTGGATCGTCTGCATCTAATTTGATTGGATGTACTTCACAAAGACTAATACCAACTTTATTGTTTGAATCTAAAACGACTAGTTTGTCTAAATGGTCCCTTTGAGCTATTTTTAAGCTGACGTCACCAAATCTGTCACCTTTTACAACTGAAGGAGATGATATTAAGAGACCTCTTCTTTGAGTACCTGAATAAGTCATAAGGTCAATCATGAGACTAAGGTCATGGCATTTAGTAATGTCGCTGCTGGATGCTAGGAAGACTGTTGTTTGTTTTGGATTTACACCCATTTGATGAGTTGATTTGAGTGCTCCAGGTCCAGGGTCCAAATGGAATTGGATTCCTTCAAATTGTAGTATTATTCCTCCTGCACTTAGTTCTCCTTTAGATAGAACTTCAGTAGAACCAGCTGAACCTAAGAAAATTATTTTCACCATCTTTAATATCCTCTTTATGTTGGTTTTTGGGAATTTCATTAATAAAGATTATTGTACTGTAGGCTCTGAAGAAAAAGTAATGGAGGTGTAGGTTGCAAAATTAGTCTTTTTAGTTTAAAAATGAGTAAAACATTTAAATAGAACAGTAAATCAGTATTGTTTATGACGACCGTGGTGTACCGGTTATAAAGTTAAAATTATTTTTTTAGCTTTTCCGTAAAGCATATAAGCCTGTGGCTGGAAGATAATTTTCTTGCAGTAAGCTTGTGGAGCGAGTTCGATTCTCGCCGGTCGTCCTCTTTTTCTAATTTTCGAATATTTTTACTTTTAGAAGAGGTATTTTTAAGAAATCTTTGTCTTTGGTAACTAAGGTTAAGTTGTGGGTTATGCAGATTCCAGCTATTAAAATATCTGCTTTATTGATCATAGATCCTGTTTTTCTTAGGTTTTTTTCTATTATTGCCGAATTTTCTGCAGTTTCTTCGTTATAAGACAAAATAGGAATTTCTTTGAAGAATTCTTCTGTAAGTCTCTTTTCATTTTTCCTGATACCAGCAAGAATTTCATGCAGAACAATAGAATTAGTACAAAATTCTTTATCTTCAATGAAGGAAATTATTTTTTCAAAAGGTCCTCTTTGAGAAAGAATTGCTATGATTATAGAACTATCCAAACAAAGCATTGTGTCTCCTCTCAAAACCTTTGTTTAGTTCTTTACGATATTTTTTCACTTCTTTTTCAAGCATTTCTCCAGATTCTTCAGATAAAATTCCAACATATTTTCTAATGGAAGGGGTTTTTTTACCGATTCTTAAGAACAAATCACTGAAACTTTCACCATCTTGTTTTAGGTTTTTGATGGAATGATATGCACTTTCTGTTACAGTTATAGTTTTTGATACCATGTTTATGTTTAAACATAAGTTATATTTAAGTTTTTCTATGATTAAGAATGGTCTTTTCAGCTTTTCTTAGATGCTCTCGATACGTAGAGAGGCTTAGATTCATTTGATCTGCTAGTTCCTTTAGTTCAATTTGTCTTGGAAATTCATAATAATTATTGTCAATTGCTAAATTGAAGGCTTCTTTTTGCTTTTTTGTTAGGTTAGGCATTACTTGTGGGAAGAAAATGTCATTTAGTTTGCTCTGGATTAAGGTTTTTATTTTGATGTGATATAGACCTTTACTAGTTTCTTTTAAGAATTTGATGAAGTCAGTTAGGTCTTTACGTCGCCAAGCTGCTAGTTCCCAATGTTCAACACCTTTAGTGTCTACGTGAACAGGTCTTGTGTGAAAGACTTTTTTGGCAGCTTTAGATAATTGTCCAGGCATAGTTTGGATGTCAGTATCAGCATAGACGAAGAAAACATTGTTGCTTTGAATCTCCAATTCTATGATGTTTTTGTCATTTTCTAGGTCAGCTAGGAAAGCTTTGATGTTTTCTTGCTTTCCATTGATCTTTTCGAAGTGTAAGGAATAAGTGGTATTCTTCTCTTGATATGAGTCTAAAGGGTATCCAGTAGAAGTACATTGAAACTTTTTGCATCTAGAGCCAATGATACAGTCATGAGCCAGTTCTAGTTTGAGAATCCACATGACCCTTAATACTGCGGTTTTATTTATAAATGTTTGTTATTTGTATTCTCGAGACTATGTTTTAGTACCGTAATAGTGTGGGGAAATGTTATTATATAAGTTAGAGAGCTTATTTTTTATGTTTGGATTGAATGGATTAAGATATCATCATCGTTAGGTTTCTAGTAGATATTGCCCTAAAATTATTGTTTTTTATTTTAGATATTGAAATTTGATAAAATTATAAGGAGAGAAAGAAAAATGAATGTAGAAATATTATCAACAATTGCAAGATTTGGAACAGGAGATTATACTCCTTTAGTTGAAAAAGCAAAAGAGTGGAGAGAAGATCCTTGGAGAACTGTAGGAAAACCTGAAGAAATGGCTTTTTATCGAGATAATAGAAACTCTGCTTTAGAATGTGGAAGACCAAAAGGGATTAGTGATGAAAGATGGTATCAAAAGTCATTAACAGCTGATCAAACTGCTTTTTTAGGTGGTACGGCAATAGTAGAAGTTGCAGATGGAGTAGGTTTTGATGGACAGGTTTCTTTGAGAGGTAAAGCAGCTTTTGTTGAACCTTTTTTAGAAGTAGGACCTTTAGTTAAGGGGGAATTGGAAGATATTAAGGGAAGAATTCAATCCTTAGGTTCAGGGGATACTGAAGAAATAAGTGCTTTATTGCAGCGAGCTGAAGCTATTGCGCCAGTAGCTAAAGGAAGAAAAAAAGGAAGAGCACCAATCTTTTTTTATGGTGTTGCAGATAAGACTTTTGGAGTTCCAGAAAGTGTTTATGGAAGAATGGAAGCTGTTGCAAGAGATGTTTTTGAAGGGTTTTCAGAAGTAGCTTCTAGATTGGGAAGTTCAGATTCTATTGATGATGCAATCTTTTCTGGAAATGGTCAAGGAGCTGATCCAAAGTTTCTGACAGGTTCAGTAGATTTAATGTTAACTGAAGAAGGAGATATTTATGTAATAGATGTTGGAAGTCCTGGTGTTGGACTTGTATGTGATATTGCTTATGCAAGTCAAGCTTTAGGAAAAAGACCTTCATATGGGTTTGATGCTTTTGCAAGAAGTTTAGCAGGAAAAAAAGTTGAACTTAATGAAAATGGAGCTGGGCAATTGGGTTTTTTTGCATTTGAAAGAGAGGGTGTAAGGAGATTGTTAGCTGAAGGAGGGGCTGATGTAAGTGTGGTTTCAAGAAGAGGACCAGAAGCAGTTGTAGATGGAGAAATTTTCCCAAGTTTAGGTTTTGATTATCTTACTAGGAAGCAACCACTTAGAAATAGAGTTTTAGGAGCAATGCAAAGAAGGTTAGTTGAGAATGGAGCTTATGCGCTTCCTTCTTGTGAGGTAATGCCTAATCAGGATAGGACTTTAAAAGAATTTTATTTTGGACAGAGAATAAGAGCAAGACCTGAACTGGATGCAGGAGTTGTTGTGAAGAAGAGACCATTTTTTACTCATTATTTGCCAAGAGGGGGTTACAAAAAACCTTTAGTAGTTCCAGTTTGGTCTAGAGAGGCTAGAAAATTGTCAACAAAAACACAGTTTGAAGCTTTTGTTCCTTCATTAAATCGAATGGATATTGAAGGTTTGGGAAGTGGACTTAGGTCATATGAAATTAGAATGTATGTTGGAGGGATTAAATGAATGCTGTAATTATTGATTTTAGTAGAACTTTAAAGGATCCGGATTTAGGAGAATATATTCCTGGGTCTTTTGAATTACTAAATTTTTTTAGAGAAAAAAAGATTTTGATGTATTTAGTTAGTGCAGGGAATTTTTTTACTGAAGAGGATAGATTGAAATTGTCTAAATTTTTTGAAGAGATAGTAATTGTTGAAGAAAAAAGTGAAATTGATTTTAGGAAGATACTTGAAAATAATGGTTTTAATAAAAATGATGTGATGGTTTTAGGTGATAGGATTAATGGTGAAATTGAGATAGGAAATAGATTAGGTTTGAAGACAATTAGATTTAAAAAAGGAAAGTTTGCGAATTTGGATATTGAGAATGATTATCAGAAAGCAGATTTTGTTGTTACTGATTTGATGGAAGCTAAAGAGATAATTAGTAATGAGATTGGTTTTTAGAGAAAAAATGGACGATAATAACATAATTGTACGAAGCTATGATTCTAGAGTACCTGGTCCTTCTGTGGCTGTGATTGGAGGAGTGCATGGAAATGAATTAGTAGGGATTGAAGCTGTGCGTTACTTTATGGGGCAAGTAGATTCTGGAGACTTTAGATTAGAAAGAGGAAGGGTTGATTTTGTTTTAGCTAATCCTCGGGCAATTGCTGGAGGTGTGCGTTATATTGAACAGGATTTGAATCGCTTGAATCTTAGGGAGCCAGTTGTAGCTAGGTCTTATGAAGCTGGGCTAGCTTTACAACTTAGAGAGATTTTTGATAGAGCAGAAGTTAGTTTAGATTTGCATGCTTCTACTTTGGAAGATATGAAGCCGTTTGCTATTTGTGAAGGAAATGCTAGTGAATTGGTAAGTTATTTGTACCCCGGAATTGTATGTTCTGGTTTTGATGAGCATGAACCTGGAGGAACTGATTATTTAATGAATTTGATGGGAAAGAAAGGAATATGTGTGGAATCAGGGTATGCTAGAGCTATGGAAGATGTTCCAGAAGTTAAGGGAATGGTTTATAATCTTTTTAAGGGACTTGGAATGATGCCAGGAGAAGTAACTAGGTATGAAGAAAAAACAAGATATGAAGTGTTTTCTTCATACAAACCAAGAGGGAATTTTGTATTGGCTGATGAGTTTGCTAGCTTTGCTGCTTTAGAAGAAGGTGCTGTTATTGGAAGAGATGATGGTAAAGTTATTAAGGCAGAAAGAGATTGTAATATCATATTTGCAAGATCAATAAATAATAGTGGCATTGGGCCTAATAAAGAGGCTTATTTGCTGATGAGAGAAGTTCAAAATTAATGAGTTCATAATTAATAATAATAATAATAATAATGAAGAAAATTAGCACTGTCAGACTTACTGCAGGTACATTCCACTGAGTTTTGAATTTTTACTGGAAAAGCAGTAAAAATACTCGTGGAAATAGTCTTGAGTTGATTGACATTGCCAGTAAGAGACGGTGCTAATTTTCTTGTAATTTAAGTAAAAGTATACGGAGTTGTAATAATGGCAGAATTAATGGTAGCAAAAGGAGTTAGGGATATTGACCCGCAAATTAAGTTGATTAAAAATGAAGTTATTTCTAAGTTGCAAGAGATGTTTGAGTTATATGGATTTGCACCCCTTGAGACGCCTGCAGTAGAAAGGTTTGAGAATCTTGGTGCCAAATTTGCAGCAGGAGAAGAGTCTGATGCACTAAAAGAAATATTTCATGTGACAGATAACGCTAGGAGGCATTTAGCGCTTAGGTTTGATTTGACTGTACCGCTTGCTCGATATGTAGCTATGAATAAAGATATCAAAATGCCGTTTAAAAGGTATGAAGTTGGTAGAGTTTATCGTGATGGTCCGATCAAACTTGGACGTTATCGAGAGTTTTGGCAATGTGATATTGATATTGTGGGAAGTAAATCTATGTTATGTGAGGCTGAATTACTTGCTGTTGCTCAAGGGTTTTTTGCATCAATTGGAGTTGATGTTTTACTTAAAGTAAATAATCGTAAAGTTTTGACTGGAATATTAAACCAAGTTGGAGTTAGTTCAGATGATATTGAAGGAGCGATAATTTCCATTGATAAGCTTGATAAAATTGGGGTTTCTGGAGTTTCTGAAGAGCTTGCTGCTAAAGGTTATACAGCTGAACAGATTGCTGCACTATTTTCTGTGATCAAAAAAGGAATTACACTTGAAGAATTGAAATCTAAAGTGAATGATTCTGTGGCTCTTGAAGGAATGAATGATTTAGAGGAGTTATTTACATATTTAGAGAATATGGGTATTGACAAAGTAGTATTTGATGTTTCACTTGCACGTGGACTTGCATATTATACTGGAACTGTGTTTGAAGCTTTTGCTACTTCTGGACCTGTTACTTCTAGTTTATGTGGTGGTGGACGTTATGACGATATGATTGGATCTTTTATAGGAGGGAATGCTAGTGTTCCTGCTGTAGGAGTTAGTTTTGGGATTGAACCAGTTATAGATATACTTAAGTCTCAACGTGAGGTTTTACAGAAGTCACCTGCACAGTTGTTTATGGTTCCAATTGGAGATTGTACTGTGAAAGTTTTGGCAATTGCTGAAGAGTTTCGGGATGCAGGAGTAAAGGTTAGTTTTTCTATAGGTAAAAAAGGTGTTAGTAAGAGTTTGGCATATGCAAGTTCACTAAATATTCCTTATGTGGTTATAATTGGGCAAAAGGAGATAGAGGAGAACAAGATTACTTTGAGAGATATGCGTAGTGGAGAGGAAAGTAAGATTTCTGTAGAGGATGCTTTATTGAAGTTAGAGAAGGAGTTGCATGAGTGATTATTGTAAATAGCTAATTGATAAGTACTGTTTACAAAGTAGAGATTTGTCTTTTTATAAAGGTGTTTATTGAATGGAACTCAAAAAGAGGTTGTCAAAAGAAGTTACAGTATTAGCTATATTTTTTATCTTAACAATTTTGTTTGTAAGTATATCTTTTTTTCATCTTAACAATTCTTTGAATAATATCATTACAGAAGCTGAACCTACACAAAATGCTATGGAACATATGGTTCAAGATGTTTATAGAGATAATATAGTTTTACTTGAGTACCTTAATATTGAAGATTATAATTCTGCTGTAATTTTGGATAGTAAAATTAAGGAATCAAGCGGATTGTGTAGAGAGGTTCAAAATGATATAGAGAATCTTATAATTATGGGACTTATGACTGACCAAGAACTAATTAGTGAATATGAAGATGCTTTATTATTGCATTCACAAGTAGAAAAGATAAGAGATGAGATTATTACCTTACACAAGGAAGAATTAGCAACAGGTAATGATTTAAGTTTACAAAAAAAGGAATTATTGGAAGAGCATAGTGTTGTGTTAGATGAAGCTATAGGTGCATTCACTTCAACAGCTAAAAAGATACAGTTAAATAATGATCTCTTAAAAGATAAGATTTTATGGCAGTCAAAAGTGTTTGTTTTGCTGGTTCTTAGTTTAATAGTTATTTTTATCATTTTGACTATTAGAAAGTTAAAGGATATTAGCTTAGAAGTAATAGCACCAATTGATAATATAATAGGTGCCACAAAAAGTTTTGTAGATGGTGATTTTAATTCAAGGATCTCTTTTAGTAATAAATTTGTTGAAATTGGGGAATTGCAGAATAATATTAATCAGGTTTTTTCAGTGATTAATAATGAAACTAATAAGAATTTAGAAAAAAAGAAGCAAATTGATTTACAGCTATTAAAGAAAGAATATGTTCAAATTTTGAATTATTTAAAGAAAAATACAGAAAATAATGTAAAAACTAATATTAGTGATCTAAAAAAACATTTGAATGTTACACACCCAACTATATTAGAACGATTAAATTATTTAGAAAGAAGAGGATTTATTTTATTACGTAAAGAAGGTAGAGAGAAGTTTATATCAATAATTGAGTGATTTTAACTATTTTTTAACTATTACTTTAACTGTTTCTAAGATTTTTTTATAAAGGGTTTTTTCATTAGAATTTCTATGAATCAAAGGAGGTTTTGATAAATGAATGAATCTAAGAAAGAAGAATATAAAGGTTGGAGTTTGTTAGGATTGAGGTTAGTGATAGCAGTAGTATTTCTTTATCACGGTTGGCCGAAGGCAACACAATGGGGAATGGCGACAGAGAAATTTGTAGGAATGGGGTTTCCAGGATTTTTAGGACCAATAGTTGGGATTGCAGAAGTAATCGGTGCTATTTTAATAATTGTAGGAATTTGGCATGCATGGGCTAATTATGCGTTAGCAGCAATTATAGCTGTTGCTATAGTAGGTGTACAGATTCCAGCTGCAATCAAAGCAGGAAAATTGTTACCTTCAGGGTTAGAAAGAGATTTGTTAATTTTTGCTGGCAATTTAGTATTAGCTTTTCATGGACCAGGTAAATTGGCAAAGAAGTCTAGATAGATTTTTTTTCTTTTTTCTTTTTTTTTCCTTATTTTTTTGTAATAACTTACTGTTTTGTGGCAATTATGTTTAAATTAGAACAATTTTTCTTAGTTCATTATTTAAGTCATCTAAAGAAAGGTTTGTCTTTTCAATTGGTGCTTCAGAGTCATCTTCAATGAATTTTTTCAGGTAGTTATCTAAAATGGTTATATTTTGAATATTATCTTTTTCTTTACCTTGTGATTTTAATTCTATGATCTTTTTTAATTCAATTAGAATTGAATTTGGAACTATTTCTTTCATATTTTCTATGGTCTCACTAATTATTGTAGGTGGAATGGATTTTTTATGAATAATCCATTTTGCATTAATTAGGCCTCTGTAAGCATAAAGATATCTTTTATAAGTAATACAATCACCAGATTTTATATATTTGAGATAATTTTTTCTGCACATTGATTTGTAATGATGGTATAGTGATGTTTTATTGAAGTTTTTCAATGCAAAATTTTTGAAAACTTTGTTTTGTTTTCCAATGTAGATTATGTCTGTAGTTAACCATTCTATTGTTGTAGGGTTTGATGAAGAGAGTAGTTTTACGTATTTGAAGATATCAAACCCAGAAATATCTATTAAGGCGCTTTCTGGTGGACAAGACTTTCCTTCTTTATCAAAAGTGCAATTGATTACTTCTTTTGGCTTGCTAATTTGAATGTAATCTCTTATAGGCCTAACAAAAACAAATCTGATATCATAATCACTGTTTTTGCTGTTCATCCCCCAAGCTCTGCTTCCGTTTTCAATAGCAAAAATTATTTTGATGTTTTCTTGTTTTTCGATGTTTTTACAGATTTCTTTGATTTTTTCTTTCATTTTATGGATTAAATGATATATAATATATTTAAATATTGATTTGTTTTTATGAGGCGTATTTGGTTGTTTCCTTATCAGAAGGAAGCTTTTAGGTATTTGTTTCCTTTTTGGAAGGAAAGTTTATAAATAAAAGGCCTTTTTATGGTGTATGAAAGAAGTATTGAAGGATATCATTAGTAAATTTCATGCTCGAGGAATGCCTGAGTTAGTTAATAGAAGTATAGATATTCCACTACATTCTAACAAAGTTATTAGTGTAATTGGGCCTAGAAGAGCAGGGAAAACATATATGTTGTTTCAGGCGATGAAAGGGATTTCTGATATAACTGATATTGTTTATGTGAATTTTGAGGATGATAGGCTTAGTATGTCTGCTGCTGATTTAGATATGATACTTCAGGCTTATTTTGAACTATATCCAGAGAAAGAAGAATCTAGATTGTATTTTTTCTTTGATGAGATACAAGAAGTTTCTGGTTGGGAGAAATTTGTTCGTAGAGTTTATGATACAATTAGTAAGAAGGTGTTTGTAACAGGATCATCTGCGAAGTTGCTTAGTCGTGAGATTGCTACATCACTTCGTGGAAGAACAATTCCATATTATGTTTTGCCATTGTCTTTTGAGGAGTATTTAGCTTTTAAAGAATATGATATCGATTTAAATACTACTAAGGGTAAAGCTGCTTTGATTAAGGAATTTTTGGAGTTTATGGTGAAAGGAGGTTTTCCTGAAACTGTTTTTCTTGAGAGTGAAATGCATTTGAAGGTTTTGCGGCAATATTTTGATGTGATGTTGTATAAGGATATAATTGAACGTTATTCATTAGGGAATTCTTTAGCTTTGAAAAAGTTAGTTCGAAAAGTGATTTCTAACAGTTCGAAGAGTTTTTCTGTTTTTAAGACTTTTAATGAACTTAAGTCTGAAGGAATAAAATTAAGTAAGGATTCAATCTATAAGTATATTGACTATTGTGAAGATGCTTTTATGTTCTTTACCTTGTCTAACTATTCTAGATCTGTGTCTAAGCAAAGAGTGCGTAAGATATATTCTGTAGATACTGGGCTTAGTTCTAATTTATCTTTTAGTTTAAGTAAGGATAGTGGACGTTTGTTTGAGAATGTGGTTTTCTTACAGCTTAAAAGGTTAGATAGAGAAGTGTTTGTTTATCAAGGAAAGGGTGAGTGCGACTTTGTAATTATGGATAGAGAAAAGGTAGATTTTGTGATTCAGGTTTGTTTCAAATTGACTAAACAAAATCGTGAGCGAGAAATTAATGGTTTATTGGAAGCTATGGAAGAGTTTAAGTTGGATAGTGGCTTGATTGTTACACTTGATCAGTATGAAGATATTGAACTTAGTGGTAAATTAGTTAAAGTTAGGCCAATTTATAGTTGGTTATTGGGTAATGAATAATGGTATCAGATAAGAAAAAGTATATTAGTTATGGGCTGGTGGTTGTTTTAATTTTGAATTTAGTGCTTTTTTCTTTTACAGTTTATTCTTTGATGGTGTTTTGGATCATTTTAGGTGTTGGAGCTGTTTTGGCTTATTTTGTGAAGAATAAAATGGACTAGTGAATAATTTTTATTGTAATTCTTCTTCTTTTTCTCTTACTAACTCAACAATAGCTTCCATATGGTTAGTTTGTGGGAAAAGGTCGAACATTGCTGTGTTTTTATGTATGTAGCCTCTGTTCTTGAACTTTTTCAGCTCTTTTGAGAGTTGTTTTGGGTTACAAGAGATATAGACAATCTTCTTTGGTTCTAGTTCCAATAGATTTCTTAGAGCTTTAGGAGTCATACCAGATCTAGGAGGATCTACAATAGTTATTAGGGGTTTGTCTTTATCTAGGTTTAGTTTGTATTTTATTTGTTTTGCTTGGAGAGTGTGGGCTGAGCAGTTGTTGATATTGTTTATTTGAATGTTTTTTTTAGCTATTTGGATTGATGGATCGAAACTTTCTACAATAAATGTCTGATGGAACTGATTTGCAAGAGAAATCCCGAATGTACCAACTCCACCGTAGAGGTCTAGAAGCTGAGAATCTTTAGTGTCAGTTAGGTCTAGGAGCTTTTGGACATATTTGATCATTTTCTCTGCCATTATTGGATTGTTTTGGAAGAAACCTTGGCTGGAGTAAAAATATTTGTTGTTTGCTAACTCTTCTTCTAAATATTCTGAACCTTTTGTTATGAAAATATTTTCACTGGTGCTTAGATCTTGCTGTTTTTTCACATATGCGATAATAATATTTTTAGCAGAGGATATTTTCGCATATTCTTTTACTTTCTCTATCGCTTCTTTTAGTTTTGAAGAATCTTCATTTAAAGTGAATGTGACACTTGTGTCTTTCAATCTTGATGTTCTAATAACAGCATATTTGAAAGTTCCAGTTTGTTTGTGAAGATGGAATTCGTCGAATGGAATAAAATATTTATTTATTTCCTCTAGAAGTTGATTTATAATTGGCATTGATATTTCGCAGTGTTTGATATTTACAGTTTGGTCCCATTTACCTTTTTTTCTGAATGAGAGGCCGTTTTTTTGGATAACGAAGTCCATTCTGTTACGGTAATTGTATGGCTGATCTGAAAAAACAGTTATCTCTTGCGGATCTATAGATAGAAGTGAAGCTAGTTGCTTTTGTTTATTTTGTAGTTGGATTTCATATGGAACGTGTTGAGACCTACAACCACCACATTTTCCAAAATATTCGCACTTAGGTTTAGTTTCCATGATATAGTTTGGAATATTAGGGTTCTTTTATAATGTTTTTTACCATGAATCGTCTTCATGTCTAGTATATACTAATGGGCCGTCTTTGGTGATTATCATAGAATGTTCGAATTGAGCTACCATACCTTTGCTGGATTCAATTAGTGGTGGGTATGATTCAAATTTAGGTGATTTACTCAATTCTTTAAGAGCTAATCTAGTTGGAGTTTCTTTGAATTCTCTAGTTAGCCATCTGGTTGTAAATGGTAAGCCGTTTAAGTTTTTAGTGAATTTGATTACTTTTTTAGCATAAGGGGATCTAGTTGAAATGGAACCTTTGATCATGAAAATAGTGCTCTCACTTGATCCTTTAACAAAACCGTCACCATCTGTTACGAAAGGTTCAATTGCAATTTGCATGCCTTCTTTTAATTGGGTTTTGTCTTTAGTGTCGTAGCTAGGAATAGAAATGCCAGCATGGACAGTGTTTGGTGCTAAAGTGTGGCCACAAAGGTTTTTGATAGTTGTTAAGCCTAGTTTTTCTGCTTCTTGTGCTTGAGCTTTACCTAACTCACTTAAGGTTACTCCAGGTTTTACTAGTTTGATTGCTTCTCTTAAGGCGTTTTGTGATGCTGTGATTAAATCTTTGTATTTGCCACCAAAACCGCCTTCTGGTGCTCCAACTTCAATTGTCATTGCATTGTCTGCGATAAGTCCATCAATATGAACTCCAATATCAATTTTGATTAATTGACCTGCTTTAGTTGTATCTGTGTTATTGTCTGTTGGGCATCCATGTGCTGCAACTTCGTTGATTGCGTATTGAGCCCAAGCTATTCCACCACCTAGTTCTATGATTCTAGATTCACAGTAGTCCATCGCTTTTAGAAGGCTGGTTCCTTTTTTATGAAGCATTTTTGCTCCTTCACGTCTTACTTGCGCAGCAATTTTACCTGCTTTGATTAGTTTAGGGATGTCTTCTTCCGATACAATGAATTCCATAGGGACTAAATGTAAGTGAGTGTTTTTAAAGGTTTAGGGAGAATAAGTGGGATGTTAGAATAAGTAAGGGTAATCTTTATATCTTTTAAAAATATTTTTTTGAATATGATTAAAGCAATTGTTTTTGGTTTGTGGGAAGTGTTGGGATCTAAGAAATTTAGTGTTTCAAAGAAGTTAAAAGAGAATTTTGATATACAAGATGATCATTTTTTAGAAAATTATGAAAAATCTATGCAGTTGAAAATATGGGATAATAAAGAAGAGATGGTGAAAAGTTTTTTGACTAATTTTAGTATAATTGATTGTGAAGAAAATGTTTCTTTTGTAGTTAATTTGATTGATCAGGGAATTGATCAAGGGGAGTTATTTGTTGGTATGAAAGATTTTTTGGAAAAATTAAAAGAGAAATATAGGTTAGGGATTATTTCAAATACTAATAATTTTGAATCAAGGATAATTAAAAAGTGGGAGATTCAGGATTTATTTGATAAGAAAGTATTTTCCTGGGAAATTAATTCTCTTAAACCATCTAAGAATAATTTTGATGAATTGTGTGATTCATTAAAGGTTTTACCAGATCAATGTATTTATGTAGATAATGAGAGTAGATGTTTAGAAGTTGCAAAGAGTTTAGGTTTTAATGTGATAAAATTTACTGATTTGAATAATTTAAAGAGAGAATTAGTTAAATTTGAAATGGTAAGGAAGACAAAATAAGATTCTTTTTTCGGAAGAAAAAGGCACGGTCAGACTTAAGTTCGAGCAAAGCTCTCGTTACTTGATTCATGCTTCACCAAGTATTGCAGGTACATTCCTCTGAGCTGTAGATTTTGCTTCCGTTGGTCACAAAATGCTCGAGGAAATAGTCTTAAGTTGAATGTAATTGCCAGTAGGGGACGGCGCCTTTTTCTTCTTAGTATGATTTTCTGTATGAGTTTTTTGTTGTTAGAATTGTTGTAATTGGTTGTTGTTTATTGTCAAAGGGTGTAAAGTTGTATCAGATCAAGTACCTCTTCTTGCTTTTCTTCTAGGAGCTCTTGGTTAATTGCTTCTAATCTGATTCTAATGAGTGGTTCAGTGTTACTTTTTCTAACAGAAATCCAGAATTTTGGGAATTTTATGTAGACACCGTCCATATGAGAGATGCTAGGAGCAGGAGTTGCTTGTTTGTAGTTTGTTTCTACCAAGGCTAAAACTTTGTTTGGGTCTTTAACCTTAAGGTTGATTTCTTCACTTTGGGCATACTTTTTGAAAGGTTTGAGAAGTTCGCTTAGGTTTTTGCCTTTTTTCATGAGAAGGTTTAAGACTTTGATGGCAACATAGAGACCATCATCAATTCCGTAGTGTTCAGCAAACATAATGTGGCCACTGAGTTCTCCAGCTAGAAGACCGCCTTCTTCGATTAATTTTTCTTTGTAAAATGGGTTGCCAACAGGCATGATAACTGGAATTCCTTCATTTGTTTGAATTGTTTGTTTTACAACATTGGACATTCTAAGATCGATGTAGATATTTTGGTCTTTGTTGTCTTCGTTTTTTAGTTCTTCTTTGATGAGTAAGGCCAAAAGGATGTCAGACATTACTACTTGGCCTTTCTCGTCTACAACGACACATCTATCAGCGTCACCATCGAATGCAAAACCACAGTCTGCGCCATATTGAAGTACGTTTTTTTGTAGATCTTTTAAGTTTTTTAGTTCTAAAGGATTAGCAGGGTGGTTTGGGAAATTTCCATCAGGAGTATCGTATAGATTAATAGCAGATACAGGTTTTTGTTTGAAAAATGGTTTAGCAGTAATTGCACCAACACCATTAGCATAGTCGCAGACTATTTTTAAGCCAGGATAGTTAAGTGAAAAATCGTTTAGTTTTTGGATGTAGGCTTGGAGTGGGTTTAGAACTTTGATTTTTCCAGGTTCTTTTGTGTCTTCGAACTCGTTTTTTATAACTAATTCTCTGATTTTTTCTAAACCGTTGCCAAGATAGAGTTGCTTTGCTCTTTTGGAGATAATTTTGATACCATTATATTCTTTTGGATTGTGAGAAGCTGTTATCATCATTCCACCGTCAAGTCTGAGTTCGGCAATAACAAAATTAAGAAGAGGAGTAGTGCAAAGACCTATTTGGATGACATCTGCACCTTGATCTACGAGGCCTTTAGTTAATTGTTCATAGAATTCTTTGCTGTTTTCACGCATGTCGTGACCAATTGCGACTTTTTTGGCTTTCGTGTGCTCTTGGAAGGCTCTAGCGATGAAATATGCATCTTTTGCTTTGAGCTCTTTGCCAACTAAACCTCTGACATCATACTTTTTGAAGATTTTTTCGTTCATTATGGGTCACTTTATGGTTGAAGTGCTGTTTTTTTGCTTTGTTCTTGGTTTGTTGGAACTTGTTTTTAATAAGCTTTGTAGCTGTGGAATATGTGTTTTGGAATGGTTTAATAAGCTTTCTTTTGATTGGTTTTTAAAAACAACTTGGAATTGGAAGCGTAAGCTTTATAAATAGATGCTATACCAATGATAGTGGACGGCCATAGGGGATTGGATCACCTGTACCCATTTCGAACACAGAAGTTAAGAAATCTTCCGTACCTTATTGTACTGCATTTTTATGCGGGAACTCTGGTAAGCCGTCTTCCTTTTTCTTATATCTTTTTAGGAGTTTTTTTATAATATTGAGTGTTTTTTGATTATTATGATGCACATTAAGTATAAAATTAAGGCTTCTTTAGTTCATGGAGTAGGACTTTTTGCAGATCAGGATATTGGTAAAGGAGATTTGATATATACTCCAAATCCAGTTCTTGACGTAGATATTTCTGTTGAACAGTTTGAAAGTTTGAGTTTAGAGGAGCAAAAAGAAGTAAAATATTATGGATATTTTAACAAGAAAACAAATATGTGGCATGTAGCTTTTGATGCAATTAGGATCTTGAACCATGGAGAAAAAGGAGTTGCAAATGTCACTCAGGATGAAGATATGGTAATGACTGCTGTTAGAATGATAAAGAAAGGTGAGGAACTTTTTCAAGATTATGATGAAATTTATCCTGTTGATAGTGATCATTTTTCTAGAATTAATAGCAAGTAATGTCTTTATGATATCATTTATCTGTTTTTCAGAAGTAATATAAAGGATTCTTGTAGTTTCTTGATGCTTTGGAATCTAGGATTAATTTAGAGAGTATTGAGACTTATAAAGAAGGCTCTTTGAAGGTTTTGAATGAGAAATTGGAAGGTTTTTTTGGTTCTGGAGTTAGTTATTCTTTAGATGATGTAAAGAAATATCAGGATGAGTTGAACAAATATGTTAATTTTGATTCTTTGGAAGATGCCAATATGTCTTCTGATGTATTTATTTTGGATAAAGGTTCAATTGATATTAGTGCTGCTGAGGATTGTATCCTTGAGGGTAAGTTTTTTTGGGAACATACATGTGCAGGAGAAGCTACCCGTTTGGGACTTGGAACGAAATATTTGCTTAGACCAGCTAGATTTACTCGGGATTTTGTAACTTCTTTGTTAGAGAAACAAGGAGCTGAATATGACTTTTTAATTGATAGTTTTCCTGATCCAAAAGAATTGATTGATTTAAGTTTAGGACAAAGACATATTTTACAGATAGTTTATGATATCAAGAAACTTTGTTTGAAACGTGGAGTTGATTTTGATACTGTTATCTTTAGGCAGAAAATGTTATTGGTGTTGAACAAGAAAACTGCAGATGAAATATTATCTGAGTGGGAGAAAAATAAGTTTTATGGATTTAATTCTGAAAATATATTTTTTATGGTCCAAGAAGATTTTCATGGGATTAGTATAGTTGGAGATTCTAAGGGTTGCGGAGATGAAAGGGTTTCTGGTGGAATTAGATATGTTGAAGAAATTGAGAACAATAAAAGGTTGCATAATCATGGTCAGATGTTGATGCAAAAGATGCATGAGAAAACTGTGTTCCGATATATCTCTGGTGTTCGAGAATATTTGACTAGTTTAGAATATTTGAATATGTTGTCTGACTGTTTAGATATGCTCTCATTCAATATTGAAGATTTAGGATATTTGACAGGATCTATAGATTATTTGTCACTTGCAAAAGCACTTGAGCTTGGTAATATGGGATATGGGATGGTGATGGAAGTAGTTGGACAAAATGAAAAGTTTCCGCAAAAAGGAGGAGCTTTGTTTTTTGATTCAAAGCTTGGACGGAATGTAATGATTGAGAGTTTTGCATTAGGAGATATTCCAGCTTTTGATATCAAATATTTGAATAAGAACTTTAATCATTACCCAAATCCGTTTTCTTCTATGAAGGTTTTTGGTGAAAAGAGTTTGCCAATGTCAGTTACAGTTAAAGTTGCTGCTGATGGAAAAGAGTATTTGTATTTTAAGCCAGCGCAAGGTGATATGAACTTTTTAGTTAAGACTGCTTATGTAATGCGTTCTGAGTTAAAGCCAATTAAGAGTTGGAAAAGTGCTACAACAACTCCAGATGCTATTCGAGCTATGATGGAGCAAGATAAGCAGGATGGGTTTATTGATATTGTTAGTAGGTATTTGAGTGATTGTTAGTTGAGGATTTATGGTTTAGTTAAGAATCGAACTCGAAAATATCGAAAGTGATTTCGTTCTTATTGATTTTTGTGCTTAATTCATCGATTTTGCTGGCTCTTAAAGATTCTATGAGTCTTAGGCTTTTTTCGTTTCTGATGGGTTTAGTGGCAACAGCGCCAATGATAGTTTGTTTTGGACATTCGTCTATGAAAGATATCATTAGCATTCTACCATAGCCTTTTTTTCTGTGATCTTCTCTGACTACAACTAAGTCAGCGTAGGTGAAGTCGTATTTGATTGACTTTAGAAGGTGCTGGATGATTTTGTCGTCTTTAAAGTATGGTTTTTTTAGAATGGTTTTTTTGTAGCCAAGAGCGACTGCGACTATGTTTTTGTCTATCTCTAGTACTTGGGAAATTGTGTCTTTTTCAGACAGAATCTTTTGGTAGTGTGCTAGATTGTATTGTGGATACTCAATTAGACCTTGCTTTTTTTCTTTGATAGAAACAATATTGGCTTCTATTAGATCCTTGATTTGGTTTGCATCGTTTTTAGTTGCAGTTCTGAATTGCATAGCCATTGTGTCACACTCTTGATGGTTTTAAGAAGAAGTTGTATATAAAATTATAGCTATGGTGGAATAGAAGTTTAGCTGGTATGGGAGTTCTTCTTCTTATTTCGAAAAAAAGCAGTGTCAGACTTAGTGCAGGCGTGACCACTTCGCTTACTATCTCTGCGAGCAAAGCTCTTAGGGCGCTCGTTGTTTGATTTATTCGTTAAGAGGGATTGCCAGTAAGGGACGCTGCTTTTTTTCTTTTATGGGTATTTGTAGTAGAAATATGAAGATATTATTTAGTAGGTTGATATATATGGGGTTAATTACACTTCGTCGGTACGCCAATGTGCGTTCACTTGCATTTCTCTTTGCTCGTTTTTTCTTAAGAAGCCTTCCCAAGCTATCATAGCACCTTGGTCACCAGCAAGGTTCATAGGTACGTTGTAGAATTTTGCTTTTCTTTGATTGCACATGGATTCTAGCATCTGGCAGAAACGTTTGTTGGCACCAACACCACCTACAAGAATTAATTCTTTACTTTTAGTGTGGGCTAAGGCACGTTCAGCGATTTCAGTTAATTGGGCAAATGCGTGCTCTTGTATGGAAAAGCATAGGTTTTCTTTTGAGGCTTTGTTAGTTTCGTAAAGTTGTTTACATTTGGTTAGAAGGCCAGAAAATGAGGAGTCCATACCTTTAACAGAATAAGGTAGTTTGATGAATTTACCTTTTTTAGCTAATTTTTCTATGATCGGACCGCCTGGAAAGCCTAGACCAAGGATTCTAGCAAATTTGTCTAACATGTTACCAAGACCGATATCTAAAGTCTCACCCAAAATATGGTATTTACCTTCTATAGTTTTGTTTGAGTTGTCTTTTGTAGATTTGTCCTGGATAAGTATTTGAGTGTTGACACCAGAAACGTATAGGTAGATTGAGTTCTTTGCTTTGTTTACTATTTTGCCAATGCTTAAATGGGCGCAACAATGGTTTACAGGGATCAAAGGGATCTTTAGTTCATTTGCTAAAGCTTTTGAGAAGTGGTAGCCAACCCATAAAATTGGATCTATGCCAGGTCCAGCAGAGTATGCAATGGCTTTGACTTGTTTTTTGTCTATCCGCGAGCAAGCTCTTGGGACTTGGTTCGTATACTCACCAAGTATATTGGCGGTTTTAAGGGCTTTTGAGAGGATTTTTTCTGAATTAAGTTTATGGTGCTCAATGATCTCATCAGGGATCATACCGCTGTCTTTTGAGGTAAAACTGCTCTTTTCATTAGCTAGGATCTCGCAGCTGTTTGTTTTAGCTTTGATGATGCCAACTCCGAAAGTGTGAGCAGTTGATTCTATGCCTAAGATTATCATAGTAGTTGGAGAATTGTCTTGTTTTTAAGAGTTACTTAAAATTTTGGAAAAGATTTAAATATGATATTCATATTAGTATGACTGGTGAATTATAATGGATTTTGAAGTAGCGAAAATAGGAGAAAGAGGTCAATTAGTGATACCTCAGTCTTTCAGAGAAGAGATGAGTATTCATAAAGGGGATAAATTTATGGTTTTGCAAGAAGGAGAAATGATTTTATTGAAAAAGTTGATAGCACCAAGTAAATCTGATTTTGAGATGATGTTGAAAAGAAGTCATGCTCATGCGAAAAAACATGGCCTTGTTAAGAGAGATATGGATGTTGCTATAAAGAAAGCACGAAGAAAATGAGGGTTGTGTTGGATACAAATGTCTTCATTTCTGGAATTCATTGGAAAGGAGATTCTGAGAGAGTGTTGAAGGCCTGGATGAATGAAGATTTTGATTTGGTTTCTTCTTTTCCAATAATTAGAGAATTAGTTAGAATTTTAGTGGATTTTAAGGTGCCACTTAGCTATAGTGAGATCTCTTGGTGGGAAAGTTTGATTCTAGAAAGGTCAATTTTGGTAGTTCCAACAGAAGAAGTAGATATTGTGACAGATCCAGATGATAACAAATTTGTTGAAGCAGCTTTAGAAGGAAAAGCAGAATATGTAGTAAGTCAAGATAAGCATTTGTTGGTTTTGGAAGAGTTTAGAGGAATAAAATTTGTTCATCCCAAAGATTTTTTAGAAATAATTTCTAAGTGAGCTTGTTTTTTTATGTGAACTATTAAAAATATGCTTGATTTTTGAGTATTAGATGAAAAGTAAAGATGCTGTAGGAATTGTACAAGCAGAGGATGGATTAGATATATTCTATTGGATCAATTATTTAGGAAGGGATTCAAAGGGATTTAAAGTGCTTCATCCAGGAGCTTCAATGAATCATAGTTCTTTGTTAGAATTAGAGAGTGGAATTAACCAGAGAGGTTATTCTACAGTTGTTTTTGATCCAAGAGGAACAGGTTTCTCAGTTTGTCCAGCAGAAGCAGAATATTTCGCTTTGGAGAAATATAGTTCTGATTTAGCTAGAATTGTTGAAAAGGAAGGTATTCAGAGGCCTGAAATAGTTGGACATAGTATGGGATTTATGCCAGCAGTAGATTATGCAGCAAATAATGAAAATGTAGGAAGAATAGTAGGTATTTGTGGATCTTATAAATTTTCGGAGACAAGTGCGAATGAGTCGATGTTTGAAGTTTTTAATAAATTTTTAAGGTATTCAGAATATTTAGGGAGTTTAGCTACAGGAGCTTTTGATTTAGTTAATGGAAGGAAGAGAAGGTATCCAGACCAATCTAAGTTAGTTGGAAAAAATGAGTTTGATGTTTGGCTTTCTATTGTAAATCAACCTTTTGAAGCAATAAAAAGAAATATTGTCAGTGGGCAGGAGATGTCTAAGTGGGATATTCTTGATCAATTAGCTGCTTTGGAGAATGATTTATTACTGATTTATGGAAGAGATGATGATTTAGTTAAACCAGTTGCAGGAACTGTTATTTTTAGTCAGGTGAGTGGTAGTAGATGTGATCTTAAGTTGGTAAAAGGGACGCATTCTTTGCCTGTAACAAATCTAGAAAGAATTTTAGAAGCTATGTTTTAGCTAAACTTCTTGAAGTACTATAGATGTTTGAGTTTTGTCTACACCAAGAACATTTCTCATTTTTTCTGTGACAATCTTGTTTAAAGAGAAGATATCTGCAGCTATGGCTTTTACTAAGATATCTGTTCCACCAGTCATGATTGTGACTTCTTGGACACCTTCGATTCTTTTGATTTTTGCAGCAACTTCATCTTGTTTGATCTTTTTATTTGGACCAGCAGCAGAATAATCAACAGAAACACCAATATAAGCAAAAATAGGTGTTCCAAGCTTAGCATAATCAGGATTAATAGTGTAATTGAGAATGACTTTTTCTTTTCTGAGCTTCATAATTCTGTTATGAATAGTAGTTATTGGCATATTGAGTCTTTTACTTAATTTACTGGTAGTTTGTCTGCTGTCTCGCATCAATTCTTTTAAGATTGCTCTGTCTTTTTTGTCTAGCGTCATAGAATGGAATATTTTACCATATTATAAATATCTTTTGGTAATTTTGGGATGTTTTCCCATATTTTTTGGGATAAATTAATGTATTTTGAGATTTAGGGTAGTTTGTAAGGTGGTTTCTGATGGTTGGAGTAAAGAAAAATGAGTGATAAAACAATAGATCAATTGATTAGAGAAAATATATTACCAAGAGCTCAAAATATGGCTTTTTTATCTTTGGCTGCAGCTGGTGTAGATTTGGAAGAAGGATCAGCGATGGGAGCTAAAGATATTTATGATAAATTGAAACAAATAGAAGCTTGCGATGCTTTTCTTGAAGAAATGGGAGAAGGATATCAGTTAAAGAGTTCAGCGCCTTTTCCAACTGGTGTTTTTGATTCTAGATATGAGTTAAGTTCTTTAAAAGATAAAATGTTTGATCGTATTAGGAGAGGAGCAGTTAGATTTGCAAATCATTCAATAAAAATAGGATATATCACTGATGGAAGTTGTTATAATGGATATGGTTATTTTGGAGATTTTGAAGGAGCGCTTAGATTTCAAGAAGCATATAAAAAATTCATGATAGAAGTTGAAGGATATCCTGCTGAATATTTTGAAGGATCTGAAGGGGGAACTTATGGAAGGACTCTTAATACTTTGAAAATACTATGTGATTCTGTAGGAGACAAAAGATGGTTTGGGTGGGCTTCGAATGTTTTTAGGACTGTTTTTAGATATGAGCGTTTTATTAGAGAAGATTGAATAAAAATAAGAGAAAATATAATTAAATTCTATCTATTTACTACTAGCTGCTTGACGTTCTGTGTCACGCTTTTTTGCAATAGCTGCTGAACTTAAAGATCCTTTAGAAGCGTTAATGATTTCAGTTGCTAAAGTTTGAGCAATGCTAGTTTTTTTATTGAAAGATTTCTGGTAAGAACCCTGAGTCATGTGTCTTAAAACTAAATCTATTCTTCGTTGAGGAGCTACATCTACAGCTTTAGGATATCTTGCTCCACCATATTCGATAGCGATAACTTCCTCTCTTGGAGCTGCGTTTTCAATAGCTCTTACAAGAACTTTGATAGGGTTTTCTTTTAAGGTTGCTTCAACGATTTCTAAAGCTTTTTCAACGGTTTTTAGAACAGAATTCTTTTTACCAGTGTTGTGACCTGAACTAATAAGGTGTTTTTTACTTTTGTGACCAGAACTCATTAGTTTTGCTGCCAAACGTTCAACAATTGAAGTTCCTGATTTGTGGAATCTGTTACCAGCGTATCTTGCTCCAGTTTTAGGAAGTAGTCTTGGTTCAATAGTCATGTATCTTGAGAGTCCAGCATCTTGAATAGTAACGCCTTGGATTCCCCATCTGTTGAAAAATTTGATTTCTGTATCTGCCATTTTTTTATTATCCGTATGATTACCTTTATCTTCTTGCCTTCTCTAGCTTACCGCCTAATAGAGCTCTTAAGCTTTGATCGTTAACCTTTAGTACTTGCCATCGAACTCCAGGAATATCCCCTTTAGCACGACCCATTTTACCACCAATACATTCAACTACAACTTCATCGTGTTCGTTGATTAGCTTCATAGCACCGTCACCAGGCATAAAAGCAGTGATTTGTTTACCATTTTTAACTAATTGGACTCTAGCACACTTTCTCATAGCTGAGTTAGGTTGTTTAGCTTCAATTTGAACTTTTTCTAGAACAATACCTTTAGCTTGAGCTGAACCTGCAAGAGGGTCGAATTTTCGTTTTAAGTGAGTTTTGTTCTCAATTTTGAAGTTTTTACGTCTTTTTTGCAACTTTTTTGCTGCGTTTAGACCACGTGATTTGTTTGCCATGAATTCTTTCGCCAATTCAAGAGCGAGGTGCAGTGTGCGTTTACTTTGTGCACTTAACCTCACTAATTTTTGGCTTTCTCCTTTTCTTTATTTCGCCTTTTTTGATTTTATTTATAAATGTTTTATTCAATTTTGACTTCTTTTTGAAAGAAGCGTTCAACTGTTTTTGATAATAATTTTAAGTTCTTTGCGCTGTGCCCTATTAATAAACTTTTTGTTTTTTTGCTTGAATCTTTGATGATTATTGAGTCATTTGTCTCTTCAATGCTCTGAACCTCAAGTGGAGCAATGATTTTAGAGATGAAAGTCTTAACATGAGGGTGAAATTCGATGATTTTGACCCGTTTTTTAAGCCTGTGGTTCAATTTTTTGATATTTTGCGCACCTTTTCCAATAGCTTTGCCAACTGTGCCCATAGGGACAATGATGTAGAATTGGTCTTCACCTTCAATTACAGCTTTTGGAGTTAATTTCATGATTTTGCCAGCAACTGAAGCATAAGCAAAAGAATCTAAGTCTAATTTAACACGTTTTGACATTTTTTAAGAACCATCTCTTTTTTTGTTGATTTTTTTTGAAAATTAAGTGAAAAATAGTTGAAAATCATGGAAGTTGTGTTTTTTATTATGCTGTAGCTCCAATTATAGCAATAAAGAAGTTCTTTTTACAAATAACACCTAATTCTTCGTTGTCTTCTTCTAATGTGATGATTGGTACATCCTGAAGTTTACAGTAGTAGCTAACGTCATCTTTTAAGTCAGCTGGAGCGTTTTTAGCTAAGAAAACCTTGTTTAATTTTCCTTCTTTTAAACTTTTTAATACACTGTTTTTTCCAATAATTGCTTTATTGTCAGTAATGTTGTTCTTGATTTCTTGAACATTTTCGCCTATTTTGTCTGCCATGGTTATTTACTCTTTTATTTATATAATTTTGATTTCAAATTGTGTTTAATTTTGTTGATTTAATGTGTGTTGTAATTTTATTTTTCACTTGCTCCTTTATAAAGCTTTATTTCATTTTTGTGATTAAGTTAGGTAAACCTGTTCCTAAAGGTACTGGTTGGTTAATCATAACATTCTCAACTACACTAGTTAAATAGTCTGTTTCTCCACGCATGGAAGCTGAAAAGATGTGTTTAACAGGTGTTTCGAAGCTTGCTCTTGCTAAAACTGATGATTTTTCGCTAACAACTCCGAACCTGGTGATACCTTTAACAGCACCTGAAGAAGTCATAATGTCAGCTACAAGCATAATGTGCCTAATATCAATGTTTAGACCTTGAGAATCAATAACTTTTAGAGTTTCGCTGATAATTGCTTCTCTAGCAGCTTCAATACCTAAAACTTCTGCAATTTTGTGGATATCGTTAGTAGTTGTGTTAAGTGCATCAACTTCTTCCATTTCTAAAATGTCTTTTAAGTTAGTTCCAGATGTTAAAATGATGTATTTTCCACTTCTTTCAACGGGAAGAACTTGTTTGATACCTTTTAAACCTCTGATTTTTAGTTTCTTTAGCTTGGTTTTTAAAGCGTAAAGTTCTTTTAAATCTTCAGCTTTACTAGTTTTTGGATTAATAGTGATACCAGATCTATCTTCTGTTTCTAAAATGGTGTATGATTTTAGTTTTGTTTTTAGTAATTTGAATACATCTTTTTTCTCTACTTGAAGTTCTTTTAACATACCCTCATCAAATGTGATTAGAAGATTTTGGTTTAAAATATCAATTGAAATATCGTTGATAACTTCTGTTATAAATGTAGCTTTAATTTTGATTGTGAAGTTTTTTACTTTTTCAAGGCTGTCTTGGCCTTCTTTTAAGTAGATTTCCATCATTGGTGTTTTGATAAGTTTTCTAGCGTCGAAGATTTCAATTAATCTTGGAAGACCCACAGTTACGTTCATCTCTGCTACTCCTGCAAAATGGAAGGTGTTTAAAGTCATCTGAGTTCCTGGTTCTCCAATACTCTCTGCACTAACTAGTCCAACACATTCTCCAGGAGATACTTTTGTTGCATTAAAAGCATCTATTGTTTTTTGAATGATAGTTTGAACTTCTTTTTTGCTAGCAGAGTCAGGAATATTTTCTAGTAATTCTGAAACAACTTTAGGTGAAAGCTCAGTTTTTGTTTCTTCGATTAATGCCTGGATTTCTTTTTTCATTTTTTTTCTCCAATTGATTTGATCTATGATTTTGTTTATATTATAGTTATTTTTTGTATTGATTAAGTTTATTTTTCTTTGTTCATTACGGTTTTAATGATCTCTTTAACATCAACAATACCTTTTTTGGTTTTTGCTACGTCTAAACCGTCTTCACCGTATTTGAATTGAATAATTTTACTTGCTGCATCTCTTACAGTTCCGTCGTATTCAACTTTTAAATCTTGCATTGCGTTTGATAATCTTCTATAAAGGTAACCTGATTTAGGTGTTCTTAAAGCAGTATCCATCAGAGCGTCTCTACCAGTCATAGCTCCGAAAAAGAATTCTGCTGGGTTTAGACCACTTTTGAAACTGTTTTTAATGAAACCTCTTGCATTAGGAGAGATGTCGTTTTTAGGGAAATATGATAAAGTTCTGTTATTGAAACCTTTATCGATTCTTTTTCCACGTAGAGCTTGTTGACCTGTAATAGCGGACATCTGAGCAATGTTTAGGATGTTACCACGTGCTCCAGACCTTGCCATAACTAGAGCTGCGTTTTCTCTGATTTGTTTCATAGCAATTTCTCCTGATTTGTTCCTTGCTTTGTTAAGAGTTTCTAGTAGTCTTAATTCAAGAGTCTCTTGGACAGTTCTTCCAGGAAGAGCTTTTAGTTTTCCTGCGTTGAATTCATCAATTAAGTTTAATGCTTTATCTTCTGAATCTTGAATGATTTGTTTAACTTGCTTGTTTGTACCTGGCATTAAATCAAGATCACTAATTCCCATTGTGAATCCACGTCTAAGAAGGATTGCGATACCTAATTTAGATATTTTTCCTAGTAAGTCTGCTGTGAAGTCTGCTCCGTATTGAGAGAATAAGTTTCTAAGCATTAAACCTGAACCGTCACCTAGGTTTGCTTTATCCATTAAACCAGATTTAAGTTGACCATTAATGATTTTAACTTCGTTTCCACTCTTATCTTTACCAAAGAAAGTGAAATCTATTGGTAGAAGTGCTGAGAAGACTTCTTTTCCGTCAAGTTTTTCTTTCTTTTTTAGATTTGAGAAGTTTGTCATACCACAACTGTAAAGGATGTCTATTGCTTCAGCTCTGTTTAAGACTAATTCTTTAGTTAATAAGTAGTTTCCAGTTATTGCATCATGGATACAACCTACAACGCTTAAACCGTCTTTTGGACTGATAATTTGAGTTTGTACAAGCATAAGTACTTCTGCTTCAGTTCTAGCTTCTTCTGTTTGAGGTACGTGCAGGTTCATCTCGTCACCGTCAAAGTCTGCGTTATAAGGGTTACATACAGCAGGGTTTAGTCTGAATGTTTTACCTGGTAGAACTTTGATTCTGTGACACATCATACTCATTCTGTGTAGGGATGGTTGACGGTTGAATAGAGCAACATCTCCATCCATTAAGTGTCTTTCTACAAGATATCCTTCTTCTAATTCTTCTAAGATCTCTTCTGTGGTAATGTCAGCAATAGCTTTTCTTTTTCCATCAGGCCTTATGATATAATTAGCTCCAGGATATTTTTTGGGACCGTTTTTAATGAATTTGATTAAATGTTCTTTGTTCCATTCTGTAACTCTTTCAGGGATGGTTAAATGCATAGCCATCTTTTTTGGAACTCCTACTTCATTAAGATCAATTAAAGGGTCAGGACTAATAACAGTTCTAGCTGAGAAGTCTACACGTTTACCAGCAAGATTGTTCCGGATTCTACCTTCTTTACTTTTGATTCTAGCAACAAGAGTTTTTAGTACTTGACCACCTCTGTGACGTGCTGGAGGTAGTTGTGCAACTCCGTTATCGAAATAAGTTGTAACGTGATATTGTAAAAGGTCCCATAAATCTTCAATAATTATTTCAGGAGCTCCTGCGTTGATATTTTCGAATAATCTTTGGTTAATTCTAACAACGTCGCCTAATTTGTGAGTTAAGTCATCTTCACTTCTTTCTCCGCTTTCTAGAGTGATACTTGGCCTCATAGTTGCAGGAGGGATTTGAAGTACTGTTACAATCATCCATTCTGGTCTAATTGTTTCAGGATTCATACCAAAGATTTCTAAGTCTTCGTTAGGAATTTTTTCTAACCATGCTCTAATTTCGATTGAAGATAGTTTTTGGTCACCTTCGTAAAATGAGTATGGTTTTTCTAATCTGATTTTTTCTTGTTTTGTTGAACAATGTGGGCATTTACCTTTACCAGTGAATTTTTTCACAACGTCTCTTACTTTTCTAGCTTGGGCGTCAACGTTTTGTTCTTCACCAACTTGTTGAATTACTTGGATCTCTTTTTCGATTTTTTCTTCAGGGATTAAAACTCTTCCACAGTTTTTACAAGTACATCTTAGAAAATCGTAAATTTTTCGGATAAATTTAATGTGAACTACAGGCCTAGCTAATTCTATGTAACCGTAATGACCTAATGAATCTTTTAATCTTAAACCGTCAGTTCTACAAACAAGTCCAGGGTCAATAACACCTAACCTTGTGTCCATTAGACCACCGTCTACAGGGTACCCTTCTCTATCGTATAGTTCTGGAGTTACAATCTTAGCAGCAGCCATCTGTTTGATCATCTTTGGAGATAAAATACCAAATCTGATTGCGCCGATTTTTTTGGAAATGAATGTTGGTTTCATGTTTGTAGCCTTTTTTCTTTTTATTGTGATTGTTGTTATTTTTTGTTTTTATAGTGATATTGTTAGTTACTGTTTTTTGATATTTTTTCTTTGTTTTATTGGTTAATAAAAATAAATTAAAATTTGTCTGCTAATTCTAGCTTTGGATAAATACCTAGTGACATTAATTCGTTAAGTAATAGTTTGAATGCATAACTCATCTCAACGTAAGCAATGTTTGAGTCTTCACCATAGATTGGAGATTTTAGAGTTTTTGATCTTCCATCGTAGAAACCAATCAATCCAGATTTAGTACAAACAGGAATAGCTGTTTTATCTGAGTCGAAACGTTCTTTTAATAGAAGAGTTGCTCCGTGAGCGATGAATGTATCTTTCTCCATCTCTCCTAATCTTAGACCACCTTCTCTAGCCTTACCTTCAGTAGGTTGTCTTGTTAGAAGTTGGATAGGGCCTCTTGCACGAGATTGCATTTTGTTTGCAACCATGTGTTTTAGTCTTAGATAATACATGTTACCAATGTAGATTCTAGCAACCATTCTTTTACCAGTGATACCGTCGTACATAACTTCAGTTGAATCTTCTTTGAAACCTAAGTTTGCTAAATCTTTTCTTAAGTCTTCTTCTTTTTCTGAATCAAATAAAGTTCCGTCAACGTATCTTCCAGTCATAGCTGCAACTTTACCACCTAATAATTCTAATAAGTGAGATACAGTCATTCTTGATGATACCCCATGTGGAGTGAAAATTAAGTCAGGTGAGGTCCCTGAACTTGAGAAAGGTAAATCTGGAGAAGGAACTAATACACCTACAACTCCTTTTTGACCGTGACGTGATGTAAATTTATCTCCAATTTCAGGTTTTCTTTCTGATCTTAGTCTAACTTGAATTAATTTGTTACCTTCTTCACTTTCTGTAATAGTTACGAAGTCAGCTATACCACTTTCACCGTGTTTTAATGCGATACTTGATTCTCTTCTAACACCAGAAGATAAGTTATATTCGTCAAGACTGTTTAAGAATCTTGGAGGACTGGTTCTACCAATTACAACGTCGCCTTCACTTAGTTTTGCTTCAGGATGTATGATTCCATCACCTTCAAGAGATTTGTATTGTTTTTCTGTTCGGTAACCCTTAGTTTCTTTATCAGGGATTTCTAGATCGTCAGTTAATCCACCACTATATCTTAAGAGTTCTGCGGAAACTGGTTTAAAATAAGTTGATCTTGCTAGACCTCTTTGAATAGATGACTCGTTTAGAATAACTCCATCCTCCATGTTATAACCTTTGTAAGACATGATTGCAACAACTACGTTTTGTCCTGCAGGGTGCTCGTCATAGTTACTAATAGAGTGAACTTTAGTTTTTACAAGAGGGAATTGCGGGTAATGCATGATATTAGAATCCATGTCCATTCTAATATGGTAGTTTGCAGCATAGTAACCAACAGCTTGTTTTTGGTTTTTACTTCCAATAATCAGTCTTGATGAAGCGTTAAAGTTTCCAAATGGAACTAATGAAGTAGTAATACTAGCAATTGAACTTTTTGAAACTTCTAAATGAGTATGGTCTTTGGTTAAATTTTCTTCATCGTAAGCAACAAGAGCATTTTCTTCTTCTGCTGCATCTAAGTATTCAATAACTCCACCATGAACTAAATCATCCCAAGTAATCTCTCCTGCTTTTAATTGTTCGATGTGTTTTTCATTAATTAAAGGTTTAGATTCTTTAACAACAATCAGAGGTCTTAGAGCTCTTCCTTTTTGAGTGTTAATGTGAACTTCTTTAGCTGCCTCGTTAAAATAGATGCTTGCTTCTTGAGGAATTTGTCCTTTTCTTCGTTGATCTTTGAAATTTTCAGCGAAATCTTTAGGATCAGCAATAGTTCCAATGAATTTACGGTTTAAGTATACTTCAGTTGCCATGTTTTTTGCCTTTGATAATTATATTTGTTGTTTTTTTTGAGTGATTTAGTATTATTGTTTTTTGTTGTATAATGTTAATTTATTGTTAATAGGATGCTTCTTTTACTCCTAATTCATCTAGTTTCTCTTTTAGTTTTGTTTCATCAATGTTTTGTGAAATTGAACAAAGCATAGCTAAATTTTTTCTAAGACCAATGTTGGTTCCTTCCGGAGTTTCAATAGGACATAATCTCCCAATGTGGGTACAGTGAAGAGCTCTAGCTTCGAAATTCTCTTGGGAACTAGATAATGGTGAGTTGACCTTTTGTAAGTGCGAAATCATAGCAAGGAAGTTAAGTCTATCAATTCTTTGAGATACTCCTTGTCGTCCACCAACCCATTCCCCTGTTGCCATAGATGAATAAATTCTAGCAGTTAAGAGTTTGTCACGGATAATTACTTTGATGGAAGGTAATTTCCCTCTTTTAATGATTCTTTGAAAGTTGTATAAAATGTCATTAATTAATAGTTTGAAATTCACCTGGAACAGATCTACTAATAAGTCTCCACTAAGTCTTAATCTTTTGTTCATGTAATGGTCTTTGTCGTCTGTAACTAGTTCTCCACGTGAGACCATTACTAATTTTTTAACCATTTTACAAAGATTGATTGCTTTTTCTTTTCTAGAGTTTTTGTCTCTTCCTAAATGAGGTAACAAGAATTTATCGACCATGTCTCTTGCCCTTTCAACTCTAATTTCTCTAATTTGAGTAAATCCTGATTTTCTTGCTAAATAGTCAATAGCATCTTCTTGATCTTTAATGTCAGCGAATTCGAATAAATTTAGTAAGACTTCATCGTATGATTTGTCTGCAGAGATTTCTTTCATGATTTCTTCGTCTTTAAGCATACCAATTGCTTTTAGAAGAACAACTACAGGAATTTCTTTCATCCTGGTAAATGAAATAGAGATGATTCCTTCTTTATTAACTTCAAGTTGGTGAGGGATTTTGTATGATCCATTAGTTGAGAAGATTCTTCCAACCATGTTTTTCTTTTTACCTTTTTCTACAAGGAAGTTGTTTTCAGCTAAGTCTTCAATGGTTACTAGAACTCTTTCAGTTCCGTTGATAATGAAGTATCCACCTGGATCTGTAGGATCTTCACCTTTTTTGATTAAGTCTTCTTTATTTAAACCATGAAGGTTACAGTATTTACTTCTAAGCATAATAGGTAATTTACCAATCTCTGTTGTGAAATTTTCTCTTTGAACATCGTTGATGTATGAGCTAATCTCTAAGTAAATTGGCGCAGAATATGAAATTTTTCTAAGTCTTGCTTCTGTTGGGAAAATTGGTCTTTTAGATCCGTCAGCTTCAATAATTCGAGGTTTACCTACAGAAATTTTACCAAACCTGATTTTGAATGATTCAATATTGTGAGGAATGATGCTTGGTTCAGCTTCTTTGTTTTCTTCAATTACGTTTTTTAAGCCAAAGTCGATGAAGTTGTTGAATGATCTGATACTACTTTCGACAAATTTCTTCTCTTCGAAGTATTTTTGCATAAGTATTGATGTGTCCATTTTGTTTGATCCTTATATAGTTTATACTGGGGTTTATTGTATTATATTTTGCTTATTGAGTGACGTATTAATTTAGTTGATAACAATTCTGTAATAATAGCTTTCTTTAGCACTTTTTGATTCTCTTGTGATCTTGATGATGTCTCCAGAAATCGGGCTTAGATGAGCAATAGCTGGGTCTGAAGCGAAGATTTTTGGAAGGTCAGTTTGACTTATTGCTAAGTTGTTTAAGAACTCTTTTTTCTCTTCACTTGAAAGCTTTTCTTGAAGAGGAGTTAATGCCTGTATGTTTTCTACCATTTTGTTATAGTTTTGTTTGTTTTGTGTGGAAAATAGCGGGCCGGACGGGATTTGAACCCGCGACCACTTGATATCTTTGACTTTTTAGTGCTTAAAAGTCAAGTGCTCTACCAAGCTGAGCTACCAGCCCACCTCATTTCCTCGCTCTTTTTTAGGATTCATTTGGAGTCATATATGATTCAAATGATTTTTATAGTTGTGAAAGCGCCCTGGCCGGGAATCGAACCCGGGTCGGGGCCTCGACAGGGCCCCATGATAACCACTACACTACCAAGGCATCACCTCGCATTGTTCACACTATTCTTAGCTTTTTAATGCTTAAAGAAATGAGTGAAAGTTTGCAAGGACCACAATTTGTCGGAGGGAATTATTCCCTTTATAAAGTTTTCTAAAGTTAATGGCTTTTTTTGTGTTTTTGTTGTCAAATTAGTTGAAAATAAAGAAAAAAAAATTGATTTAGATTACTAATAATACTATGATTACAATTGCGATAATTGCTGCGATTGCTAGTAAAAATGTGTCTCTGGAGATCATTTTGGATTTTTTTGGAGCAATAATTGCTGGTCCTCTTGGTCCAATAGTTCTAGCTTTTGGTCTTTTTGCTCTAGAACTTGATCTTTTTACTGCCTTTTTCCTAGCTGGAGCTCTTTTAGGTGCTTTTTTCTTAGAACTTGATTTTTTAGCTGATCTTTTCTTAGTAGCAGCTTTTTTTTTAGTAGTTTTTTTCTTAGTAGAACTCTTTTTTTTAGTTGTTTTTCTTTTTGCCATCTTATTGTATCCTCTCTTTTAGATTGTAATCTTTGGAATTTCGTTATTGGAATGCTTATTTTTTGGTATATAAATGTGCCGATTTTGGCTAGGTTGTGTTTTTTCTTTTGATTCTAGATTTAAATGATTCGTGTTTTGAGAAAGCTAAGTTTTATAAATGACTGGTGGGCTCAGAGAAGGTTAATTGGAGTTATTCATCCCTCCTTAGTTCAGTGGTAGAACGCTCGGCTGTAGAAATCTATATAGCAATGTCCTAACGGCATGTTATGATTATAGATCAGCCGTTACCGAGAGATCCCCGGTTCGAATCCGGGAGGGGGGACTCTTT
>CAZGQD010000002.1:0-101554 GCA_964527395.1 uncultured Methanosarcinales archaeon
AGCAATCAGAGCCAATTACAACATAATTTATTACGATTCTGGCATCACAACCACCTTAAAAGATATAAAAGAAAGCCTCAAAAAACAACTCAAAAATAAAAATAGCAAACCAGATGCCTTAATTTTATGCTACAACTTCGGTTACCTTCCAAAACAATTAAAACAAATCGCAAATATCTGCAAAAAAAATAATATTATTCTCATAGAAGACTGTGCTCAAGCTTTAGGAGCTACTCAAAATAATATTTTAGCTGGTCACTACGCAGATTATGCCATATATTCTTTTGGAATCAGCAAAAACATAGCTTTCACTGGCGGTATAATTGCTACAAACAACAAATTAACAAATCTAGAAAAACTAAAAAAAGCCAAATTTTCAGAAACATTAAAATCAATAGCAAAAAGTATCATAGCTCCTATTATTCTAAATCCACTTATCTTTCCCATCACAAACAAATTAATTAAAAAAACAAATAATAAAGCAAAATCATATCCCTCACTTAACTACAGTTGCCCATATTTCATTAAGAACGTAATTTACTTCCAAGCGAAAAGATATCATAAAATACTGCTAAACAGACAAAACAATTACAAACTGCTAACCAATAAAAACACCACAGATGCTTGTCTTTACTATTTCCTAAACAAAAAAGACTCAAAAAACATCCAAAATAAAGCAAAAAAACACGGTATAGAACTCCTAAAAATGTCTTCATTCAAATTCTTAGCAAAAAACAAGCCAAATCAAGACAACTCTACTCAAAATCACCTTAACAAATCCTTCAAAAAAGCAAAAGAAACAACAGAAAATCATCTAGCTTTTGCTCTTTATAGAAACAAAAAAAACATCAAAAAACTAAAAAAAGTTCTAAATAAAATCAATATGTGATAAAACCTTATCCACTGATTCTTCCTTACTTTCAATATTCGAACAAATTACTACATCTGGACTTTCTGGCTTTTCATAAGGTGCACTAATCCCTGTAAAATCAGATATCTCTCCTGCTCTTGCTTTTGCATATAACCCCTTCACATCACGTTCTTCACAAACTGACAAAGGACAATTAACAAAAACCTCTACAAAACCTTCTCCAATAAGACTACGAGCCAAATTCCTATCCTTTTTATAAGGACTAATAAAACTAACCAATACAGTAACTCCAGCTTTTTGAAACAATGAAGCTACATGCATCACTCTACGTAAATTTTCACTTCTATCTTCAGCAGAAAATCTTAAATTTGAACAAAGTCCACTTCTAACATTATCTCCATCTAAAGCTATAGCCAAAACATTCATTTCTATCAATTTTTTCTCTAATAAGAATGATAAAGTTGATTTTCCACTTCCTGAAAATCCAGTTATCCAAATAACATTCGCTTTTTCTCTTGGTTTTGCACAAGCTCTTTCACTTACAGTTACTAAACTCTTAACAGAAAAAATATTTTCTTTCATTTTAAAACCCCTAAAATATCAAAAAAAATTATCAAAATCAAGAGATATGATATTTTTCTAAAACTTCTCTAGTCCCTTTTGGAACCATCTCTTTCCAAGCATCATCTTTCTTACTAATAAGCTCTCTAATCTTAGTTGCACTCACAGCAGCTACATCTGAAGAAACTGAGATCTCATTTACCTCATAACCTACTCCTCTTCCCCAATTAACACTTTCAATATCTTCAATTATTTCCACTTTAGCATCAACTCCCATTTCAGTAAGAGTTCGTTCAATCATTTCTTTCCTAACAACCACTGAATATAAATCATATGGTGTATCTCTTATCAAAATCAATAAAGGAATTTTTTTCTCAATCTTTTCCTTCATAATTTCTAAATGTCCATTATGGAATGGCGTCCATCTTCCTACAAATAATGCTCTTTTAATATTAATCACCTCATTTCAATAAAAATAATTTAATCAAAACTACTTTTAAATCTTATGGAAACTTAAACATTCATACAATTTATAAACAAATTCCACAAAATCTATTCTCATGCAAAAAAACAACTCTATTTGTTCTGATTCCACTGGAAAGAGATTTCATCTTGTCATAGAAGAAACTGACAAAATACCAAATAAATCCTTACACAACCAAAACCATTTCCTATACCACACAAACTCCTGGCAACAATTCATCCAAGATTCATTCAATCTTAAAAACGACAAAGATAATAGACAGCTATTCATAACAGCAAAAAACACAAATACAAACAAAATTGAAACAATCCTTCCACTCACAGTTATAAAAAGCAAGATTTTCGGCAACAAAATCATTTCTTCAGCCTATCAAGAATATGGAGGCTTCTTAGGAAAAAAAGAACATATCCCTAAAATCCTTGAACACATTAAAAAAAATTACAAAGACAGCTTCCAATTCCTAGAGATCAGAGGTGCAATTGACAAAGAAAACAACCCAGAGAACACAAAAACTCTTATCAAAAAACTCCCTTACAAAAGAGCATATATTAAAATTGACCAAAATGATCCTGATAAAAGCGAAACTACTTGGAAAAACATCCAAAAAGCTAAAAGAAAAGCCATCAAAAAGGCAAAAAAACACCTAATTAGCAAAGAATTAACCATAGCTGACCTAGATCAATTCTACAACCTTTATTTAGACAATATGAAATCCTTCGGAACTCCTCCTTATTCAAAAAAATATTTTCACAACTTCTTTACTATGTTCCAAGAGAAACTTTGCAAGGTACAGAGCAAAGGTTTGGACATTCAAAAAGAATTTCCAAAAGATAATGGCAAGATCTTCGGCACTTTCATTGACAAAAACAAAGATCAAGCTTCAAATGAATCTAAAGAAACAAACAACAAAAACAGCAATCTAGTCCTAACATCCGCTCTTCTAGGCTTCATCACCAACAACAAAGTTCATATCACAACTGCTCTTACTAACAAAAAATACAAACAATTCAGACCTGGAGACTTAGCACATTGGAATTTCATAGAATGGTCTACAAAGAACAACATAACTCATTTTGATTTCGGAACAGTCAGAGAAGGTTCAGGACACCTAGAATACAAACGCAAATGGGGAGTAATTATAAACAATTTTCCTAACTTTTATCTCCCACTGAAACAAAAAACCATAGAAACAAAAGATCAAAAAGAAGCTGGAATCTTCAAACTAGCAGCAAAAGTTTGGCAAAAGATCCCAACTAAACTAACAAAATATATTGGTATGAGACTTAGAAAAGAACTTGGTTTATAAAGCAACTTAAATCACTCTTCACCAACAAAACCCTTATGCTCCAAATACTCTTTAGCACTCACCCACTTAACTCCTTTCTTCCTACTTCTTTTCAAATACCTACAAAACACTCTCCATGCGAAATCTCCACATCTAAAAGCTACAATATTTTCAAAAAAACCTCTCGCTTTCAACTTAGAAGATGAAATAAACTCCCACGGATGTAAATAAAACATATAACGAAAACCAAAAAGAAACGAAAACGGATAAAACAGTTTCAAATAAGAAAGTCCATTAAGCCCAGATGGCCAAATTAAACGAGGCATAGGCAACTCAATCACATCATTACGACAGTTATGTACCTTCTCAGAAAACAACCTACGATTGTATCTAAACGGCAAATAACTAGCAAAGGAAGAATCATACAAATATCCTGCACTTTTAACCATATCCAAATGCTTCCCTGAAGAAACTGTCACATATCCTGGAGCTCTAAACCCTTTTACATCAATTCCAAACAACCTAAAATCTCGAATCGAACCAAAGATCTCTTCATGACTATTATTCATATTTAAAAACGAATGTGACCTTGAATGTGATGCAATTTCATGTCCTCTCAATTTGATAGAATTAATCTCCGCAGAATAAACAGACAATAAACTACTAACTACAAAAAATGTAGCCTTAATATCATATTTATCAAATAAATCTAATAATCGAGGCAAAACTTCATGAAAAACTTCATCTAAATCAGCTCCTAGATCACTCTCTAGATCCACTGTCATTATCTGCAACTTCTCTAGCTGCTCCTGAGTCAACTGAACCTTTTCCTTTACTTCCTTCACTTGCATTTCCTGAAACTTCTTTGCTTCCAACACTAATTTTTCCTGCTTTTCCACCATATTCTTCTACCGCTAATTTGCTTATTAATCGTTGTAATCGTAATTCATTACGTCGCGATCTAGTGTAACTAAAAAAGCTTATGGTATAAAGGACCCCAATACTCACAATCATAATAAATTGTAAAGCTCCTTGTATTTTTAAAGCACCAAACAACAATTCGTATCTATTAGGGAACAAAACCAAGAGTAAAAGCACTACCCAAAGAATTCCCCAAAGAAAAATATCTCCTAATTTAAACTCTCCACGTTTATAATGCGTAAAACAGATATAAAGCATAAATGCACTAAAAAATGCTCCAATAATTTGTAAAAATATCGCCATAAAAAATCCTCAAATATATCTATCTCTCAAATAACCACACAACATCATAATAAACTAAAATATTCTCCAAGATAACATCTTTATAAATATACGTATACCATCGAATATAGTTGTCCCTTTATATTTATTATGATACGTATTTGCAATAGTCAATTCCCCTATCTTAAGTCTCTTAGCACAAGCACGAGCCAACATTTCTGTTTCCACTACATATCCTGAACTCCTCCAAGCAATCTTAGAAAAAACCCCCTTACCAAAAGCCCTATATCCAGATTGAGTATCACTTATTTTCTCACCAAAAAGCAATACAAAAGTAGTATTTAACACATAATTTCCAAATCTATACACAAAAGGCATCCGACTACTCTTACGACGAGCTCCCACTACAATATCCATTCCTTCATTCACAATTTTATCAACAAAATCCGGAATCCGAGCAGGATCATGTTGCATATCAGCATCAAGCGTCACTACCACATCAGCCCCAATCTTTTCAGCATACAAAAACCCTGTATAAAGTCCAACTCCCTTTCCAGCATTCATTGCATGAGAAAGCACCACATCTGCTCCAGCACCACGGGCAACATCAACAGTCTTATCACTAGAACCATCATCTACAACTACAACTAAATCAACATATTTTTTTGTCAACTCAACAACCTGGCTTATATGCTTCTCCTCATTGTACGCTGGTACAATCGCCACAACTCTCTTTCCTTTCAACATAATATTTCTCTCCTAAATTACAAAAGTAAGCCCTACAAAACAGAGCATAAACAAATACAATACATAAACTACTCCTCTCTCACTTGCCTTAGCAAACAATTTTCTCAATATATAAATAGCAATATGTTCAAGTCCATAAAACTTCTCATACCTTCGATCTAAACTACCATCCTCAAGCAATTTCCCAAAACTTTCCTTTTTAAACCGACCTCGCAATTTCAAAAAAAACTCTATTGCAAATGGTATAAACAAAATCACTAAAACCTTCTCTAAATCTGCAAATATTGCTATAGCTCCTAAAAAAGCCCCACTTGAATATGTAAATGTATCTCCTGGAAAAACACGTGCAGGATATTTATTAAACACCCAAAACCCAAGCACACTCACAAAAAACAATGCACAAAGATATGCATAAATAGTTGCACCAGAAATAAATGCATAATATCCAAGTGTAAAAGTCATAATCAAACTAAGTCCAGACTCAAGACCATTAAAACCAGCAATCATATTACTTGCATTAGATGCTACCACAATAACTGCTGGAATCACAAAAAACGGATACAAAAGTCCTAAATCCACTGCTCCAATAAAAGGTATACTCATCACACGAACCCCAGCATCAACTGCCATTACAGGAAACGCACAAAGTAATGCCAAAAGTGGTTTTTGCCACTGTCGCAAACCAATTTTCCAACCAAGAATATCATCTACAATCCCTATAACTGCTGCAATTAATACACAAAGTACAATAGCAAATACTGCTCCTACAAATTTATCACTTAAAAACAAAAATACTCGAACAGCCACAAACAAAAATGCTCCAACTAAAAATGAAAATACAACAGGTAAGCCTCCCATTTCAGCCACTATTCTTCCATCTAATTTATGTACATCTTTGCCACACATTTTAGCAACTTTTGCACGTCCGATCCAAAAATATACAGCGCTAAAACTAAGTAAGAAAGTAAAAATAACCAATATTATCAAATACATATCAACCATTTTATTTAATATTTAAATCAAAATAAAAAAATATTCTCATATACCTATATTTACTCATCCTTTTCCTCAATCATTTCTTCTGGAACCCGACGCACAGCTTTCTCAGTAACAATTTCTTCATGTGCCTGTGCTACAAGTCCTGCACTACGTCCAATCAAAAATATTCCTTGAGACAACTTACTATCAAATCCAAAATCAAGCAGCATTAAAGCAATCAATCCATCTACATTCATATGAATCACTTTTCCTTTAACTTCAGAAAAAGCCCCTTCAATTAAATCTTTAATATACAAATGTTTAGACTCATATCCTAATTCACTTACTAAATCTAAAAGTTCCCTCACCCTTGGATCACCATTCTTATAGACCTTATGTCCAAAACCATAAATCACTTTTTTCTCACGCACTAATTCTAAAACAACAGCTTTCTTCTCTTCTTCTGAATCAATTGCATCAAATTCAGCATACTGTTCCATTGCTTTTTCCATAGCCCCACCATGATAATTCCCAATAGAAAGCATTCCTGCAGCAACTGCGCTACTTAAACCAGTTCTACCTGATGCTACAAACCTTGTTGCCATAGATGACGGAGTTCCCATCCCATGATCAATTACAGAAAGCAGCATTGCATCAAACAATTTAGCTTCAACTTCATTTGGCTTACGTCCACTAAGCAAAAAGAAAATCCCTGAACTAAAACTCATCTCTCCAATTAGGTCACTAAGTTTTTCTCCATGAATAGTATGCATAGGACCATCATCAAATGCCTTCATTTTCGATATTTTTGTTTGATACTTCATTAATAATCATCTCCACATTTTCCTTCTTTTTCTTTGATTTATTTTACTGCTTTATAAACCAATTAAGTTTCTAGCACTTTTTTCATTAATTGCCCAACTTCATGATGCACTTTAGCTACAATAACCCCTGCTTCTTTTAAAGCCTTTACCTTAAATTCTTTACTTCCTTTCCCAGATTCAATTATTGCTCCTGCATGCCCTAAGCTAACATCTGAAAACCCTTCAGCAAAATCCCCAGACACAAAAGCCACTATTGGTTTAGAAAAAGCCTCCCCTCTATCCTTCCTATTAATCAAATACTCAGATAAATCCTCTTCAAACGGACCACCTATCTCTCCAAAAAGCACAATCCCATCAGTTTCTTCATCTTTTTCAAACAGTTCAATAAGATCTAAATAACTAGTTCCCATTAAAATATCACTTCCAATTGACACAACAGTACTCTGCCCAATCCCAGCAGAAGACAAAACAAGTGAAGTCTCACTAGACATCCCTCCACTTCGACTAATTATCCCAACATTAGTCCCATTCCCACTAAAATTCGCATCTGAACTATTATTATAACAAATAGAACTTTTTCCTGAAGCAATTGGCCCACATTTACTTTTACCAACACTAAAAACACCTGCAGAAGTAGCTCCAACAATCATCACTCCCTTTGATTTTGCAAGAGACAAACAATAAGCCATATCATGTACTGGCACATTTTCACTAATGATATTGACCAACTTAATTCCAGAATTCACAGCTTCACTCACAGCAGACTTAACAAAACGTGGCGGCACCATTACAACACTACAATCAATTGCCCCTACAAAATTAATAGCCTCTTGAACTGAATTAAACACTGGCACTCCATCAACTTCCTGCCCTCCTTTTCCTGGAGTAACTCCTGCAACAAGAAGTGATCCAAATTCCAACATTCTAGCACAACACTTGCTACCTTGTTTTCCTGTAATCCCTTGAATCAAATATCTACTTTTCTCGTCGATAAGTATAGCCATTAATCACCACTCTCCAATCTTTTTGCTTTATAAACCTTAGACAATTCTACAATCTTAACAGCTGCTTCACTAAGTGATATTTCCTCACCATAATAATGAATATCAAGCCCATTCTCACGAGCTGCTAAAAGCATCATTTCTTTAGCCAAAACATCATTAGGTCCAGCCCGACGAATAACTATTGGAAATTTAGGCTTAACTTCAACAAGTACATCAAGCACTCCAGATAATGTCTCTTTAATATCTGTAAAATTAGCAACTACTCCTGCAATCAAAAGTCCAGAAAGCCCAGAACGATCAAGCACAATTCGTGTCAACTTCTCAACCTTTTCACGAGGAGGATTTCCACTATATTCAGTAAAATTAGCAAGTTCACCACCAAGCCCAATAATTGTATCTGCTATTGTCATACTTGCTCCTCCACCACTAGTCAAAAGTGCAATATCACCCGGCAGATCCAAAAAAGTCTTTCCAGCAACCCCACGATAATCATCTTTATCTATCAAAGCTGCTCTTTTCTCTCGTTCACTAGCTTCTCTAAGTCCAGTTCTTTCACCAAATTCCACTCCTTCCTCAGCAAGCTTTTTCTCCCATCTAAAACGAGCATCATCATCAAACACACAAACAGCATCAACAGCAACAAGGCTCCCAGAAGCATCAACAACTAACGGATTTATTTCCACCATTCGAAGATCATACTTAACAAAACAATCATAGACTTTCCTAACTACTTCTAATAATTCATCTACAACAGATTCACTTAAACCATCCTTAACAAATTCCTTTACTTTTGCAACAACTAAATCACCTAATCCTTCTACATAATTTATTGGAACTTTCAAAATTGCTTCAGGCCTATCACTCTCAAGCTCTTCAATTTCCACTCCACCAGATAAAGAAACAATCAAAACTGGACAATTTAAACTACGATCAAAAAGCACTCCTAAATAAAGCTCTTTCTCAATTTCAACCTTCTCATCAAACAAGATCTCATTAACAATCTCAGATCCAAACTCTTTACCAAGCCACTTTTGAACAAAATCCTTTGCCTTTTCAAGCAAATTAACTACTTCTACGCCACCTTTTTTGCCACGTCCACCTTGCAAAGTTTGTACTTTAGCCACATAAACCTTTTCAGAAGCCAATTTTGAGTCTATTTCTTCAACACTCTTAACCAAAATACCAGAACTAGCATTTATCCCACACAAAGAAAACAATTTCTTCCCTTCAAACTCTTTTAATTTCATAAAAAAACACTAGAAATTATCTATATAAGCGTTATGAATTCTCAGATGCTGGGTCTTTGTTCTGGTCTTTTGCGATAATTGGTAAAAGTCTTTGGCGCGCTTGCCTCCTCACTGGCAATTACATTATGAGATTACACCAACAACAAGCATTTTTGTTCATGAAATAGAACAAAAATTATTGCGTAGTTGTTTAGACCTGCGGTAAGTCTGGCCAAGCGCCATAGGACTTTTATTATAAAATCGCAAAATGATGAATTTGCTAAAATTCAGCGTCTGGAAAATGATTTTTCCATAAATGCCAGCTTAAGTACCCAGCATCAATTCTCAGGCTCTGTAGAAACCCTCTCAGGGGCGCCTTTGCAGAAAGAGACCATCTTCATTAGAGATTAATCATTCGACCTGAGTGAGGTACGAACAAACGCGAAGAATAGCTTCTTCAGCTTCGCCCTGTTTGAAGGTTTCTACAGAGCCGAATTCTCAAAAAAATATCCTCTAACCTCCCTTATTAAAGCACTTAGAAATATTCAAACATTATTAAAAAAAGAAAAAAAGAAAAAATTAAGGTCAAAGACCCTATTCTGTTGTTTCAGTAGTTTCGTCAGCAGCTTCTTCAGTAGATTCTTCTTCAGCCATTGCTTCTGAAGGCTCACCAATTGTTGCATCACTATATGTGCTACCTTCAATTGCTACTTCTTCACCTGACATTTCGTCCCATCTGTGTGCAAGTACACGTCCAGCTAGTCTTGTATCAGCTCCACTGTAACCTGCTACTAACATAGCTACACTGTCTCCGTTTTCAAACAACTTAACGTTTGCAACACCTGGAGTGTATCCTTCTGCACAATCACTAGGATTACCCATTAATTCAGCTGCAACAGTGTTAACACAAGGTCCACCTACAACAATCATGTTCTGTGAACTTACATCAGCAACTTCACTATCTAATCTTGTTGCATCAACTACAGATACAATAGATAAATCTCCACTTGTTGTTGTTGTTGAACTTGTAGCTCCACTAGTTACATAAAGCATAACTTCTGCTTGTGATTCAGGTAAAGTCAAATCATACTTTGTAGGACTTCCAGTCTGAGCTGTAGCAGTTAACATATCTCCAAAAAAAGTAGCTCTATAACTGATATCACTATCTTCTGGATCAGTTACTGCACTAACCATTCCTGTTCCTGCAGAAGAAGCTAATTCTCCACTAGAGTTAGTTAAAGTTACATTCAAAACAACAAAGTTCAGATCACTTGTATCATCAACTTTGTCTGCATCATCTACAATAACTTCTACACTCCATGCTGAAGAATCCCCACCTGTAGATGTGTTAATATTCCTATCTGTAACTCTTACCCAATGGTTATCTGCTGTCCTAAATGAAAGTAGTCTTGTATCATTAAGATCTCCTGTTCCTCCTGCATTAGAAGCAATTAGGTCAATACCTGTACTTCCAGAACTACTTGTCAAGTTAATATCAAAATCATCTGCTAAACCTGACTCATTTCCAAAAGTAAAAGTAACTCCACCTAACCTCAGATCAAAAGCCCCAGTTGTTGAACTAACTGAACTCTCAAGAGTTTCTCCAGTAGCCATGTTCTTAATGTAAGCCTTAGGGCTATCATCTGTAGTTGCATCTGATCCTTTATACTGCAATAGATATGATCTTGCATCATTGGTATCATCTGTTGGATCTGAAGTACTTAAAAAGAAGTAATCGTTCTTTGTTATGTTGAACATACTTTCTCCTACCCATACAAGACGTTCTCCTGCTTTTTCCCCTTCAATAAGGTCATTAGTATTGTTAATAAATACCAAAGGTAAACTTACAGCTCCATCATATAGCTCAACCGCCAAATCTGCTTGACCATCACTTTCTCCAAAAGTCAAACTAATTGATTCTTCATTTCCCACTACAACTCCACTTAACTCAATATCCCAGTTCTCTGTAACTAATACCTCTGGTTCATCAAGGTCTGCAGCTTCACTTAACTTCGCACCTGGCATCATGTACAAATCATCTTCTGCGGTCATGTTAATACTTAATTCAGTAATGGAAATATCCCCACTAGCTTCTGTTTTAGTAAATAATACTGCTGCATCATTAATTGTTTCTTCATTAACTTTCATACTTGATCCATCTGCAAGTTCAATCTTATCTCCACCAATAAAAAAGCTAGCTTCATGAACTCCTCCTGCATAATCCTGATAAAGGATATCTGTAACTCCTATTGTAGTTAATCCATCATCAAGAACTTCCGTCTCCCCATCATTTAGTTTTCCAGTTGATTCTCCGTTAACTAAGAACTGTGCTTCATCTGCATCAACAAACACTAATTCCACATCAAAAGAGCTATCTCCTACAGTATATGTTGCTGTATCTCCTTCAGAAAGGGTATTTGAAACTGATCCACCCATAAGAACTAACTTAGGTCCTGCGGATTCATTTGTTGCAGTCACAATTGTATATTCTTTACCTAGAAGATTTAATTTCTCATCTTCTAAGTCATCATAAACACCTGCTGTGATATCTGATTCCATAGCTGTTGTAAAATCCATGACATACCTTGCGATAACTGAAGATGAATTAATCTTTAACATATGAGCAACATTGTCGTCATCATCTTCTTGGAAATCAACAACGTTTTTGTTTTCATCAAAGTATAAGAATTGATCATACTTAGCTGTTCCTTTAGAATTTGACAATTCTCCATCTGCTAAAGCACCTAATGCTGCATCATCAATGTATGTCTCAATACTTGGGATTGCTTCACCAAGCTCTAAGAAGTTAGAACTTGTAGCTGCTAGCCATGCATCTCCTTCTACAGTTGTTGTGCTTGTTCCATCACTTTCTGTATAAAACATATTTGTAGCGATATCTGTCATAGCCAGGTTATCTGTGGAAGAAGCTGCTTCTCCTACTACAAAGTATCCGTCAAATGTTCCTTCTGAAACGAACATGCTTGGGTAATCGCTTAAATCTGCTGCGAAAGCACCCATTACAGTTGCACCAAGCATAATAGCTCCAGCACCAACTGCACTAAGTATTTTTACTGTTTTTTTTGTTGTATTCATTGTTCTCAAAACACCTCCAGTGTTTGAATCGCCCTAAGGGCAATGTTTAACATTCACCTCTTTCCTCAAGCCCCCTCACATGAAAATCCCGAAAAGGATTCTTTCGAACACCTCTTTCGATTTCACAGACGAGACTATCAAGAGCATCGAGTGTAAGTATAGCAAATTAGCAAAAATCGGTTTATAAGCTTTTCGAAAAAATTAGACTGCTTCACTTTGGAAGAATTTAGCAAACTCTTAAAACTCAAAAATTTTGAACTTTCAGCCGATCACTATTTCAAGATGACAACTAGAACTAAGTTCTACTAAATCCAAGTGATAACACAAAACCACTCATCAAAACAACAACCCATAACAATTAATCCTTCTATATTACTTAACCAACATTTCTCCCCCATTAATTTATAAATACCTAGTCTCAAAAAAATCTATTTTACCAAAGTAGTAACCTATAATCTATTTTTCAAAATAATTACTTATTTATACTAATGAGAATCCCAAAACCAATATCCCTTTAAACATAAAATTAAAAATGATAAACCCAAAAACCCTAAACCTTCCAGATTTCTTCAAAAACAACTACGCCAAATTTCCCAGCCTAACTCCTATTCAAGAAAAAGCAATAAACGCTAAACTAATAGACAAAGAAAACCCTAAATCTCTCTTAGCATGCGCTCCTACAGCCTCTGGTAAAACATTAATAGCTACCATGGCAATTTGTAATACATTAGGTAAAGGAAAATCAATCTATTTAGTCCCTCTAAAAGCTTTAGCCTCTGAAAAATACAAAGAATACCAAGAACTTCTAAAAGATACTTCTTACAAAGTTGCTATGTCTACTGGTGATATGGATTCCCCTTCCTTAAAACTAGCAAACTACGACCTTCTTATCTTAACCACAGAGAAATTAGATTCTTTAATGCGTCACAAAGTTTCTTGGATTCACGAAACCAAAACTGTAGTTATCGACGAGATCCACCTTTTAAACAGTCCAAACCGTGGCCCAACTTTAGAAATTGTCCTCACTATTTTAAAAGAAAGAATCAAACCTCAACTAATCGGTCTCTCAGCTACTATCGGCAACCCAGTAATCCTCTCAGAATGGTTAGATGCCACTCTCATCCAAGACACTTGGCGTCCAGTTACTCTAAAAAAAGGCACCTACACCGACAATGAATTAGAATTCTACGACTAAAAACCCATAACAAACCCCCTCTACAACACAACAAATACTAATAGCTTCTCAAAAAAGACCACACCATAAATCTCACCAAACAATATTGACACCGTCTCCTACTGGCAATCCCACCCAACACAAGACCAAATTAACGAGCATTTTTCTACGGAGTGGAAAAATTTAGAGCGAGTGGTCACGCCTGCTCTAACCTCATAAGCAAAACGTTGAGGGTTTGGAAATTTCTCAAATTTCGAAAAGTCTGACAGTGTCAACATTGTATATAAAAAAGAGATTAAAACAATTTTATTAATCACAACAGAATCAAATTACCTTAAAGAAACAAACCAACACTACTAAACCCTACCCTAACAACACTTTCCCATTATCAATAATCCAATGGTCACAAAACCCTAAACTGTCCCACAAAGAGAAGATATCATCCTTTTTACTAAGCAATTCTGCAAAATAAAGACACATTACAGTCCCATGTGATCCAATCATTATCATTTTCCCAGAATTCTCAGAATCAATTTTCTCAACAGCAGTCTTAAACCTATCAAGTGCAGAATTGGCAGTCTCCCATCCATGATCAGTAAAATCAAAATCCAAGAAAACCTTTTTCTTCATTTCTTTATACTCTTCTGCAGACAAAAGTCCACCACTGTCACGGTTTATCTCACCCAGTTCTTTAACAGAAATAACTTCTTGATCAAGTCTGTCAGCAAGATACGACATTGTTTTCAACGCCTTTTTCTCACAAGAAGAATAAATCACATCAACTCCATCAAACTCTCCTGATTCAAGTATCTCTTGAGCCAATTCTTCTCCTGCCTCAGTTAAATCCCACAAACTTACTGGAACATTAGCATCTATTTTGGTCTGCGCATGCCTAAAGAATATAATTTTGTTATTCCCCACTATAACTCACCTAATTTAAATCAATAATTACATTTCAAGAACTTTAGACTTTATAACTTTATACGTATCAAACAAGTAGTCTTTCTTATATTCTACTGCCAATTCCTTACCTAATTCTAAGTCAATAACTCCAACTTTCATCAAAAACGATAGAAACTGCGTAACATTTTGCGGCTCAGGATCCCTCCGACACCTTTCAAAATCAATTAAAACAACATGATCAAATCCTTCATTTTTACCTTCTTTAAAATCTACAACTAATACATTCGCATAAGGCCTATGCATTTCATCTTTACTAACACCAGTTTCATCCATAACTCTACACTGTTTCAATACCTCTGCAAGCACTAAACGTCCTTTTTTACTATTCACATCCACCAAATCAAGATACTTATCAAGCCCAATCCCATTACCAACTAACTCCATCACTAAAAAGTTCTCATGAGAATAATACAATCTAGGTCCAATCCCTTTTTTGTTTAACTCCTTAAGCCACTTCCCTTCTAATTCCAAAGTTCCTGGAGCACTACTAGAAGGATTTCGCACCTTAACTGCAACTGCAACATTCTTCCCAGACACAATATGGCTCTTAACTAAACTTCCAGTCTTCCACTCACCACTTAATACAAATCCCCGACTCCCTTTAGCTAAATACTTCAAACCAGAAACCCCATGTGAAACTACAGCTCTACGCAAGTCACTCTGACTAATCAAATAAACATACAACTTTTCATACATTCCGCATTTCTCAGCTGCCAATTCTTCAAAATCATACAAATTCTTCTCAAGTGCTTGATCAATTTTCTCTTTATTTGTGTGCGATGAAAACAAAAACAATACTTTCCCATCATTTGTCAAATACTCTCCCATTTCATCTAGAAACTTCAATGAAACTTCCCAACCTTTATCTCCACCATAAAGTGCAGGATCAACAATCTTCTTCCCAGCAACATAATCTTGCGGTAGATAAGGTGGATTAAATATGATAGTTTCAAATTTGTCATCTACAGAGCCAAATAAGTCACTTTCAAGCACTTTCAACTTCTTCAAATGCTCTTTTTCTTTCCATTCTAATACAGCTTCAACAGCTTTAGAATTAATATCTACAGCTAAAACAGACTTAACTTTAATACTTTTGGCAGCCTCAACTGCTAAAATCCCTGATCCCGTCCCTATTTCTAGAACCCTCCCTCTGGCATGCACTCTCACAAACTTTTCTAACAAATAACTGTCTTCTGCAGGTTCATATACATCAAATTCATCCATAAAAGCCCAAATTACAAGTAAGCTTTATAAATGATCACATTCCAAACCATAAATCCAACAAACAATCTGTTGGGCTCGTGGTCTAGCGGCTACATGGAACTTTTACAACATATTGTTTCATGCTGCAGATGACAGCGCCCTTACAAGGCGTTAATCCCCGGTTCGAGTCCGGGCGGGCCCACCATTTTCTACTTTAACATTAACTAACAAAGAATTATTCTTCAAGGATCTCATTTTCCAGAAAACAGTGCTACCAAAAGAATTCGATAAAAGCAACAGAGAACAATTAGATAACTCTCACCCTTGCCCATTTTATAGACCAGCAAAAAAATCAAGATAATCCATTTTCTTCTCAAGATTTCTTATCAACTACCACAAAACTCCCATAAGGATTCCATCCTGGATCTAAAGAAGCTGTCCCACGAAAACCAATGCTGTCATCTCCCATTACATAAGTCAATCTTTTTCCAACAGAAAAATTTCCCATTAAAACTGAATGATCAACATCTCTTAAATCCATAAAAGAATTAGCTAAAGAAAATAACTCAGCATATCCATAATCTCTAATTGAAGAAGAGATTTTTTCCAATAAAGCTCTTGTCCTCAAAACTCCTCCTGCTCGCACAACAAAAAGTTTCTGTTCAGAGATTATACGCTCAATATTTTCAGGAGATTTATATGCTTCTCTAGCCCCTTCTGGGTTAAAACCAATATCCATCAATTGATTCCTAAGAACACCATTGTATCCTTGGACCACAACATAATTTCCATTTGCATCAAAACCTGGACTCTCACTCAAAGCATAAAACTCATCAACAGTATAAACTGGAACTTTAGCTTCCCTACCAACATTTCCTTCTAAAAGACCTCGGAAGACCTCTGCTCTAAATTTAACCCCTCCTTCATTTGTCAAAGAAACATCTCCTAAGGAGGGTGGAGTTACTTCATCAGTTATTAAATTCTGACCTAAACCATACGCAGAAGCCAACATTAATGAATTTAAAGAGTTATTTCCATGAACTGTACACATCAAAACATTTTTTCCATCGTTTCCTATAAACTCAGAAGAATTTGCATCAGTTGAATCAAAACTTCTTCTAGAGCTTCTTCTTTTTGAAGCAATTCCTTCAATATCAACCACTCTTCCTTTTCTAAGTGAAAGTGAAGCTTCTTCTTGAGCATCTAAAGCTCCACGTACATACAAATCTACCAAATGAGGCAAAGTTGCTACTCTAGCTCCTGTTTCACGAGACAAAGCTTCAACTTCTGCTAAAGCTTCAATAAATGCTTCTCTAAAATAAATTCCAAAACCATGTACTTCTGATCTAAAGTCAAGTCCCATTTATGCCTAAAAACAGCCCTTTTTTAAAAATATGACTTTGAAAAAAGTCATGTTTGAGAATTTAGAAGAAATTATCATAAAGAAATCCCTAAAAAACACTTATTCAAGAAGCTTACCTTGCTTTTTCAAATCATCAACAAGTTTCTCAAACCTTCCAATTGCTTCAATTGCTTGTTTTGCACTATTTTTAAGAACTGATATATCTCCTCTCACTGGAACTTTCAACTCACTTCCACCACGCTTGCTAAGAATTCCAAAACAATTACCTAAATATCTCTCATAATTTCCAAGAAAAATCGTTGCATAATTCAATTCTTTCCCAACTTTATCATTATACAAAAAATCCTGATGCTCCTTAGCAATATTTCTAGCATCTTCCCACCTTTCTTCATTTATTGCCTTTTGCATATCCTTCAAAGTCTTATGAAACCATCCCATAACTCCATTACTCTATTTCTACCCATTTAAACATTTCTATATTCTATCACAAGAAGAGGGCACTGTCAGACTTATCGCAGGCGTGACCACTTCGCTGTGATTTTGCTCCCTTTGGTCACAAAATGCTCGTTGCTAGTTTAAATTCCTTAAGTAACATTGCCAGTGAGGAGACGGCGCCCTCTTCTTAGATGGTACATCTAAGGAAACGAAAGCTACGCTTGAGATTTTCTTTTATGTTAACTAAGCTGCCAAAAACCAAAGATATTAAAACCCAAATACTTCTTCTTTCAACTAATGCAAGAACACATCGAAAAAATCATTCTTGAAGGTGACGATATCACTTGGAAAGACATTCTAACAGACCTAGTTAGATCAGAAGAGATGGATCCATGGGACATTGACCTTACAATCCTAACTGAAAGTTTCATAAAAATCATTCAACAAATGCAAGAAGCAGACCTTAGAATCTCAGGAAAAATGTGTCTAGCAGCAGCAATGCTTCTAAAACTAAAAACAAAACATCTAATTGAACACGACATCTCAAAATTGGACGAACTTTTAGCAGATTCAGAAGAGGACGAATTCTATGATGAAGATTACGAAGATAATTATCAAAAAAATCAAAGACTAAAAGACAAATTACCACTTATTCCAAAAAATCCACAACCAAGGTCTAGAAAAGTATCTATAAATGACTTAGTAGAAGCTCTTCAAAAAGCTATGACTACTAGAAGAAAAAAGTTAGAAAAAAGCAAACCTGAAATTACTTCAAAAAAGATAGCTTTAGGTGCACATATTGATGCTTTAGAACTAGTACAGGAACTTTTCAACAAAATCACCTACTATAGCAAAAAGAAACAAACTGAAGTTCTAAAATTCAACGAATTACTTCCTCCAAAAGCAAAAAAACAAGACAAAGTATTCACTTTCATACCTTTGCTTCAACTAGAAAACCAAAAAAAGATCATCACAGAACAAAAAAAGCCATTCGATGAGATCAAAATCGCTCTTAGAACTAAAAAACAAGAAAAACTTCTTTACAAAAAGCAAAAAAACATCGAAAAACAAGAAATCAAAGATGAAGAAGAAGCAAAAAAACAAAGAAGGCAACGAAAACGTAGAAGTCCTCTCGGGGGCGCCTCCGCAGAAAGAGACCAAAAAAAAACTACTAAACGACCCGAGTGAGTATAGCGAACGAGCGTGGAGAAGAGCCTATTCAGCCTCGCCCCGTATGAAGACTTCTACGAAGGTTTAAAAAGAAGCAAGTTCAAAACGAAAACTAAATGACATTAGACCTAAAATATGCATTAGAAATTGCAAAAAAAGCTGCACTAAAAGCAGGTAAAGAAGTTCTTAAAATATATAACAACGATTCTGATTTTGAAATACAAAACAAATCTGACAATTCTCCGCTAACCAAAGCAGACTTAAAATCCAACGAAATTATTCTAAATACTTTAAAACCAATCTTTCCAAATCATGGTTTTCTAACAGAAGAAGAAATTGACAATGATGAAAGACTAACAAAAGAATACGTTTGGATCATAGACCCAATTGATGGAACTAAAGAATTCATTCACAAAACAGGCGAATTCACTATCGACATAGGTTTGGTTGACAACAAAACAAAAAGACCTATTCTTGGAGTTATCTATATCCCTGTAAAAGACGAACTTTTCTATGCAGCAAAAGACCTAGGAGCTTTCCTAGAAAAAGACGGCAAAACTATTTCATGCAAAGTCTCAACTATCAACAAACAATCAGAAATGACTCTTACCAAAAGTGCAAGACACGCTAAACCATTTTTAGAAAAATTTAACCAGAAATACCCTTTCAAAAAAATCATTAAACTTGGAAGTTCCATCAAAGGTTGCGCAGTAGCAAACGGAACTGCTGATTTATACATTAGAACAACAGAATTTTCAGAATGGGATTGTTGCTCAATGGAGATATTGGTTCAAGAGGCTGGTGGGACCACAACTCTTCTAAATGGAAAGCCAAGAATTTACAACCAAAAAGACACGAATGTTCCAGGAATGCTCATTACAAATGGTAAGATTCATAAAGAGTTAGTAGAATTGATAGCAAACTTCAAAAAATCATTAGAAAATTAGTCCAAAATTGAAGAAAAACTATCATTTACATGAATCACTAAAATGAAATCTACTAAAAACATCAAAATTCCTGAGAAATTAATTGATCAGGTAATTGGTCAAGAAGAAGCTATTGAAGTTGTCAAAAAAGCTGCTCTTCAAAGAAGACATGTTTTATTAATTGGTGAACCTGGTGTTGGTAAATCCATGCTTGGTGTTGCTCTAAGTGAACTTCTCCCAAAATCAGTCTTAAAAGACATGCTAGCTTATCCTAATCCTAACGATGAAAATGAGCCTCTTATTAAAGAAGTCAAAGCTGGTCAAGGTAAACCAACTATCCAGCGAGCTCAAATGGATGGCAAACAAGTTTTCAAAAACACTAGACTTTTGATGTTCATTTTAGCAATTGCAGTAATGATAGCTCCATGGTGGGCAAGATCTCACTACGGCTCAGACTTAATGTTCACAGCATTTTTCTTAGGTGGTATGCTTTTCTTAGTAGCTTTTGCTTTCATGATGGGTTTAGGTCCAAGAGCATTAGCAGGCGGTGGAGGAATTATTCTACCAAAAGTTATTGTTGATAACTCTAAAAAGGAAAAAGCTCCTTTCTTTGATGCAACAGGTGCACATGCAGGAGCATTACTCGGCGATGTACTTCACGATCCGCTCCAGTCTTTTTGTCCCCTACAAGTAGTCAATAGACCAAAGGTATTTACAGACGAGAAAAAGGAAAATATCAGTGAAATGGTTAATAAAAGTTTACTAAAACATAAAGATAAACTAATCATTGCTAAAGAAAAAAACTATGAAGCTGCTTTCACTTCAATGAACGAAATTCAAGCTATTGGAGAAAATAAAGGTTCCTTTATTCCAGTTGAAGTTTTATCATCCAATCGGTATGACTTTGATGGTGAAATGATAAAACTAACAACTTCCAAAAACAAAACCTTAACCGTTACTCCTGAACACAAAATTGCTATTTGGGAAGACAACGAAATCACTTACTTAGAAGCTAGCAAAATTAAAGAAAAGCAACTAGCTGCAACAAAAGCTGAGGAATCAGAAAAATCAAAAATAGAATCAGAAACCATCACAAAAGTAGAACGCTTCAACTACAAAGGTAAACTCTACAATGTAACAACTGAATCTGGCAACGTTTTAGTAAATGGTATTCTTTGTAAGAACTCCGGAGGACTAGGCACTCCAGCTAACCAAAGAGTTATGGCTGGTATGATCCACAAAGCTAACAAAGGCGTTTTGTTCATAGACGAAATTGCAACTTTGGAACCTAGAACCCAACAAGAACTTCTTTCAGCAATCCAAGAAAAAACTTTTCCTATCACTGGTCAATCAGAAAGATCAAGTGGTGCTATGGTTAGAACTCAAGCTGTTCCTTGTGATTTTATCTTAATTGCTGCAGGTAATCTTGAAACTGTTAGAAGAATGCACCCAGCGCTTAGATCTAGAATTCGAGGTTACGGTTATGAAATTTTCATGAAAGAAACCATGCCTGATACTAAGAAGAACAGACTAAAACTAGCTAGATTTGTAGCACAAGAAGTTAACAAAGAAAACAAATTTGAAAAGGACAAAATCCCACATTTCGCACTTGACGCTATTAACGAAATCATTGAAGAAGCAAGACGTAGAGCAAGTAGAAAAAACGCACTAACTTTAAGACTTAGAGGCCTAGGTGGTTTAATTAGAGCAGCAGGAGACGTTGCAAAAGGCCAAAAAGCAGAATACGTAAAACAAAAACATGTTATTGAGGCTAGAAAATTAGCAAGGCCACTAGAACAACAAATGGCTGACCAATACATTGAACGTAAAAAAGAATACGAAGTAATCAGAACAACTGGCAGCGAATTAGGTAGAGTAAACGGTCTTGCTGTTATTGGTTCAGGCGGAGCATCTTCAGGTGTCATCCTCCCAATCGAAGCTGAGATCACAAAAAACAATAAAAAACAAAACCAAATCATTGCTACTGGAAAATTAGGCGAAATCGCAAAAGAAGCTATCACTAACGTTACTGCTATTGTAAACCGACTCTTCGGCCAAGACCTAAAAGAGAGCAACATTTTCGTACAATTCCTACAAACTTATGAAGGTGTAGAAGGTGACAGTGCTTCTATCGCTGTAGCGACCACAATCATCTCAGCCCTAAAGAAAATCCCAATCAGACAAGACATTGCTATGACAGGATCTTTAACAGTTAGAGGCGAAGTTCTTCCTATCGGCGGAGTCTCATACAAAATCGAAGCTGCTATTGAAAGTGGCATCAAAACTGTAATAGTTCCAAAAAGCAACATGCAAGACATTGTATTAAAAGAAGAAAAAAGAGACTTAATAGAAATTATCCCTGTAAGTAACATCAAAGAAGTCTTAGAACACGCTTTTGATTGGAACGGCAAAACAAAGCTAAGAAAAAAGATCCTAGCAGCTTAATCTACACACAACATTTTCTCGTCTATAAGCCACAGCAAGCAATTTTGCCCTTTAAATCAAAAAAACAGCCCATTTTGACCTCCTTTTCCAATTTAACAGCAATTTTGACCTCCTTTTGCCAAAAGAAGCCCATTTTAACCGATTAGAGCCAAAAGAACCTCATTTTAACCGATTCAAGCCAAAATAAGTCCATTTTAGACGATTTAGAGCAAATAGATCCCTATTTTACCCATTTACTATAGCTATATCTTTATGCATAACACCATCGTTACACAAACAATCAACAAGCTCAGACTCATATTCCTTCACACCAAAGACTCCTCCATTGAGTCCACATGCCACTTCACAAGCATTCTTAGCTTCAATCTCATTATTCTCCAAAGAAACTTCTTCAGAAACACATCCATTAGCAACAATAGAAACTAGAACCAAACAAATCAAGAATATCAATTGCTTTTTCATGAAAACAAATCAAATATCAGAGTTATTTAAACTTACTCTATCTAATGTTGCATAAGAGTCGCACTCCATTAAATACCCATACAAAGCTAAACTATCTCCCTCAAAACCTTTAGCATCCCTAACAGTTCCACCACATTCCCGAAACTTAATCACTAATTCTGCATTATGAAACAGATTCATCCCTACATCATTTCTAACATCCAATATCTCTTCTAAATAATCACCAGTACGATAAGCCTCAAAAGTCTTCAAAAATGAAAAAGGTTCATAAAAACCCAACTCTCCTAATTCAGAAGATATTTGCAAAGGTATCCTATACAACTTATCTGCGCTAAGATATCTATTCACTTGATCTCCATCAATAAAAACTAATTTCCCTTCTAAATCTCTTACTTTAGAAACTTGAAACGCATAGAACCTATCTCCTCCATCCTCCAAAAAATTCTCAGCCTCACTCTGATCAAAAATAGCCTTTTTGTCATCATCATAAATCCTTCTCAAAATATCTCTTTTATGAAGTGCAACTAATTCAGAACTAGTTTTAAAATTAAAACCACTTTTTGCTACATCTAAAGCATAATTCCCTGCTAAAGATTCTAAAGTAAAGTTACCCACCGTCAAAGCAACAGCAAAATTAAAAGACAAATTTGCAAATCTAACACCAAAAACTTCATTATATCTTTCTCCAATCACTCCAAGAAACTGCTCAGCTTCAAACACCCTTTCTTCAACTTTAACCACTAGCTGCCTAATACTAGCATAAAGCATACTTAAAGAACCTATTTCACCTCCTCCTCCTTTTGGAACTAATGGAACACCTTCATTAAAATCTATTTTTCCAACTTCATTTGCTTCTTTTATTAGGCCCAAAACTCCCTCATAAAAATCAAAACTCAAATCTCTCACAGAACCTCTTCTAACTGGAAAACCTCCCATTATAAATCAACTAAAAACTTAACTTAAGAAGCTTCTGACACATACTTCTCACCCTTCAAGCCAACCCTTAGCCTTATCTAATAAACCCAAAGAATGCAAAATTGAAAATTCTGCGTCCGGAAACTTTTGTTTCCGTGAACCCTGATCCACCAAAGAAGGCTCATCACCAATCCCATTATAACCTATATCCGGTATAAACGTTAAATCATCAGTAACATACCCTTCTCTTGCTCCTGGCAAATTCCTAGATAACAAATCATCAATTCTTTCTGCCCGAAGCGCATACCCTGGCAAAGCTCGCATCACTCTCAAAAAACTTTCACTCACAACTCCTTCATCCTTCGCATACTCTAAAGCAGCATTTGCTATATCTCTAAAAGAAAACAAAGCGTCATTAAACCTACGTATCTCTACAGCCTCACGCTCAACCAAACTTTTCTCAAGCTCCACATACCTCCAAGCATCATCTAGATACACAGAATCACTTTCTTCAACCCGCTGATCTAAAACTCTATGTGTCTTTCTATATGAAGAAACTTCTGAAAAAAAACCTCTATCATTCATTCGAGCAATACAACCAAGCATAATGTTATACTGCCCACGCAACAAATCCATTACAGAAACCTCTAATCCACGAACCTCAACCTTCTTTTCCAAACCTCCATTGTCTTGAACATACAAAATTATGTCTGCCAAAGACTGTGGTTTATACAAAGCTCTATTTGAAACATCAAACAATTTAGAAACCCAGTTGCCATCCATAACCAATTAACAAACAAATAAACTATATAATGCTCTTGACACATTATTATACTAGTATACAATTATATGACAAAACTCATCTTTTTCTATAAACTCCCATAAACCCTCCAGGTCTTCTTAGAATTTCAACAAAACCATCACTCCTTCTTGGACTATTTGAATCATTGATAACATATAATCCACTTGGTCTTAAAACTCGATGAACTTCACTAAAAACTCCTCTATAATTCACAGCACTTCCTATATCTGCAAACATTGCACTTTGATTAACTAGTGAAATTGAAGCATCTTCTAAAGGAATATCCTCTGCACTTGCAATCAAAGTAGAATCTCCTGGTCTCTTATATCTTAAATCTGAGTTCATACCAGAATATTCTTCAGAAAAAACTCTTGGATCTACATCTATGCTAATAATTTGACCAGAAAAATGCCCTCTTTCTCTAAGCCACAACAAAAAATCTGATCCAAAACCACAACCTATATCTAAAACTGTCCCACTCAGACCCCTAATAATCTTAAGATACTGATCATCATAATATCTAAATCCATCTCTTCTTACTCTTCCTAAGATGTTATAAGAATCTCTTTCCATTGGAGCATTTGATCTCATTATCATTTTTCCTTTAAAAAGCCCCATATTTTTAAAACAAACCCTCATAAATCAACTAAAACCCAACACAAAGCTTTATAAATGAATCATCATCCTAAGCACGTATTATGGCAAATTCATCTAGAAGAGCAAACAGAAAAGCTAGCGGTGGAAGATATACTGAAGACCGTAGCAAAAGAAAAAAGGAACTAGTTAGATTCCCAGCTATGACTAAGTTAGAAGAAAAGAAATCTAAAACTATCAGAGTTGCTGGCGGAAACATTAAAAGAGTCCTTTTATCAGGAAATCAAATTAACGTTATCAAAAAAGACAACACTGCAGCTAAAACAACTATTAAAAACGTAGTTGAAAACCCTGCTAACTCTAACTTAATTAGACGAAACATTCTAACTAAAGGTGCTGTTGTTGAAACAAATTTAGGTAAAGTAAGAATTACTTCAAGACCAGGAAAAGACGCATGCTTAAACGGCGTTCAAATTTAATTTTTTTTTCTTAAACTAATTTCTATCTATCATTAAATCAACTATTCATAATTTCCTACCAAAAACCCATATTTTTCTATCAATTTACACGCCAAAACCATACCCACTGGACAAACCACTTTTGTGCTTAAATTCTCCAATTTTGTGCTTAAATCCATGACCCACTCCCCACTGGACAGGTGCGGGTAGCGCTTATAAAGCAAACATCCCATCGTAATTCTATCAAACAACGAAATTAAACAATCAACAAAAGGGGTGCAAAAAATGACAAACAATCTAAGGGACTTAAGTACAAACACCATAAAAAGACTTTTCGAAGAGCAGGTTAAACAACTAACTATGCAAACTGTCGGAATCAATAATGAACCTATCCAATCTATAGAAAACCATCACGCAAGAGTCTTCGATTTCCAACTAAGTGGGGGGTGGGTATAATGTTAAATCAAAATAATTACCTCACAAACAACACTGAATTTAGAACAAAGACATACGAACGAGTTATGTATTTGCTATGGAAATACCAATCTCCAAAAATTAGCCTAGCTAAAACTCCCTTACAACAAAAGAAACTAGAATCTTTCCATACCTCTTTAATTTTAGAGGATCCTTTCCTCGCTTTAGCTTAACCAATCACAGTTCCATCCTAAAACACCTTTGGGGCAGCCATTCTTACCTCTGCCATCCTACTTCTTATGGCTGCTCCCACCTCCTTTTTACTCTGCCAACACAATTAATCTCCAAAAATAATGAACTTTTAGTCACAACACTTAAAACTATAACATAAACTTCAAACACTATGGAAATCTTAAGTAAAAAAGACACCATTCTAAGAAAAAAAGAACTACAAAAACGTATTAAACAAGGTGCTATCTTCATTTATCCTACTGACACTATCTACGGCATTGGTTGTGACGCAACAAACAAAGAAGCAATCACTAAACTACGACAACTAAAAAACCGTCCAAACGACAAAGCACTATCAGTTTGGGCCCCTAGCATTGATTGGATCAAAAAAAACTGCGACACTAACTCCCAAAACGCTCAAGAATACCTTCCTCTTCTACCAGGCAAATACACTCTTCTTATCCCTATCAAAAACAAAAATGCAGTAGCACAAAACACTGCTCCAAATAAAGAACTTTTAGGAGTAAGGCTTCCAGACCATTGGCTCCAATCTTTTTTCCAAGAACTAAATTTACCAATAATTACAACTTCTGTAAACAAATCTGGAGAATCTTTCATGACTAGTATCGACAACCTTGACCAAAGAATAGGTAACCATGTTGACTTTATTATTAACGATGGAGAAACCAAAAACAAACCTTCAAAAATAATCAATTGCAAGACGAAAGCAGAGATTGATCGAAGTTAGATAACTCACTCTTCTCTGATATACATTCCAAGTTCACGATGAATAATACTAAATCCATAATCAATATGTAACTCACCTAAAATTGGCCACATTTTTCTTTGCAAACTATCTCTTGCTTTATAACAAATTTCACTTCTACTTACATTAACAACTAGCAAATTTGCCTCTCTTGGTACTACATTTTCTAGATAATCATCTTCATCGATTCTCTCAAAAATTCCTCCTGCCTCAGCAGCATAACTTTGAAGTTCAGCAACTCTTTGCTCAAAAGAAATTTCTGGTAAATCATTATACGTTTCAACTAAAGCTTCATAACCAATATGATTCCTATTTTTTTCTCCTATTGCTCTGATCTCCTCTTCTGAAAATTGTTCATAATGCTCAGCTAGCAAAGCAGCCTCTGCATCTGAAAACTTTTCAAAGATCCCTGAAACTCCTGCTGCCATCATTTCTAAATCTCCAAAACTTTGATGATAAAGTGCTGGAGGTCCTTCCTGACTATGCAATAACACATACAATTGTTGTTCTTCCACAAACTAAAAGTAATAAAAAGCAACTTAAAAACATATCTAAACTCAAGAATATAACTAAAGCAACTATCAAAAAACCTAAGCTATATAAAGCATAAAATACTTCTTTAAAGATCAAGATGGTTGATTTTGCTTCAATAATATCACTTTTAGGACAAGGTTTCGTAGAACTTCTTAAAGCTCCTTTTCAAAAACTAGAAATTTGGTGGTATTTATTCCCTATTCTTACACTTTGGTTAATCTTAGAAATTTACTTTGGTGAACACAAATCAGAAAAGATGGGTTGGAACACTGCTCTTGGTAACGGTTTTTCATTAACTTGGGTTACAATAGAATCCATGAGAGTTTTGTTCGAGATGCAATACTCAAACTTCTTTTTCAGATTCATGGTTATCTTCCTAGCTCTATCTTATGGAGTTTTCATTATTTATGTAGCTTTCACTCACAAATTCGAAGAAAAAGTCACTTTTGCTCTAACTGGTACAACTCCAACTTACTTCCTTTCAGCTACAATGATACTTTGGGCCCACAACACTTTCACTCTAACAATTTGGACGCTCATTGATTTAGTCATCCTCTTAGGAATTTTCATTGTAATCTCAATAATTCTAAAAAAGCTCCTTCCAAGTAAAAGTTCAGGTGGAGATCATGAATACGAAAAGTTCGGCTTTGATGACAAAAGCTCTTCTAGCAGTTCAAGTTCCAGCAGTTTCGAAGACTCAGCTTTCGGATCAAGTAGCAGCGAAACAAATGACTCAAGCAGCTCAGGTGGAGCAATGGACTTTCTTAATTTTAAGTAGATTCTCTAGAACCACAAACAATAAATACTTCCTATAACCAAAAAAAAAGCATGAAAACATGGAAAAAAATAGGAGTAATACTTGGTTTATCTGCAGCAGGATATGGATTCTACAAAGCCGTTGATTTAACAATGGACTTAAGATCTTCTGCTAGACAAGCAGAATATGATTCAAACCTAAATCAAGCAAGAACTCTATTAGACACAAACGGTGACGGAACCTTATCACCTCAAGAACTACAACCATTCTACCAAACAACTAACACTACTACTGAAAACTTCAGACCTAAACAAGGCCAATTAGAATCATTCCTAAACTCATACAACCCCTAAAAAACCAACTTCTCTCCATCTATATAAATAACAGGATCTTTAAAAGTCTGGTCTCCATGAAAGATTGTCTTAATTGCTCCACCAAACCAAGAGTTACTTCCAATTCCAATATGCGCAGTCCCTTCAACTTTCTCATCCATTAAAGCAACACCCATCAAATTCACATTAGAATTGATTCCTATCCCAAACTCTCCAATCATCCTAACTCTATGAGGATATTTAGCACGAGCTTCAAACTTCTCAAAAGTCTTAACTAAAAGTTCAGCCTGCTCACCTGTAACTTTTCGAATCTTTCCTTTCTCTATTTCAAGTGTAACTGGACTATCAAGTAAACAACTCCCGCTTTCATGACGTATACTTCCATCTATCACTAATTTACCATTCACTCCCTCGTACCCTTTTGGTGCAATATAAACTTCTCCAGCAGGCAAATTCCCACCTTTGCCATAATCTAAATAATTTCCATCATTACTAATAGAAGTCATCTCACTAATATCAATTAACAACTCAGTTCCCATTTTGGTCCACACTCGAACTTCATTACCTTTATCAAGCAATTTCTTAATCTTCCTACCTTTTCGTTGCATTCGAGTATAATTCACATTCATAGCTTCTACAAACATCTCAAACTGAGAGTTACGTGCATCACGAAGGCCAGTAGCTGAAGCAAAACGATGTCCTTTTTCACGACAAAACTTTCGAAAACTGCTCCCAGAACCAAAACGCCCCAATTTGTTAGAAACAGCCACTAAAACAACAGATTTCTCAGGCAGCATAGAAAGTGACATTTTCACATGCTTGTCCACATGCATAAACCCTTTCTTTTCTTCTTGAATTACTAAATGCACATCATGTTTCTTATCAAGCAAACCAAGGTAATATCCACGAGCGAGCATTAATGCAATATTATGCCCAGAACTACCATAATCAGTAATAATCAACACTTTCTCATCCACTTTTGGCTTAATACATTGCTTTAATACTGAATAAAAAGTATCAGCATGCTTTGCCACCATCTGTTCATGCATTTTTGTCAAAGAAAACATAAGAAAGTCACAACGTTATCTACTTAAAAAGATTGTTAGACTCAAGAAGCCAAAGGAACTAAAAAACATCAGGCTCTCTTAACAATCTTAGCAATAAAAAAACCACCAGTGTCATTATCTTGTGGCCAAACCCGAATGGTCTTCTTAACTTCTGAAGAATACTCCTTCCCTTCAAAGAAAACTACAGGCTCACCTCGAACCAATCCAGGCAATACTTCCTCAGAAACTACGCAAACTTCAGCATTAGTCCGTTGTTTAAGCAAATAATCAATCATTCCTTCATTTTCTTCAGGCTCAAGTGAACATGTAGAATAAACTAAAACCCCTCCAACCTTCAAATTATCAAAACCAGCCAAAATCAACTTCTTTTGCTGATTTGCAATCTTCTTAACCATATTTGCATTCCACATTCGAATTGTTTTCAAACTTTTCCGTATTGTTCCAGTCCCACTACAAGGTGCATCAACAAGTACCCGATCAAAAGATTTACCAGAAATTCGTTCCCCATTCATAATTGTTATAATTGTATTTGTTATCCCACAACGCTGCAAATTCATTCCAAGTGCAGTAATTCTAAGACCACGATAATCATTAGCAACAATCAAACCTTTGTTTTCCATCATCATTGCAATTTGTGTGGTCTTACTTCCTGGCGCAGAACACATATCTAGTACAGTTTCACCTGGCTGAGCCTCTAAAACAAGTGGTGGAATCATCGAAACTGCTTCTTGGACATAGATCTTACCAAGTTTGTATTCCTGCAAGTTCCCCACATCACGTCTGTCAGGATGCGATATCCAAAAACCAGAACTACACCATGGTATAGCTTCCAACTTCCATCCTTTAGCAGAAATACTCTCTCGAACAGATTCAACACTAGCACGGATTGTATTGACTCGAATAGAACGCTTCATAAAAGATAAACAATACTTCTTGAGCAATTCAAAATCAGTCAAAGCACTATAACGTTCAATAAAACCTGGCTTAAACTCATACTTCTCTGTTCCTGGTATTGCTTCTACTTCACTCATAAACAAACAAAACAAGCCTCCCTTTTTAAGCCTTAACCTAGAAAATTAGCTAAATCAGCATACCAAAACTTTCTTTTCAGCCATTTATAGTTACCTTTTTCATAAATTGAACAAATTTATCTTGTCCAAATAAGATAACTCCCTTATCCACAGATTCTATAAAAGCTTTATTGGGCTTCAATAGTTCATATTGAAACTCATTTTCAGTAAATTTGATAGCATGAATTCTCTTGTCCAAAGTCATTTGAGCAGCATCCAAAACGCTCTGAACCTTCAAAAATTTACCTTTTTTTGCCACAACTACTAGGTCTATATCACTAGCTTTCTTATAAGAATGAAGCACACTTCCAAATAAAATCAAAAATTCACATTCACTTTCCAATTCAGAAAAATTTACCAACCAACGCTTTCTTTTTACTGCAAATTTAGTTAGATAATAAGAAATCAACTTTTCAACTAAAATATTCCCAAAATTAAGAGTCACTAAAGTCATACTTGTCTTCCCAGAACCAATTTTCTCAACTAAAACAAATTTCTCTTTCTCAAGTTTTTTTACAGCTTTCCAAACTCCTACTCTACTATTTCCTAACTTTTCAGATAAAGAACTTATAGTCCACCTTCTAGAAAAACCTCTAAAAATTGATAAAATTACTCTTCCTTCTAAATTTCCAACTATTTCCATTTGATTAACAATTATTAATTATTAGTTAATACTTATAAATCTTACCCTCAAAAATAAGCTAAATTACCTTAAAAGAATATAATCAAACAAATCCCCAAAAATAACCAAAAACAACTAAAACTAATTTCTCTAAGAATTCCTTCTCAAATACTCAACTACTTGTTCACAAACTCCAAGTGCAGCTTTGTAATAGTCCTCTACAGGATCTTTATCATTCTTAGTAAGCACATTAAGTACAGAATCATTTCCACTAGAATCACGTTCAACTGGCAACTTTCCTTCACCAATCACAAACAACTCTTTCTCAGGATGAGTTAACCTTTTAAGTCTAGCATAAATATTCTCTACAACAGACAACAGCTTCAATTTGTCATATGTCCCTTCTTCATCAGTAAGTTCAGAAAAGGCATTATAAAGTTCACGTGGAATCACAATTTTGGAACGAATATCTTTAGATCCACCCTTTTTGTCACTATAAACCCGTCCAACTACAAAATTAATCGCTTTACATTTATCTTCAATCGCTCTAATTGTAACAGAAACTTTCTCATCATCAAGTTCCACAGCAGCTAGTTCCGAAGAAACATCTTCAGTATTGGTATAGATCACTGAATTAGAATCAACTGCCTTTCTACTACTAGTCACTGGATGTACAAAACTAAGTATCATTGCATACACATAAGACACAACTAAATTCAGAACAGTTAGCATTCCCCCATCCATTGCAGCAAGTTCAGGAATCACATCTAAAGACCAAACCACATAAAACAACACTCCAAACAATAAAGGTAACAAATAAAGTAACTCCACCATTTCCTTTCCACGAAATAATAAAGTAAATATGGTCACTAGATAAAGTAAAACTGGTAAAAACCCAAGCCCAACCACAAACGGATTCTCTGGGATTGATACAGACAACAAAAACAAGAACAACAAGTAAAGCCCAAATGAAAGTGCAACTATAGCTTTAAGTCCCATTTCATGTAACTTTTCAGAAAAAGATCTTTTTCTAACATAAGGTTTCCTAGAAGAAGTTTTTGATCTCCTAGACTTAACTTTCATTGCTCTACCAGCCATCTATAAAGAAACAAACAAATGTAGCATATAAAAGTTTTGTTCTAACTGATCCATCAAGAACAAACATTTATTAACCAAAATACCTAAACTAAACTTAAATGCAATCCTCTAAAAAAAAGTATAAAGAGCTATTCGAAACTTTAGAATATCTTAAACCCTTCAAATTCAAAATATTTCTCATAGTTATAAGCAGTATAATCATGATCTCATTTGGCCTTGTCCCTATTGAAATTTTCAAAAGAATCATAGATGAAGCTATCCCTGCAAAAAACATATCTTTGGTCTTCATTATGGTTGGAATCATCATCGGAACTCATATAACAAAACTAATAATTAGATACTTCCATGATTTATTGTTAACAAAAATGCAATTAGACGTTGCTAGAAACATGCAAATTGACTTCTTTAAAAAATATCAAGAAACTAAAACTACTAAATTTGATACTGGTCAATTAATGGAAATCATAATATATGATGTTAAAGAAGTAACAAAATCTGTATTCAACTTGATTATTTCTCCAATTTTAGATATAATTGGTATCCTAATCACAATTGCCTACATGTTTACTGTAAGTCCCATCTTAGCTTTAGTTTCTATAGCTTTTATCCCTATTTTTCTTGGTTCAATCATTCCTGTAAACAAAATCATTAGAAAAGAATACACTCAAATCAAAAAAGCATACGCTAAGATATATAGTACTTTTGAAAAAAAACTAATAAAATTCTCTAATGTATTAAAAACAAATTCACATAAAAAAGAAAGAAAAGATTTAGACAAAAAAATAAAGCAATTTGATAATGTTGATTATGACTTTAAAAAATTCTCAATAAAAATTCAAAGCTATCTTGAATTAATTGGTGACATTGCTCCATACACAGTCCTATTAGTAGCAACATACCTAATAATAGAAGGCAGATTCGAAGTTGGTACTTTCATTGCCTTTAGTATGCTTATGCCTAGACTCTTTGGACCTGTAAAAAGTCTTGCTTCTAAAGAGGTAGAATTTCAAACTTTAATAGTTACAGCTAAACGAGTCTTCGGAAAGCTAGATAAAGCAACACAAAAAAAGAAATAAACCAATAATTTCTCACATTCTAAACGCTTTTTTCTCTTCTCAAAAAAATCATTCTAAACTAAAATAATATATTCTCCCAAAATATACTATTAATTAATAATATATTCTACCAAAATATACAAAACACTATTAATATATTACCAAAAGATATATAAATGATAACCATTTATAAACAAACATGAACAAAGAGATCATAAAACAGCTAGTACTAGAACAACAAGAACTATTCAATCAAAAAGAAAGAATCATCAAAAGACCCCTTCAAGAAAACATCCTTAAATCAAAGAAAATCATTGTAATCACAGGTGTTAGACGTTGTGGTAAATCAACGTTACTAAAACAAATATCAAAAAAATACCACTCATTTTTCTACTTCAATTTCGAAGATGAAAGGCTTTTAGACTTCACTCGCCATGACTTCAACACCCTTTTAGAAGTCTTTCTAGAACTAAACTCAAAAGTAAAAACTTTCTTTTTTGATGAAATTCAAGAAATCACTGGCTGGGAAAAATTCGCAAGACGCCTTTTCACAAACAACTACAAATTATTCATCACAGGATCAAACGCTAAACTTCTAAGCTCTGAAATTGCCACATCCCTTACTGGAAGAAACCTAAAAATAGAATTATTCCCCTTCAGTTTCAAAGAATTCATCCAATTCAAAAAAATTCCTCTAAAAGATACTTATCAAACAAAAGAAAAAGCCAAAATATCTTCACTTTTCGAAGAATATTTCAACTTAGGAGGATTCCCTGAAGTCGCTATCACAAAAGACAAACAAGAACTAATCGAAATCTACCAAGACGTCCTCATCAAAGACATTTTAGTCAGATTCAGGATAAAAGATTCTAAAGAATTTAGAGAACTATCCCTATTCCTAATTTCAAATATCTCAAAAAGAGTTAGTTTCAACAACATAAAAAATCTACTAAAATTCAGCAATACTTCAAAAGTAAAAAATTATATGGATTTTCTAACACAAGCATACCTTTTTTTCCCTCTTTTTCTCTATAACAGTTCAGTAAAAAGACAAATTATCAACAAAAGAAAAATTTATGCTATTGACACAGGAATTATTAACTCAATTGCCTTTCAAACAAGCAAAAATGCAGGCAGTATTCTAGAAAATATTGTCTTCCTTGAACTAAAAAGAAAACAAAAAGACATTTTTTACTACTCTGATAAAAAAGAATGTGACTTTGTAATTAGAACTGGCACAAAAATAACTCATGCTATTCAAGTATCATATGAAATGTCAAACCCAAAAACTCGGCAAAGAGAAATTGAAGGTTTAATGGAAGCACTAGATAGGTTCAACCTAAACTCTGGATTCATTATTACAAAAAGCGAAGAAAAAACAATAGAATACGAAGAAAAAAAAATAAAGATCATTCCTATAACTAAATTTCTCATGTTTGGACTAGAAAATAACTAAGAATCCTTACTTAGCCTACTCTTCTTCTTATAATTCTCCAAGTGCAACCTAGCAGGCTCCGCCAAATCCATCCCATAGATCTCAGAAACCTCAACCCACCTAAGATCAGAAAACTTCTCAGGCTCAAGAATCTTAGCTTCACCAGACATGCTGCGATTAGCAGCGTCTGAAAATGCAAAAACTGTGGTTTTTGCGTTTGGAAACAATGTTTCCATGAATTTTTCTAAATTTTCATGAACAACTAAACACTTAAACCCAAGACCAACCCAATGCTTCTCAGAATCAATAACCTCAATATACCCCAAACTCTCACCAACACTAACTTCAACTCCAACTTCCTCACGAATCTCTCGCTTCAAAGCCTCAATCAAATCCTCACCCTGTCCAACAGCCCCACCAACCAGATCCCATTTTCCATGGTTATCCCTAGCACCAACACTCCTCTTCAACATCAAAACCCGATTATTAGAATCAAAAATCATTGCTCCAACTGCAAAACCAACATAGTCCTTTCCTTGCACTGCATTCACTTAAGTCACCATCACTCCAACTTACTAAGGACCTCAACAAACACCTTCTTCTGCTCAGGATACTCAGTAAGTAATCCAACAGCTCTATCATATGAAACCCACTGCCATTCTAGATGCCCATCACTTTTCGGTCCACCTATGTTCACATCACCTGAATCAGAAGTTACTTTAGCAGCTAAAGCCCTCAAATATATCTTAACAGGCTCACCTTCTCGCTGTGCAAAATAAACTGATCTAACTACTTTATCTTTTGAAAGCTCACTTCCACGAATCCTAAGCCCAGTTTCTTCACGAACCTCTCTTCGAGCAGCCTCAATTACATCTTCTCCAGTTTCAATTCCTCCTTGCGGAAACTGCCAATAACCTTTTCGTGCATGTAACAATAAAAACTCACGATCACCAGAACTCAAAACCTTATACAAAATTACTCTAACATTATACCTTTCTTTCATATATATCAACTCAATTAAATAAACCATCTACCACATCAAAGAAATTAGTAGCGTCTCACTACTGGCAATGGTTGCTGCTAAGCAACCTACGAACACTTCGTGTGAGTATGTTATTCAACGAATAAACCAAACAACGAGCATTTTTGTTCATGAAATGGACAAAAATATAAAGCGAAGTGGTCACGCCTGCACTACTTGGTGAAGTATGAACCAAGTAACGAGAGCTTTGCTCGAACTTAAGTCTGACACTACTAATTTCTTGGGCTATCAACATAAACCATTCAAGTTCCCTCAAAATATACCTTTTTAACACCTTTTACTTTAAAAATGATTCCCAGCATTCTTGCCAATTCTTCATATTCTCTCGGAATTACCACAAAACCACACTCTGTAAGCCCAGTCCCCACTACTTTTGCTTTTGCTTCTTTCACAGTAAACTTAGCACGCACAATTGTATTAAGTAAATCAGCAAGCAGCCCACTTCTCTCTCCAGCTACAACATTCAGCTGCAAAGGTTTACTAAAAGTCTCTTTCCAAGCTACTGGAATCCATCTATCTTTCATCTTAATAGCTTGTTTACAACCCTTCTCATTATGCACAGAGATCAGACGTTTCTTAGTAGCAACTCCAACTATAGAATCTCCTGGAATTGGTCTACAACATTTAGCAAGAACACAATGTGCATTTTCATAATCTGCTGCATAAGCAAGAGTATCATATACATCTGACACTGTCTTTTTAAACTGTTTATAATGCATTACTGGCAAATCACGATACTGCTTTACCCCTTTACGAATCTTTTGCTTTGCCCGCGATGATTTCACAATTTTCAGCCAACTCAATCGAGGCTTTTGATTCTTAGATGTAACAACTTCAACTACATCTCCTTGAGACAATGAACTTCGCAGTGGCACAAACTTCCCATTTACTCTAGCTCCAACTGCTCTATTCCCTACCTGTTCATGTACAGAATAAGCAAAATCAAGTACACCTGATCCAACGGCTAGATACCGAACATCTCCTTTTGGTGTATACACATAAAATTCATCAGTAAACAAATCAACCTTAACATTTTCTAAAAACTCCTTACTACTGGCATCCTTTTGCAAATCAAGTACACCTTTTAACCAACCCATTCGCTTTTCAAATTTGATATCACTTTTGACACCTTTATATCTCCAGTGCGCAGCCAAACCTTCTTCAGCAAACTCATCCATTACTTCCGTACGTATTTGCACTTCAACAGGCTTCCCAGCAAGCAAAATCACTGTATGTATCGACTGGTATCCATTAGGTTTAGGGTTAGTGATATAATCCTTTAATCGACCAGAAACAGAATCATATTTCTCATGCAAATAACCTAGTACAACATAGCAATCATTCAAATCATTAACAATAACTCTAATCGCAAGGTGATCATATTGCTGACTCAAAGAGACCTTCTTTCCAACAGTTTTCTTATAAATAGAATACAAATGCTTAGGTCTACCTTTGATTTTCAAAATCTTCACTGGACAAGACAAAGACACTTCTTTCATCAACATATCAATAATATCTTGCCTCTCACTTTGCGACTTTTCAACATACTTTTCTATTTGCGCATATCTCTTTGGCTGCAACACCAAAAACGCTTGATCTTCAAGTTGAACTTTAAGCTTCTCAACTCCTAAACGATACGCTAGCGGTGCATAAACTAAAAGAACTTCTTCAGCAATCCTTTTTTGCTCATCAGCATCAAGTACATCTATATGCCTCAAATTATCCAGCTTAATAGCCAGTTTCACAAACAAAACTCTAGGATCCTTAAGTGTAGTAAGTAAAACCCGACGAAGTGCATCTGCTTGCAACTTATAGTTCTTCTTCTTAACTGACTTTATCGCATCTGACCCTTTAACCAAAGACAAAACATCTTTCCCAAACAAATCAAACACTTCACGCTCAGTACTATGCTTTAAAATACCATGCAAAAGCGTAGCCACCACCACTTCATATGATGCTCCAATAGATGCAACTGTTTCTGCAGCACGCAAATTATGATCATAATAACTATCCAAAGAAAGCCTCTTAACAGAACCCAATACAGACTCAGAAAATTCACAAGCCTTTTTCAAAACACCTTGCTCTTTTTTAGAATACGAAGAAAACCAATCAAACCCCTTTACACTTGCCACCATAACAATAACAATATCTTAAGAGAATAAAAACTTTTGTAACCTATAATCCACATTTTTCCACTAATATTGTTCTACAAAAACCTCCAATAGTACAATAATCATGAATATTGTACTACAAACTCCAAAAAACCTTCAAAATCTCTTAGTTTCCAACAAAAAATACTCTCAAAAACACTAATTCATAATTAGTAAAAAAGGCCAAAAGTACTAATTACCAATGATAACCTTTATAAAGAAAAGCCCTTTTGAGACTATTATGATTCAAAAAAACATCCTAAGACAGATAGTAAATAGACAAAAAAACATCAAATATCCTATTTCAAACCCTATTAAAAGAGAAATTGAAAATGAAGTACTAAAATATTTTAAAGATAATAGAATAATCATTATTACTGGCCTTAGACGTACTGGAAAATCCACTCTTTTAAGACAATTGATGCAAAAACAAGAAAATTATTGCTATTTCAACTTTGAAGAAGAAAAAATCTCAGATTTCAGAGCAGAAGATTTTGAAACTTTGAACGAAATTTTAATAGAAATCTACGGTGAATCAGACACATATTTCTTTGACGAAATCCAAAACGTTCCTAAATTTGAATTGTTTGTACGGCGCTTACAAGATCAAGGCAAAAAAATAGTCATAACTGGATCAAATGCTTCTCTTCTTAGTAAAGAATTAGGAACAAGATTAACTGGAAGATACAAAGCCTTCGAATTATTCCCTTTTTCTTTTAAAGAATTTTTAACCTTCACAAAAAAAGACTTTCAAACAGAAGATTTATACGATACTAAAAAAATAGTCCAGCTAAAAAAATCATTCCAAAAATACCAAAAAACTGGCGGTCTACCTGGGTTTTTGCAACTAAAAGACCATGATTATGTAAAAACATTGCTTCAAAACATTCTTTATAGAGATATAATCACCAGATACAAAATAAAAAAAGAAAAAACCATTATTGATTTAGTTATTCTTCTAACCAGCAACATATCAACATTATTTAGTTTTAATTCACTTAAAAAAACCCTTGGACTAGCTAATGCTATAACTGTAAAAGAATACATCTCATACCTATCAAACTCATACCTTTTCTTCCAATTGGAAAAACACGAATTTTCTCTAAAAAAGCAACTCATTGCTCAAAAAAAGATTTATTTAATTGATCCTATCTTTAAAATCACTTCTGGTTTTAATTTCTCAAAAAATGAAGGTAGAATTTTAGAAAACTTAGTTTTCCTACAACTTAAGAGACAAAAAAAAGAGATTTACTACCACAAAAATAAACATGAATGTGACTTTGTAACAAAAAAAGGCTTAAAAATCACTGAAGCTATCCAAATCTGCCACATCTTAAATGAAAAAAACATGCAAAGAGAAATAAACGGTCTTTTAGAAGCTATGAAAGAACATAAACTAAAAACAGGCACCATCATAACCTTCGAACAAGAAGAAGAAATCATAAAAGAAAATAAAAAGATAAATGTTATTCCAATATACAAATACCTCTTAAATAAAAAGTAAAAATAACCAAAACAACTGTATTTTCTTCAAAATCGTCCAAAACAAGCTCCTTTTCGTCTAAATCAACCAAAATAACCCTTATTTCACCTAAATAGACATAAACAGCCTCCTTTTCGCCTGAATCAACCAAAACTAGCTCCTTTTGTTCCAAATAGACAAAAATGGCCTTCTTTTAAGCTAAAACAGCCAAAACAACCTTCTTTTCAAAAAATACGGCAAATATTGCTTTTAAAATAGAAAATAAAAGACTAATGTTACTTACATGTCAAAAAACCATCATCAGACTCTACACTTATATGTAAATGATTTGCATGTCCTCCTGTACTATCGCCAGTCCACAAATTCTTATCACATTTTAACTCATAATGCGATCCAGCCTTTGCATCATAAACATACTTTCCATCATCATCTTCCCTTAGAAATTCAGGACCAATTATATGCGCTTTTTCAACTCCACAAGCAGTTGCTATTTCTGCTAATTCACAAGCCTTACTTTCTTCACCAAAATCTACAGCAAGTGAATAATCATAAGATCCACACCCATAATGAGCTGAACCATGACTGTGAGCACACTTTGATTTTGACCAATCATCCCTACATTCTTCAAGACCTTCACTATCACTTAAACTAGATATTCTAGCAGCTGTTGGAGCCTGTGTTAAAGATGGATTTGCTTTAATACCACCATCCATACATTTTAGTAAAGTTGCAAGTTCACTAGATACTTCTGATATTTGCCTATCGACTCCTGGATCAAAAGTCCACACATCCCCAATATCAGAAGAACTTTCTCCAGTTCCATAAATACCTTGGTCATCATAATGCTTATACCATCGACAATAAATATCTTCTTGAAGTTCTTCTGCATAGCTACATCCAGTTACAGCTGTTCCTGTATTATATACACAAAGTATACATTGCCACATTTTTTCTGGATCAGAATTAAAAGCATTACAATTCTTATATTTTCCACTTGTTGTACCCATTGCATCACTATAAGCTCCAGCTAAAGTTTTTGCTGTACATTCAATTTGAGCTCTATCTGAATCAGCTGTTCCATCAGTAGGATGGTTACTACAAGAACCACTTGGCCATCCACATCCTGTCAAAGCACTCTTTGAATAACTACTTGTAGTACAACCATTATCATTTCCAAGTTGAGATTCAACTTGTGCAATAGCTCCTAATGCAGCAGGATCAATTCCTTTTTCCTCAGCAACATCCAATATAAGGTTCTTATATCTCTCATGAGATGTAGCAGTTCCTAACCATGCTAAATTATCTAACCTTCCTGTCATTGTAGTAGTCAAACCACTTCCAGTATAACCTTCACACAAAATTTGTGGACCTAACAAATTCCCTGACCTAAAAGGAGTATCTCCACTATCATCCCCATCATCATAAGCATCACACTGGTCTGGATATTCTGAACAAAACTCTTTCCAATCTGAATCACGAAGTTCAGTGGAGCTAGGATCATAAATAGTTGTACTAGTTCTGCCAGAATTCAAAGAACCAACTTGACCCACCAAGCTAACCCACACCTTATCAATTTCAAGACAGATCTGAGTATTGTCACATACAATCCCTTCTACAACTTCTGCTCCTGTACTCTTTGTAAGGCTTGAATCTGCAGTAACCAAAACAAAGCTAAAGCTAACAAAAAGAAAAACTAAAAGCACCAAAGCTATGTTTCTTTTCCTCATGGTAGCACCGTAACTGTATTTCTCAAAGCTGATTCTTTTGAAACAAGCGGATTCTTCATCACCAATTCCAAAGTATAATCTCCAATCGGAGACTCATCTCCTAAAATAAAATAATCATGAAAATGCACCGTTTCTAAGCTCTCTTCTGTTCTTGCTTCATAAAGTACATCATCAGAATCATCTACTGATAACAAAAGTGACCCATCTGGTCCATACACTTGATAGTTTTCAAGCAGTTCAATTCTCCCATTCATAGCTGAACTAACCACTTCAAAGCTAAAATGCACTTCTTCTCCTAAATAAAATACATCCCGATCAACAGTACAAACTCCATCAAGTTCTTCAAGCCCACAAAATTTAAGGTTCTGCGTAACAAGCACCCCTCCAGATGATACTGGTATAAACTCCACATTAAGTAAACTCTCAGATCCACTAGCTCCAGAATCTCCCGTAGAACCTTCAACTGCAACCATCCCTGATGATACTAAAAAGAAAACTGTAGCAGACGTAAATACCACTAACACTAGTGCCGCCAGCGACTCAATCGCCAATCCTCCTTTCTTACCCATCACCATAAACTCATCCTCATCAATCACAATATACTCTTAAAAAAGAGCACACCCCTCAAAGGAAATTAGCAGCGTCCCCTACTGGCAATTAAACTAAAAACAAGAACACAACCTCAGCATTTTTCAAGCAACGACTTGAAAAATTAAAAGCGCCAAGGTTTGTACCTGCGATAAGTCTGACCCTGCTAATTTCCTGGGAATTAAATTAATCTATACTTTTATCTTCACCAATATAATCTTCTTTTCCTATTTAAGACTTACAACAAAGTTCTCTTCCATTTCCACATCCATAAGTTTCATAATTCTGATACCCATCTGCCAAATAATCAACAAAAGACTTACAAGTACTCTCATCATCAGCATTCTCAATCAACATACAACTATAGCTACTAAAGTCACTAGGCACAGTATCTTTCAAACCAATAGTCCCTGCTGCAGACCCACAAAGTGTAGTTAATGGAACTCCAGTTGAACTACTACTTCCAGCACTTCCAGCATAACTCCTACTTTCGTCACAGTGATATCCATTTACAGACCCTTCACCATACTTATCTGACTTACCAATCACTTTAGCAAACTGACAATTATAAGCACGAATCTTTTGAAACTCTCCATCCTCTTGCACAGAAGAACTAAACGCCCCTAACTTCCCACCAGAAGCATCTTCTCGTAAAAAGAATCTATCTAGCATAGTTTCAACTCTACTTTTCACATCTGAAGATCCAATGTCACTATCTCCTGACTGCATTACAAGTGAAGCAATATAATAATAAATTCCCACAGCCTCATTCAAATGGCTTGGATAAGCCTCAATCAACTGCGCAGCTTCAGAAACCACTCGCGAATAATCCTTAGCTACAAAATACTCATAAATGCTGCTACTGTCACCAGTACTTACATCAATTTCATTCTTTTGCACCAAAATTGATTCTGACACAGTAACTTCTCCCAGCCCTGTATTTGCTACAGTCTGATATGCATTATAACATCCATCTGATTGATCTTTATGCATCAAACTAAACTTAACTCCAATATTAGCCTCATCTCGACTTGTAGATTTAGCTGCACGCTGTGTTTCATATTCACACTCAGTTGTTCCAACTTTCCCAGCAGACCCAAGCACATTAGTAAATTCAAAGCCATCATATCCAAACTTAACTGCATTAATTTCAGACAATTCAAATGTACTAGTTCCAGATTTGGTCAATTTGCCACCATCATCATCTGTAGGTTCATAACCACCAGTTAAAACAGTAACATCTTTAGGAACAGTCAACTCATATTTGTCATCAATTAGTTGATAATCAAATTCAATGTTTCTCTCACGACTAACTGTGCTTGGTACTTTCACATCTTTAAGCTCCTCACAACCTTCATGACTTCTACTAGAATCAAGTTTGATTGCATTACTATATTCTCCAAACATTTCTGAATTAACTTTACCTAAACTAATTGTAGGTTGCATTAAACCAGCTGCTCCTGTTGGAATTGTCAAAATCTGATCATCAGCCTGCACTCCAGCACCATTCACATCCATTTTCATACAATACCCTGCCCCATCTGTATAAATTGAAGGTCGTACAGTAATATCATCTTCATCTAAGAACAAATTTGGTGTCTCACAATCAAGCCATAAACCAGTTTTGTCATCATAACACTGAATATAAGGTGCTTGGAAATAACTAAGTCCTTCTTCTCCATAAAAGATACTACTAAGCCCTGGACATGAAAAAGTCCCATCTGTTTGTGTATAACAAGTACCAATGTCACAATCATAAGTTGCATCTGTACTTAATCCAGCTGAACACTCAAAGACTCCAGGAGCACTGTTATCCTTAATCGGGTAATAGAACTTACCACCAGTTGAAGTCTTATACCCTTCTTCAAAACAATTATCTATATCTGCTTTTGTTGTATCTACATTTAATTCTAACACAACGTGGTCATATCTATAATGTGAATTAATTCTTTGCGGCATTTGCATTTGGATATCTACAAGTTCACCTGAGTTCACGTAACTAACTGAACTTCCTCCATCTAAATAATAGACTTTCTCATTCTCAAACTGTGAATTCCCTGTTGCTGTTAAACAATCACAACCTTCACCATCACAACTTGTATCAACTCCCGGATTCCCTTGATCTTCTGGTCCAATACATTTCAAATAAGTTTTATAGTTATCTATCGGACAGCCAGCAGAGAATACAGCTCCAACTTTGTAGTTATATACAGCTGTAAGCCCTTGCGGATCATAGTTACTAAACACTCTTTCTTTAGGATAAACGAGTGGATAACTTTTTGTTTCAATTGTCAAAGCAGCTTCTGCGAATGCATCTAAACCAAGTGGAAAATCATAACCAAACGCAGCAAGACAAATACTTTGCGCAATACCTTGTGCTCCTCCTCCAAAATACTGACTTAGAACAGCATCTCCATAATCATCTTGCATATCATCTATAGTACTTTGAAGTCCAGGTTCAATACTGGAACTAAAATCAGCAACTTTTCCATCAAATAAACTTCCTTCTTTACCAAAATCACCAAAACCATAAGGTGAACATTGGTTTGACGCAAACGTAATTGCTTTATAAACCAAACCACAGACATGCTGTGAAAAGATTTGCTTACACATCCCCATATCTTGAAACTCAGTATACTTAGCTTCTACTGCGCAAGTTCGTAAACCATCTAAAATACCTCTAAGCATAGTAAACTGTCCCCAGATATTCTCCAAACACATAGTTTGATACGCGCTCAAAAACTGTGTATTAGGGTCAATCATTGCAACTTTCTTATTCTCTGCTGTACGAAGCATATCAAGTGCATAATCTTGTCCAAAAGCTGCACTAAAGTCACGTTCTTTGTAATACCTTTTATCTGAATAATATGTTCCAAATTTACTATTACTCTCAGAAAAGACTTGATCTTGTCTGTAATGATACTCTTCAGTAGCTCCTGATTCTTCATCTTTACGAACAGCTTCACGAACTGTATAAACTTTATCTTCACTTCCTTTTTTAGGCTCACATACACACTGATAGAATTCTAAATCATCTCCAATAAAACAATCACTAGAATAACCCGCATAAAACAATTCACCACTTAACTGCTGACCATTAGCATCAACTAACTCTCCTTTAACATGACCTCTTTCTGTAACAGCTCCTGTTTGATTGAAACAAGTAGCAACTTTAGCATCATCTGTTTTTATTGGATCAAACCCAGTATGTCCTGACTTACCTGCTCCATGACCTAAAGCTGTATAACCTGGCTTTCTAGGATTCTCACAAATTTGCTGACATGTTTCTGATCTAGCTCCACAAAACCCTTCTGTTCCTGGTGCTTGATAAACTTGAATTTTATCAACAACTGTACCTGCCCCAATTGCTGTAAGACCTTTATCAATAACTTCTAATTCATAAATTCCTTTAGCTTCATCAATTGCCTTACTATTCCTATACAAAGTAGCAGAGATTGTAGTCCCTGACTGTTTATATTCTTCTGGAACTAAATAACAAGTATCTCCTGGAATCTCCAAATCACTAATATCTTCACTTAACGCATACCCATCTACATTATTTTTAACATACTTCTGACAATTCTCTACTTCCTCAAGCGGAATACAAGCCCCTGTAGCCCCACACTGTTTCTGCTCTAAAATCACTGACTGAATTTCATCTTCTGTTTTAGTTTCTGTCCATCTAGCAGGCGAACTATGACAAAAGGTTCTGTCACATGTCCATCTGTAAGCTTTCTCTAGCCGACTCTCAAGCTCCCACAACCTAGCAGTGTTCGGGCAATAATCATCAAGAATCTTACTTTGATAATCTTCTGGCAACTTATGATTAGGAGCATTAATCTCAGGATGACCAGCTTCTATCAATTTATCCCAGCTTTCAATAGTACTCTCTAAAAACAATTGATTTTGTAAAACTCCAACTGGACAAGCATCTTCCTCTCCTCCAGCAAGCTTTTCAATAGTTCCAGCTACCCCTTCAGTCTTAGAAACAGTAAACCGAAGTATCCGAACCACAACTTTGCTACCAAAAGACAAATAACATCCAATAGAAGTCAATCGAACAGCCTTCTCTAAGTAAGGGAGTACCTTATCAATCTTCTCAATAGTCCATGTAGTTGAATCAATCACGCCTTGAAGCAATTTGTCAGCCTTCAAATCTTCAATATCAAGAGGAGCATCTACAAAATAAGATAAATCATAACAACTTGTTTGAGTCTTTGAAGATCCTAATGCACCATTTGCATCACGTTCTTGATAATTCACAGTAACTTGTAGTGGAAAAACAATCATTCTGTCACTATACATATTCCAATAACTCTCATCACTATCACTATAATCTTCTGTAGGCGCTAAATTCCAAGAAAGGTAATGCGAAGTCTTAGCTCCATTTGAAGCTACTTTAGGTTCGTTAGGCAAAATCGCACATCCAACTCCAAACTCATCATCTACCATGCTTTGGGTACACGCTTTCTCAAACCTAACTGAATTAATTTGATATGCTGCATCTGTTTCAGACCCAGTTGATAAATCACTTGTTGCACTACCTTGCCCTTGATAGTCCATTGTAAAAATAGCAGTCACTTGCTCTCTACCTTCATCAAGCAATGTCGGATCAAGCTTCAACGGCAACTGATAATTAGGATCATCTGCAATCAAAAAATCAAAATCGGTAGAATAACAACTGTTCACAATAACTTGGTCTTTAAAATACCCTGCCTTTCCACTTGCATCTACTGCAATAATATAGATATAATATGAAAAACTTGTAGCTGACCCTGCTGAACTAACTCCATTAATTACTTCATTTTCAAGTCCAGATGGAACTACATTAACTGCAAAATCATCTAAAGAAAAAGCTCCACCATTTTTTAAATTCACATTACTAAACACAAACTTCCCTTCAGAATCAGCCTCAACCATATCAAAAACATCACTTTCACTAAAAGTCAACTGCTGATCATAAGTCAATGTTCTATAAACATACAAATAAACTTCCGCGCCAGCTTCAGTCTCTCCAAATATATCTGTTTCAGCTCTGTTTTGGTAATACTCTTTTCCTTTACTAAATTCAGCAGAAACTGTCGGTTCTTTTGTATCTGATACTACTTCAGCTTCAACCTTAGAAGAAAGCCCAACTAAATCTGTAGCAACTACAACAATAGAATTCTCTCCTTCCTCAAGCGAAACAGACTCAGAAAACCCACCAGCACTTTCCAAAGAAACAGAAATCTTCTCTTCACCATTTACAGTAACCAAAACCTCGCTAGCTTCATCTACATTTCCACTGATATCAATAGATTTCTCAGACGTATAAGAAGAAATTGTATCAACAACTAAAGTAGGATGACTATTGTCACTAACAACTGTCACGCTATATTCTTCTAACTGATCTCCAAGGCTAGCTTCTAAGCTAACAACATTACTTTCTCCAGCAACAAGTGGTGCATTTGATATTGCAAAAAGCCCATCTGTCCCTACAACATCCTTAGCAAAATAACCACCATTTACATATAATCTTACTTCAGTTCCATACGCAGCTGACCCTGTAACTGTAATAGAATCTCCTGCGATAAGTTCATCAATTTCATCAACTTGTAAATTTATACTAGCAGAATAATCAACTTCTTCACTACTAGTATCTTCTTCACCAGAATCAGCCTCTTCACTCTCACTTGTATCTTCAGTCTCCTCAGCAGCATCTGTTGTAAAACTATAATATGATCCAGAATTGTCATCCAAAACCTCTTCATCCCCAGCTACACTCATCACCGAATAATAATATTCAGTCCCTCCTTCCAAACCACTAATATCAAACTCATGCGAAGTCACTGCATCTGAACTAGAAACCTCTAAATCTAAATTAGTTGCATCTGTTCCATAAAACACAGTCCCTGAAGCCTCTTCATCTGTCTCCCATGAAACTGTAGCTGTAGAAGAACCAACATTGGAACTAGCAGTATCACTAATACTAAGCGCATACGTTATTGGCAGGTTTAAAAACAAAACTACTACAAACACTGCAAAAAACCTAGTCCAATTCTCCTTACTTTTTCCAAATACCATTACAATACCATTCACTCTTCATCTAATCTTCCGCCACAACTTCAGGTGACCCAATTAATTCACTATAATATTCCAAATCTGATAAAAACAAATAATAATTTTCATCGCTCGGATCTAATTCTAATACATGAAACACAACAGATCTCCCTTCTTTTGTAGAAAGTGAGCTATCAATCATCCATTTTCCATCATATCCACCCATCAAATACTCATCTGTTGTAATTATAATATCAACTTCATACTCAAAATTAGCTTCAGAAAGTACATTTACGAATGCATCAGACAATAAACCATCTTCACTTTCTAAACTAGTATAAATGAACTTTTCTTCATGTAATGTCTCTCTGTTATCAAAAACTCCTAAGATATCAAGCTCTTCTTCACTATAAGAATCCTCAGACTCAGCATCCTCGCCACTTTCCCCCTCACTTGATTCAGTAGTTTCTCCACCAGCTACATCACTACCAACAACATCCTCAGCAAACAACTTAAGTGTTACAAGTGCAGTCTCATCTTCATCCATTTCTTCTTCAAACTCTGCAATTTCTACACAAAGTCCATTTTTGTCAGGCTCATCATCACCACGGCAAGTATCAACATCTAATCTATGCTTAATTATAGAAATATCAGACACTGGAAAAGAATAAAGCGGCCGCAAATTCAAACTAACTTCAGTTCCTTCTACAGCTGGTACAAACTCATTAGCTGGCAAATAACCTTCTTTTTCTCCAGTTACAATCCCTCCAGCACAATACGGAAACAACTGTGTCATTCCAGCAGCGTTACCCATACCTTCAAAATCATACTCAGTCACACCTAACTCACATGAATACTTTAAACATGTATAACTTAAATTCACATCTGATAATGGTTCAGTTGCATACACTCCTGTTCCACTATTTTCAACTAAACTGTTAGTAAACACTGTCATCGGTACTGTATAAGAATTTTCTAAGCAAAACTCTTCTTCATAATTGCTTGTTGGCGCAAATTCTGACTCACGAGCATAAACTTGCCCACCACGGTTACCATAATTAGACAACAAATGTACAGAAACTGCATATTGTAAAGTTACTCCACTTGCATCATCAGTCACTTGAACTAAAACAGGAAAAACAGCATCATAAGTAAACTTCCAATTTTGTATACACACAAAGTTAAGCAAATCCTGTCCACCAAGTTGGTTAGACATCATTTTATCTCCACTTCGCGGTGTAACTTGAAATGTAAAAGGATAATTAGATTCATACCTAAAAACTACTGAAAGATCATCATCATCTACTCCATCAACTCCCCATTCGTAATGGTTTTGATAATAAGGTTCAAGGTCTCCATAAGACACAAACTGTGTCCCTTCAACCCGCAAATTTCGCATATTCACACGAAGCATTTCCTTTAGAGTATCTTCAGCAGTTGAAGCACTCCACTGCTTTTTGCTACAGCTTAGTTCAGTTCCAACAACAGGCAAATCTTCATGTTCCATAGCAATCATATCTTGCGTTAAATCTTCAAGCTTCAATTCATCAAGTTCAGCATCAAGTATCAGTGATGCACTGTCATACATTGACTTAAATGGCACTGAACTTTCTGCAACATGCTCAATTACTTCTGCAACTGTCTCACCTGACTTATCCATAATTAACAAATTCCACCTAACATTAAATTCTGTTTTAGAATCTAAAAACTGTGTATCTGCAAAAATATCACTATTCTCTGTCAAATCATATTCAACTGAAAATGCATCTGATTCAAACAAACAATCTCGCACATTTTCTTCAATATAAGAATCAATTTCATTTTTGATCACATCAATACTTGGCCTATCTTCTAAATTCCCATAAGCCCAAAGTGGCACATCCATAAAATCACTAAGTGGTAAATGCCAATTGATATCCTCACTAAAACGCTCAGGAACTTCAATGTACCCACCTTGCAAACCTGCAATGTACAAAGCCTCCTCACCAACGCCTTGGATACATGCTGTCACAAAATTCTCTACTTTACCTTTGTCTGTAGAAAAAGTCGCTTCTGCTCCAAACGAAACTACTTCTGATCGAAGTACAAGAATTAAAGCAACAGAAATAAGCAAAACAAGTCCTACAATAATAAAAATAGTAACTTGTCCTTTTTTAGAATTAGATAACAATCCAGCTAAAGCTTTAGAGCTAACTCTACCTCCATTCACCTCTGTTGTATGCATACACAAACTTAAAGTGAAAAAACGTATATAAACCTTTGCGAATTTGAAACAAAAAACAAGAAAAAAACAACTTAAAAGAGCATAAAAACACAAAAAAACAAAACAAAAAACAAATCCAAATAATAAAAAATATACGCAAAAACAAAAAACAATAACAGCACTGTCCACTCACTGGCACTCCCATTCAAAACAAGACCTAAACAACGAGCATTTTTCAAGCAGCGACTTGAAAAATTAAAAGCGAAGTGGTCACGCTTGCAGTAAGTCTGACAGTGCGACAAAAAAAGAGAAATCAAAAGAAAACAAAAGAAAGGAAATCAAAATCAAACAACAAAAAGAATCTAGAATCAAAAGGACCTCAAGAAGCATCTCTTTGCTGATAAGCTTCAACAAAAGCATCAAATCTCTGAATTAGCTGTTTTCCAGTTTCAACCTCATTATAATGATTTTTATAACTAGCAAAATCTGTTAAAACAACTACTGTCGAAAGTGCTCTATCGAGATCTTCTTCAGAAAAATCTTTTGATGCATCTGCATGCTTCATATCCCACCTACTTTTATCATGTTTCCATCCTTCTCTTCTAAAAAATTTAGAAAGAACTTTTCTTCTTTCTTCTCCAACTCTCCCTTTTGTTCCTAATTCCCAAGTAACTCTATAATTTCCCTTAATTGAATTATAAAAAACATCTATGTAAAAATTATCATCACTTGCAAAGCTAGGAGTAGTTACAAAAGACGCATTTGTATCAGTAAAAAAACCTCCAACAATGTCTCCTGTGATCGCTGATCCACTCCCCCCATAAGTTGAATAAGGATCTTGTTTAATCTCATTGAAAACAACATTAAAATCATTTAAAGAATTTAACATATTCTTAACCATAAGCATCCTTGGGTCTACTTTTATCCCATCAGTTGCAAAATAAGCTACTCTTTTATACGGAGTATACTTCCCTGCGCCTGGATGGCGCCTAGGTCCACCCATAACAATGCTATTAAAATTATGATAAAAATGTCCATGAATTTCTCTTACAAATTCTTCAAAAGTTTCTGGAACCCAAAACTTTGTTCTACTTCTACCTGACAGAATCCCACTAAATTCAGCTAAACTTAACTTAACTCTTTCATTTGGTAATCTATAGCCCATTTTAGCACTAAATTCTACTTGTTGCATAGCTGACCTAAAATTAGAATCTAAAGTTCCAAGATACTTATCAAAATCTTTCCCTCTTTGCCAACAATACATCCCATTTCTGTAAGGTCTTTCTGGATTCAAAAAAGGATTATCTGCTAAATTTATCATCTCTTCAATTCCAGAACGAACCACATCATAAGTATCAGAGAACATATTCCTCCTATGAGCCATATGTCCAGATAAAACAGCAGTAGCATTACCATTCAATTCATTTATTCCCCTTATAACAGAACTATTTAGTTCATGAAACCTCTCATAATTACTTATCAATCTTCCAAAACTAGAAACATTTTCAACTACTAACTCAATTCCCACAAAAAAACCCCATATTAAACTATTTATAAGCATTTATCCTTTATAAACCAACAATCCTTGACAAAAAAGATATATACTCCAAAACCTTCTTTAACCTATATAAATCAATTAATAAAACTTTATGACAAAACCTTTGTGGAAAAAGTAATTAACAAAGTTTTCAAGGACAAATTCAGCAATAAAGTAGCAAAAAGTGCTATATTCACTCTTGTCTTATTTGCAACTATTAACAGCTTCACTGAATTTGTTTCAAGAAGCACAATTTCACTTTTGCTAACAATTTGCATATTTTATGCCACATTCCAAATAATAGCATTCGGAGAAAAAAATGATAAAAAAAGAAAAATTTGACAAACTGATCATCTTATATGCTATCGCAGCAATCGTCATAATCATAGGAACCTTCTTAGGTTGGTGGTAAAATGAAAAAACTAACCCTAAAAACTGGATCTGACATCATTTCAATACTCTTAGCACTAATTTTTCTATTCATAATAGTTGCAAAAGCCACAGGAATCTTATAAAAACCTTAAACCAATAGAAAACAAAACAAAAAACAACTTCACTTCTTCACAACAACTTCATAAGCATTACTAGAATCAACAATATCAAATCCAAGCTTACGAACTTTCTCACGCAATTTGTCAGATTTCTTCCAATCCTTAGCCAAACGTGCTTCCAAACGTTCTTCACAAAGCACCTTTACTTCAGCAGGAACAGAAACTTTCTCTTTCTCAGCTCCAAGATTCAAACCAAGCACAGAATCAAAAGAAACAATCAAAGCATATTTCTCAGAATCAGATAAATCATTATCTTTAAGCAAGTCCCAAACAAGCGCAACTACTTTTGGCATATTCAAATCATCATAAACTGCAGCTTCAAACGACTCCAAATACGAAATAGCAACCTCAGAAAGATTACCCCTACCAATCTTCTCCAAACTAACACCACTAGCACCACCAGAAATCAGACTCCAAACTCTTTTTTGCAACTTCTTTCTTGTTGCCTTAGCACCATCAAGGGCATTAAAAGAAAACTTAAGTGGCTTACGGTAATGAGCACTAAGACAAAAATACCTATAATCAAGAGCAGAATAACCCTTCTCCTCAAGTACAGCCAAAGTCAAAAAATTATCCTTAGACTTAGACATCTTCTCTGAATCACCAATTACTAAAAACTCACCATGCATCCAGATCTTAACCCACGGATCAACACCTAAAGCCCCCTCACTTTGCGCAATTTCATTAGTATGATGCACAGATATATGATCAATTCCTCCACAATGGATATCAAACTGCTTTCCAAGATACTTAGAAGACATAGCACTACACTCAATATGCCATCCAGGATAACCTACACCAAACCGACTCTCCCATTTCATAGCTTGTTTATCAAATTTTGATTTAGTAAACCACAACACAAAATCATGCACATTCTTTTTGTTTTTATCAACAGCAACACGGTTTTTTACAGCAGCTGACAAATCCAGCCCAGCAAGTTTGCCATAATCAGAAAGCTTAGATGTATCAAAATAAACATTCCCACCAGCCTGATAAACAAAACCGTTCTTATCCAACTTATCTATCATAGAAAGCTGCTCTTTGATATGATCTGTAGCTTTAGGACAAGTAGAAGGATCAAGCAAATTCAACTTTTTCATATCAGAAAAGAACGCCTGCGTATAAAAGTCTGCAACTTCCCAGACAGTTTTCTTCTCACGCTTCGCACCCTTAAGCATTTTGTCTTCTCCAGCATCAGCATCATCAGTCAAATGACCTACATCAGTAATATTCATTACATGATTAACTTTAAGACCAGCATATTCAAGCACACGACGAAGTATATCTTCAAACACATATGTTCGTAAATTACCTATATGAGCATAGTTATACACAGTAGGTCCACATGTGTAGAGTCCAACTTTCCCAGAAACTATCGGAACTAACTTTTCTTTGCTCCGACTAAGAGTATTATACAAATAAATATCAGCTTTAGCCATAACAGTCAAAACCAAAATATAACTATAAATAGCTTCCGCTACAATAAAAAACCACTTTATAGAAATATTTAAATAGTAATACTATGGTATAACTTATATGAAGGCAATACCCGCAAAATTAACCGGACGTCTAGTTGAAGAAATGGACGAAATAATAAAAGATGGATGGTACGCAAACCGTTCCGAAATGATTAGATCAGCCTTAAGAGACATGATTAAGAGAACTAAAATAGAAAGGTTAGAAAAAGCAATACATGAGGATGTTAGGTGGGCACTAAATGAAGAGAATTAGTAAAGCTGTTTTCGATACAGGGCCATTTATTCATCTAGATGACATAAATTCTATAAAATTATTAAGATTATTCAAACTAATTTTAACAACAAAAGAAATTCTTGAAGAATCAAGAGAGCTTAAAGAAACTATTTTATCAACAAAAAACATCAAAATAAAAAAACTAAGCTCAAAAAACAAAAATTTCAGTAAAGCCCTATGTGAAATTTACGAAATTCATTTAGGTGAAGCAACAGCAATTTCTCTTTGCAAACAAGAAAAAGTAAAACTTTTTTTCACAGATGATCTAGATGCACGTAAAACTGCAAAAAATTTAGGCCTAAAAGCTCATGGAACAATAGCAATTATACTAAAATCTTTAAAAAATAACTTAATTAATAAAAAACAAGCTTTTTCACTTGTAGAAAATCTTTACCACAATTCAAGTTTATTTTTAACTGAAAAGCTTTTCAAATTTGTTTGTGCAAGTATTGATAAATTCAAACAAAAAAACATCTAAATCCACTTCACTTCACCTTGTAAAACAATTCCATTCAACATATTGTTCACAAGATGTTTATTTTTAACGTTTTTGATACTCTTGTATCTAAATAACTGCAATCTCCTATTAAGTTTCTTCTCAAATTTCTCCAAAAATGGAAAATCTTCAACTTTCTCTGACAAAATTGACGTCCTCCCAGTCCTAAAGGATCTCCCTTCGGTCGACTTCTTCCCTCTGGTCAGAAGCTGGGATTCCCTGTGTAGGCAGCTTTTGGCGTGATGATCCTCTAAATATTTCTTCGCTTTTTCCAAGGTAATATGGCCTACACTTCCCATCAATTTCCCTGGACTCCATAAACTTCCTTTTTTGTATATTCTTCTCAATTCTGGAAAAGCCAAAAAAAGCATTCTCGAAGTATAACCTTTCAAAAGGAAGACTCCTTTTGATGGTGACATTGTCAAAGGAAATAATATTACAACATGTACGTGATTTACATCAACTTCACAATCATAAATTACCAAGTTGTGTTTTTTGCAACTTCGTGCAAAAAAGTTTTACAGATATCTCTCATTTTTTTCGAAAATATCTTATATCTGTACTTCGTACACCATTGTAAATGCCATTGATTCCAACCTACAGAGCGGATATAGGCATGTTGTTTGTAAATGTTCATTTTTCCCACCTCCTGTGGGACACATCACTTTACCATAAAACGAACAACAAGAAATTATTCAAAAATGTAACGCCATTCATCCCATACCTAAAGGTACGCTTTGCTGTTTAAACAGCAAAGCTATGGGATTTCTGGCTAAGAATTCTTAACCAATAAAACACCTTTCAAGCACAAAAGTAGACTTAAAGTGCACATTTTTCTTTCTCCGAGCTTATAAACAAAAGCACCAATTCATTCTACAAGGCAAAACAAAAGCTTGCCAAAAACACTTCCGAAATAACAAAACAACAATGAGGTAAATAAAAATGACAGAAACCACCACCAAAAATAATAAATCATTAACAAAGAAAGTATTTGCACTAGGAACATTAGGTCTTATTGGATCAACCATGCTAACAGCAGCTTATGCAGCAGACGACGATTCAAACACAGTTGATGTAAACGCAGAAAGACCTGAAAGCTTCATGCAAAACGAAGAAATCAAAGCCGCAATTGATGCTGGTGACTACGAAACTTTTATCGAATTAGCAAGTGAATACAACGAAAATATTGAAAACATCATCACTGAAGAAAGATTCGTTAAACTTCTAGAACAAAAAGCTATCCATGATGCTATCCAAGACGCAGTTTTAAACAATGACTATGACGCTTGGGTTGAAGCTATGCAAAGCCTACCAAATGGTGAAGCAATCACAGAACTGATCGAAGAATCTGACTTCACATATCTGGTAGAGATGCATGAATTAAGATCTGCTGGTGAACATGAAGAAGCTAGAGAAATAGCGCAAGATTTAGGCTTAACAGAACTTCATGAAGAAGCAAGAGAAGAGCGAAGAGAAGTTAGAGAAAGAATCGCTGAAGAAAAAGGCGTAGATGTAGAGGATCTAGAACCTAAACAAAAACGTGGAATCTTAAACAGATTATTCAGAAGGTAAACATAATTTAGCCAAAAAGAAGATTGTAGTGCCGCCCATCGAGGCCCTAAATTACAATCCAAAAAATAAACAAACTGAAAATCCTAAGGATTTTACTGATATTAATTGTAATTTAGATCTGGGCCGTGCCGCACTACTATTTTCTTTGCATACAAAAACACCCTTTTTTTTCTTTTTTTAAACCTCAAACCAACAAAACACCCATATTTTCCCCACACCTCTTTGGCTTAACAGCCATAGTACACACACGACCACATTTGGGCCCATTGACCATTTTGGGCCCTCTTTTTTCTCCATTTTCAATATAAACACTTTAAATATTAGCTAAAAAAACAAAAACCATGCCACTACTTAGCCTTTTAGGAGACCCAACAACATACCAAGGACTCCAAACAGATACTTTCATAGATTATGCTGCAAGAGAATTACATAGAAAAACACTTCGCTACGAACTAGCTATTTTCAAATACGGAACTTTACCCGAACCAACAATCAAACAAATCTTCAAAAAAGCTGAAATTATATCCAGAGGACACGCTTCTCCAGGAATTTACTTAGAACTAGATCAATCTACAAGAGGCTTATTCACAGAAGATGGTAGAGTTCCTTTCTACAGAGCCTTAGTTGGAAGATTCATTGACGCTTTAGAACAAACAAGGTTCGGTGAAACTGATGAAGCAAGAAGATTAAGAGAATTATATGAAACTAGCTTTGATGAAATTTACAACACAGAAGAGATAGGATATAGGCCAGATGGAAATTACCTACCTGACCCCCTCTTAAAACAATTTTTCAACATCGGAATGAATTTAAGCACACTTGTAAATTCAATTACACAAAAATGGTATCATCCAATTCCTTTAATCAACATTTCCACAGTTCCAAATTTCCCTAAAGGTGCAGTTACTGTTGAAGAAAACCCAGAAAATGCAATCATCCCTCAAAATTCAGGAGAACTTGAAGCAGCTACAAGCCATACACTCACTCTTTTACAAGACTTATTTAAAGGCGGAAAACATATGAGAAAAGGAATTGCCTTTCCAGGTTGGACTGCAGAAGTTTTAACAAATTCAACAAGAAATCAAAGATGGTTCAAAAGCCATTTTAATGAGAGAGGTATTTTAGAAGAATTAGGTTTTAAAGACAAATTCTACATATAAAAGTCCAACTAAGCTACCACCACAAAAGCAGTAACATTTATTATCTAAAACATCAACATAACACGTATGAAAATAAACAAACTAATAATAATAACAATCATACTAACTACAATCTTAACAACCAGCATTCTAGCCCAAGAAGTAAACACTGGAATCAAAGAAGAACTAGAAAATCTATACCAATACGAATCCTTAGAAGCAACTGTCACTGTTGACGGACAATTTACTATTGAAGGAAGCGATAAAAGTGCAAGTGCAGATGAACTAACAACTACTATCAGTATTTTCCCATACCAAAATTTCTATCAAACCTTATTAGACATATCAACAACTAGCCAAGCAACAAATGAAAACATCAACGAAGATAATCACGAAATCACACTAGAATACGAAAATCCAGAAATAACAAGCCACGAGTTCTCAATCAACAGTAAAATAAAAACATCAAGTGCAAACCACAAACTAACAAAAAAAGTTGACTTCCCAATCAAACTAACTGAAGAAGAAATAAACAATAACAACTTAAACGAATACCTTAAAGTTACCGAAACTATAGATTGGGAAACAAAAGCAATCCAAGCAAAAGCAGCTGAACTCTCCCAAAACAAAGATGACCTCTTCGAAGTAACTTTCGCTTTAGCATATTGGGTTGAAGAAAACATTGAATACGATTTATCCACATTAAATTCAGAATCCTCATTAAAAGCTTCCACAGTTCTACAAAACAAAAACGGTGTTTGTGATGAAATGACTAGCCTTTTCTTAGCAATGTCAAGATCCTTAGGCATCCCTGCTAAATTTGTATCTGGTCTAACTTACTCAAACTCAGAATTATTCGACGAACCTTGGCAAGCTCACGGTTGGGCAGAAGTTTACTTCCCAGATCACGGTTGGGTAACTTTCGATCCTACCTTTGGTCAATATGGTTATGTTGACGCAACTCATATTCCAATGAAAGAAAGCTCAGATCCAAAAGAATACTCTTCCCAATTTTCTTGGTTAGGCTCAGACATTGAATTAACAAACAGCCAAATTGAATTCAATCCAGAAATTACCAGCAGGGGCGACATCAGAGAAAGCCCATACAATTTAAACATAGAAATCCTATCAAACACAGTCCAATTTGGCTCATACAACCTAATTACTGCTTATTTAGATAGTAAAGACAACAGTTATACAACATCAACCTTAGAACTCTTCGTTCCGCAAGAGATTGAAGTAATCTCCAAAACAAAACAAAGTACCATCATTCCAACACAAAACACTAAAGCAATTTACTGGTTAATCAAAGTAGACCCTAATCTAAAAGAAGGCTACTCATACACCTTTCCTTACGTTATCAGAACAGATTTAGGAGAAACAATAGAAAACAAATTCACTTCTAATGAAGTAGATCAATCATTCACAAAAGAAGAATTAGAACAAATCATACCTACAGAAAAAAGCCTATCAGCTTTAGAGAAAATCAGCGTTAACTGTGACTATGAAACAACTATTCAATTAGGCACAGAAAACCCAATCACATGTCAAATCAAAAACATCCATAGTAACCCAATAAACAACCTACAAGTCTGTCATCAAAACAACTGCCAAACACAAAACTTAGACATTGCTCAAACAATCACTTTTGACAGCACAATCACAGAATCAACTTCAGGCTTCAAGAGTCAAAGTATCTCAGTTACCAACAACGACTTAGAATACACCTTAATTTTACCACTACAGGTACAAGACACTCCAAACCTCAATATCGAAATTGACGCACCAACAACTGTAAATTTAAACGAAGACTACACAATCAAACTTAAACTAACCCAGGACTCCTTCACTCAAGTAGACCTTCTAAACATCAGCCTAGAAGTAGCTCCTTCTACATTCAATTGGGAAGTAGAAAACTTTCAAGGTGAAGAAACAATCACACTAGAAACAAACTCAAAGAACCTTAAAAAGAACAACGAAATCATAGTAACATACAATTGGAAAGACCAAAATGGCAATTTCCACGAAAAAACCACAAAAACAGAACTAAATATTACTCCAAACACAACAAAAGACAAGTTCATGCTCCTAATAAACAGATTAAACATCTTCTTCGCCAGCATCTAAAGCAAAAACACCAATAAAATTAGCAACAAACCTTTCTCAACAGATACAAAAAACTCATAAAAGGAAGAAAAGGACGCCGTCTCTTACTGGCAATTACATCCAACTCAAGACTTAAACAACGAGCATTTTCCAAGTCATGCTTGGAAAATTAAAAGCGAAGTGGTCACGCCTGCTCTAGATCTGACCGCGCCTTTTCCTTCCGAAAAAAGAATTCTATCTACTTCATCTTGACTTCCATTCAATCCCCTTTATCCCAATCTTTCCAAGAATGCAGAAGTCTCTACTTCTGCGTCTGGAAAATAAGATTTTCCAAGAACAAAGTCAACTCATCGAAACTAGAAACAATAGCCTCAGGCTCCCCTTTCTCCAAAACTTCACGTGAATGAAAGCCAAAATCTACACAAACCGACTTCACTCCTACCTCTTTAGCCTCAAGCACATCTCCAACTGTATCTGTTATAAACAAACAATCAGAACTACTAAACCCATACTTTTCAAAAAGCATAGAAAACTTCTCCTTTTTGGAACGACACTCCTCAGCCCCAAACACTTCTTTAAAGACAGAAGCTCCATTCAACCCTAAATACTTAGAAATTATCTTAGAACTCCCTGAACTAACAATATAAAGGTCATAAACAGATGACAAACCTGCTAAATAATCACGCAATTTATCATCCATCACTAATCTACACATCTCATTGAACACAAATGATCTATATCCATACCAATTAACCTTCTTTAGTTCTTCTGGAACACAATCAAAAAAATTCCCATTATGCATATCTCTATAGACTTGCGCATCTACTTCAAAACCCACATAAGAGCTAACTTTAGAACGATGAAATTCAAAAGTATCTTGTAATACTCCATCAAAGTCAAAAATTAGTACTTTTACCACAAAGATCACACAAAAAACCCTAATTATAAACTTTTAGCTTAAGAAAAATAATCAAATGTAACTATAATATATTCTACACATCCTGCACTAACATACTTACTTTCATTCGAAACCCATACTCTAGTAACTCCACTACTGGCACCGAGCACTTCCATATTTGTACTTGCCAAAGCCATATTTGCTAAACCAATAGGATATTTTGTCCCTAACCTAACAACTCCACCCTCCTCATCAGTAAAATCTCCACTTCTAAATGCATTAAGCATCCCTTTTTTAAAGTCAACTCTTATTTGTTCAACTAAATCAATTCTTCCAGAACTTAAAGAAACATATCCTCTAGAACCAAAAACTCCTTGTTCATTTATCATAAAAATTCCAGCAAATCACCAATTTATAAGCATTTCGACACAAGAACACATTAAAAAAATCTATACTCAATCTAAGAAGCTAACATTATTAAAAAATAAAAAAAAGAAAATAAAAAACTTCAGAATCTACCTTCTTCTACGTTTAGCAGGTTTTCGCTTTGCAGCTTTCCGCTTAGTAGTCTTCCTCTTAGCACTTTTACGCTTAGTGGTTTTTCTTTTAGTAGTTTTCTTCTTTCGAGCTACTTTTCGCTTAACTGATTTTTTCTTCTTTACAGCTTTACGCTTTGTAGTCTTCTTCTTTCGAGCAACTTTTCTTTTAGTAGTTTTCTTCTTAGTGGTTTTTCGCTTTGTAGCTTTCCGCTTAGTAGTTTTCTTCTTCTTAGTTGCTTTTCTTTTAGTTGTTTTCCGCTTAGCAGTTTTCTTCTTAGCCGGTTTCTTTCGAGCCACTTTACGCTTCTTAGCTACCTTTTTCTTAGTAGTTTTTCTACGTTTGGTGGTCTTCTTCCGAGCTACCTTCCGCTTAGTGGTTTTACGTTTTGTTGTTTTTTTACGTGCTGCCATCCTAGTCGACCTCTTTTTTTGGCTTCCACAAAAAAATCTTTGTGTAAATACCTTAATTCATGGTAACAAAACTCTTGAGAAATACACCTCTCAACATCACCAATTGAATATATTACAATTAGAAATGTATTTTCCATTTTTAAACATTGCGTTTTTTATAAGCCAAAACATACATTATAACAGCAAAATCACAAAATAACTAATAAAATACAACTTTTACAAAGAAAACATACAAAAATACATCTAAATATTTCAAAATAAAACTATAATTCCACAAAAAACTAATTTTATCGACGAGAAAAAACAAATAGAACAAAATAAAAAAATATTTTCAATAAATGAAAATTAAACTTTCTGAAAAAACATAATAAAAAAATAATAAAAAACTAAATAATTTCTCAACAAAAATACAAAAAATTAACAAAAAACACAAACAAACACTAAACTTTCATTAACTTTATAAAAAAAGCTAGTAAAAAACTAATTAATCAAACAAAATCAGCAAAAAACCACATTTATCGACGAGAAAATAAATATTAAAAACCACAAAAAAACAAAAAATAATTCAAATAAATTAACAAAAACAAACTAAACGGGGACTAAAAACATGACATCATCAATTTGGACAGAAAAATACCGACCTCACACTTTTGAAGAAGTTAAAGGTCAAAAAGACATTGTAGAAAAACTAAAAGCCTTTGTTAAAACAAAAGAGATGCCTCACTTACTATTCGCAGGTCCTGCAGGTGTTGGTAAAACTACAGTTTCTTTAGTAATTGCAAAAGAACTCTTCGGCGAGAACTGGCGTGCAAACACTTTAGAATTAAACGCAAGTGATGAAAGAGGTATCGACGTAGTAAGAACTAAAGTAAAAGATTTCGCGAGGACAAAAGCTTTAGGGAACATTCCTTTCAAACTAATTTATTTAGACGAGAGTGACGCTCTAACCAAAGAAGCACAACAAGCCCTACGTCGAACAATGGAGAACTACACTAGAACTGTTAGGTTCATCCTTTCTTGCGTAACTCCTGATACAAAAATAATGCTCTCTGGAGAAAGAGAAACTATTATTGATAATTTTATTGACCAGTACGAAAAAAATCCAAAAGAAATTTTTGTTGAAAACATTTCAGACAATAGAAAAAAAACTAAAAAAGACTTAGTTTTAGCTGCTGTTAAATTACCTGCATCTTCAATAGGTAAAAAAGTACTAGAAATTTCTACTATGACTGGTAGAAAAATAAAAGTAACTAACGACCACAAATTACTAACCACAAAAGGCTGGAAAGAAGCAGGAGACATTACAAAAGAAGATGAATTATTAATTTACCCTAACTTAGAAGGGACTCCTGTAGAAGATAACTCAAAAAACATCATCAATTTAGATCATTTCGTCAATTTTATTGCTTCAACTGAAGAAAAAGACGGTCTAAAAACAATAAATAATGCAAAAAAATTCAAAAATCTTCAATCTAAAGAGAAAGAAAAAATTATCAAAAAAATAAAAGAACTTCAAAAGATAACTAAATCAAACAAAGGGTTAACTCCCAGAGAATTTGAAGCATATGAATTCATTAAAAATAATCCAAAAATTACTAGAAAAGACCTACAAAAGAAACTAAAAATCACTAGAATTGGTACAAATTACCTTTTACCATCTTTAGTTAAAAAAGGCTTCATTAAAAGACATATACATAAAAAAGAACATTCATTTACTATTACTAATAAAAAACCGATTGTTCTTAGAAATGATAAAGACATTAAAAAACTCTTAGAAAAAGAATTTTCTATGAATATTTCTTACACTGCTGTTAGAAAATCAATAGACAAAAACATAAATAGAGGAAGAATTGACAGAGTAATTGGAGAATTAACTAGGAAAAAACTCCTAAACCTTACTTACAACAACATAGAAAAAATTGGAGCCCTTGCAAGAATTTGCGGATTTATGTTAGGTGATGGACATTTAGTACACAATAGTATCAGACTCCACTTTTCAGGAAACAAAAAAGCACTAAAAGAAGTACAAAAAGACCTTGAAATCCTTGGATATTCAAAATACTCAAAAATTAAATCAATAGAATTAACCAACACAATTATGAAAAGAACATTTACTGGAACGTCAACTTCATTCACATTAGATTCTAAGGCTTTCTCCTTGCTCCTACAACATCTTGGAATAACTAAAGGAGATAAAGTAGTTACCCCATACAATACCCCTAAATTCATCAAAAATGGAACTAAATTTGTGAAAAGAGAGTTCATTAGAGCATTATTTGCTTGTGACGCTGACAAACCAAATTGGAAAAAAATGAACTTTCAATCACTTATGCTTAGACAAAACAAAAGTGTAGATCAAAAACAAAATATGTTAAACCATTACAATGAGTTATCTGAAATTCTCAAAGAATTTGAAATAGACAGCTATATCACAACAAGAGATAAAAAAGAAGTCAGAAAAAGAGACAACAAAGCAGTTTTAACATTTGGCCTAAACATCACTCCAAATAATAAAAATTTATTCAAATTCTTCACAAAAATAGGTTATTGTTATGAAAAATACAAAAATAACCTTGCTAGAGCATCAGGGGAATACTTAAGGCACAAGTTATTCCTAATAGAACAACAAAAACTGAAGAAAACAGCTATTTTTGAAGCTAAAAATTCTGGCCTAGGCTACAGAAAAACTGCAAAAAAACTAAATGTTAGTATTGACTTTGTTTCGAATCAACTAAAAGGAAAAGAAGCTCATCTTCCATGGAAAAGCTTCATGTCTTTTGATAAGTGGCAAGAAGAATTCAAACATAACGAATTACTCTTAAAAAATAAAATTATTGACATCAAACCAATAGACGAAGAGTTAGTAATGGATATTACTTGCCAAAAAGACCACAATTTTGTCTCAAATGGACTTATTTCTCATAATTGTAACTATAGCAGCAAAATATTGGATCCGATACAATCACGTTGTGCAGTTTTCAGATTCAGACCTCTTCCCGACGAAGAAATCAGAAAAGTCATCAACAAAATTGTTACAAACGAACAAATTACAATAACTGAAGAAGCAATTGACGCACTAATTAAAATCACTGGTGGCGACTGTAGAAAACTAGAAAACGTAATGCAAAGTTGTGCAACTTTAAACAAAAACATCGACGCAGACCTCATTTATTCTATGTCAAGTATGGCAAAACCAAAAGAAGTAAAAGACGTTTTAGAATTAGCTGCAAACCAAAACTTTCCTATGGCAAAAAAAAAACTTTTAGACTTAACATTAAACCACGGTCTTTCTGGAACTGACATCATCAAACAAATGAGCAGCGAGATTTGGAACCTTGACATCGACGACAAAACAAAAGTAAAACTCATCGACAAATGTGGTGAAATAGAATTCAGATTAGTAGAAGGTAGCGACGAATACGTCCAATTGGAGGCACTTTTGGCATACACCATGCTAATTTGTTCAGAATAAACAAACAAAAAACTTTTTTTATTTATATACTCCATCATGATGATCTAAATTACAAAAAACTACATAATCTTTCTCTACATCATACTCAAAGATTAGAACAAAAGAACTTTTCACATGAACTCTCTTATAATTTTGCATGGGCTTTCTTAGATTCTTATAATGATCAATATTTTCACAATCTAAAATTTCTTTAATCTTCTTCTCAACTGCTTGATGCAAAACATTATCTTTTTTAGAAATTTTTCTTAACTTCTTTTTAAGTCCATCCTTAACACCAAATTTCTTCATAAATAAATCACCCTTTAATATCACGAGAAAAACTTTCAAAATCTTCATAAGAGGTTACTTTTTCAGACTTTATCTTTTCCATCTTTTTTATAAATTCAGGCCTAAGTTCTGGCTCTAAAAATTCGCTTTCAAATTTATCTATCACAAAATTTACTGCATCAGATTTATTCTTAAATCCATATTTACCTTTAACAATAGCCAAAATCCTAGATTCCCTTTCTCCCAAATTAAAAACTGAACTTACCATTTTTTTACCTTTATTTTAATATTAAACAATACATTTAGTTACAAAAAGATACGTTTAAATATAAATCTTTCTACATAAAACCAAAAAAAGAATAAAATAGCTCAATTTTTCCTTAAAAAATGAAACCAATATGCATCTTCCTCTCAGGAAACAGTAAAAACTCCAACGAAACCTGGAGCAAAGAAATCATCAAGAAACTAATAGAAACAAAGCTTTTCAAAGAAGTAAAAACAATCAGATACTCTCACTGGGACCAAAACCCAACAAAAACAAATGAATCAAAAGAACCCACAACCCCACCTCGCATCAACAGATCCACAGAACTAAAAAAACTAAAACCCCTTCTAGAAAGAATCAAAGAAGATCAAACTTACATAGTAGTAGCTAAATCAGCAGGTGTTGGCCTCATAGTAGAAACTCTAAATACAAACAAAAACATAAAAAAACCATTCCTTTGCATTTTCTCAGGCATCCCCATCCATAAAGACAAACATTCCAACCACGGTCTAACAAAGCACCTACCTAATTTCAATATCAAATCAATAATGATTCAGAACCCAAATGAAAGACTAATTCACCCAAAAGAGCTAGAAGAACACCTAAAAGATATCAATGTTACTAATACAACAGTGATTCTAGGCAAAGGAAATTCTCACAGCTACACTGTAGAAGAGATGGTAGATACAACTATAAAAGAATTCAACAATTACTTAAAAGAAAAATAATCTGCTTGCATGACAAACTCTCCAGCTCTATCTGCTCCTGAACCATACCAATTGATTGCATTTCCTACTGCTACCAATTCACATTCTGAAGGAGCCAACCCAACAAAACGTTCCATTTGTTCTGGAACTAAATCACTAAAGCCTTGAACTCCTGAACCAGCAGTTGCTCCTCGTTCAAATGTTCCAGTTTCTCTCACTTTAACTAAATCATCAACAGAATAAATATCATCTCCTACAAATACTTTAGATGAATCAATTACTTTCCAATTGGTACCTTCATTTTCCTTAATTGTTGCATAAGAACCCACTAATAAACCTGCTTTTGCCATAAAATATCAAAAATAGCCCTTTTTTTAAAGTTTTCTTAAGGAAACGTTGGAAATATTCTATTTCCATCAACTTTCAAAACAAAAAACTCTCATTCAAAGCTCAAAAACTCAGATTTAACCTGCTTAAGTGAAGTCAAAGACCTAATCTTAGTAACTCCTTTCCGAGAAATCACCCTTTTCATAAACTCATAATAGGCATCCTGATCTGCACATCGAACCTTAAGCATCATCTCCCAATCCCCAGTAACTATATCTACACTTTCAATCTCAGAATGCTTAGCCAAATCCCTACCAATTCTCTCAGGATCACCATACTCATCAGGCGACAGATGCAACAAAACATAGACACAAAACCCTTCTCCAATCAACTTATGATCAAAAACAGCTTTATAACCACGAATGGCACCCTCTTTCTCTAACTTCTTAATGTTATAATGCAAAGTAGAAGAAGATTCCTTAGTTTTCTTAGCAATCCGAGCTATTTGAGGAGTACAATAGCCCAAACGAAACAATCCAACCAGTTTAGCACGTATATCTTTCATAATTTTTGAATAATATCCCACTATTATAAACTTTTCCATCAAATATTCAAATATTATTCAAAAGAATATAAATACCAAGCACAATTATCCTATTTTATGGCAAAAAACACCTCAAAAACACAAGATACAAGCAATAATCCAAATAATAACCAAAATAACTCTAACTTAAACTTAGAAACTCTACCTATTTTAGACTTAGACCACCCTGGAGCTACTGATCAGATCTACAAAAAACGAAGAGAAGAGATAGCTAAATTAGCTATAGATTTCCACAAAAACCAAAATGGAACCAAAAATAACAGCAAAATAACTATCAAAAATGCTAATTACACAAAAAAAGAGCATCAATTGTGGGAAAAAATAGGGGAAAAGCTCCATGTTTTACATAAAAAGCACGCTTGTCAAATCTACAAAGACGCTTTCAAAAAACTAGATATCAGCACAAACAAAATTCCAGAAATTGGCGAAATTAACCAAAAACTAAAACAGTTCCACAATTTCACTATCGAACCTATCCATGGTCTTGTTAGCACCAGAGCTTTCTTCAGAAAATTCAAAGACAAAACTATGCTTTCTACTCAATACATTCGGCACCACTCTAAGCCAGAGTTCACTCCAGAACCTGATGTTGTCCATGAACTTATCGGTCACATTCCTATGTTTACAAATAAACAGATTGTAGATTTCTGCCAATTAGTAGGTGAAGCTTCAGTAAATGCTACAGATAAAGAATTAGAACAATTATCAAGACTCATGTGGTTCACTCTAGAATATGGCCTTATCAAAGAAAACAATAGTATCAAAGCTTTCGGCGCAGGCTTACTAGGTGGCATCCAAGACTGCCAGAACGCTTTCAAACATGATACAAAAAAGATCCCTTTCAACCTAAACGAAGTAATAAACACAGACTACAACTACTCTTTCGAGCAACCTTTCTTTTTCGTACTAGAATCTTTCGAACAATTGGTCCAAGAAACAAAGAATCTAATCAAAACTTTCAAACATAACCAAAAAAACAAATAACGGAGGAATTAAACAAAAATGAAAAAACCAAAAGACCCATTCAAATTTGGAATACAAATGGAATGGCACAAAAAGTATGAAATATCTGAAATACTAAGACCAAATGTAGTTAGAATAGTAAGAACTAGCGATAATCCTAGAGCAACTCTTTGTACTTTACTTGGAATCTCTGGAGAAAAACCAAAAGGACAATCAGACGGAATGTGGGTAGAGCAAGATAAAACAAATCTTTATTTAGTCTCAAAACCTCACACAGGATGGTACTAAAACATGTTAAACAAAAAACAACTTGAACAAATAAAAAAATTTGCAATAGATTTAGATTGGAATCAGGCTTTTGAAGGAGCAGCAAAAGGAAATAAACACCTTTTCAGGATAGTTGGCAAAGCAAAATTGCTAGCAAAAAAAGAGAATTCATCTCAAAAACAAAAAATCAATCTCAACATCATTGAAGCAGGTGCATGGTTACATGATTCTAATCTAGAACAAACAATCTTGGGTGATACTCTTACAAACAAAGAAAAGTTAAAAAAATTCTTTAAAAAAATTAAAATAATAAAAGAAGACCAAGAAAAAATCCTTCATTGCATTGAATCACATGATGGAAGAAAAAAAGCCAAAACAATAGAAGCAAAAATTGTTCATGACGCTGATACTTTAGAAAAAATGGGCCCATTAGGTATAATTAGGGAAACTTGGAAGCGTTGCCAAGCTGGTTGGAACACAGAAAAGATCATTGAACACTTAAAAACTCATCTCAAAAAAAGAGAATCCAAAATATACTGGTCCGTAAGTAGAAAGTGGAACTTTTCTTACGGAACTGTGTCTCGAATCCGTAACCAAGTTATAGAAAATAGTTACGGATGAGTATATACACAAAAACAGCAAAAAAACAAGCAAAAGAACTAAACAAAATACTCCCAGAATTCTTTAAGACAATAGGAAAACAACTATAAAGCAAAATAACCTAAAAAACAAAGAAAAAAGAAAAAAAAACTTAAGCTACAACCCCTACTAGATAAACTCCTAGCACCATAAATAGTATATAACTAAGCCCAACTACAGTTTCATGTTTTAATCTCATCTTCATCACCTCTTTATAAACAAATACTTACTCTGCACTCTCCTTAACACGTAGCTCCTCTTGAACTAAGTCACGATAGGTGTAACTAAAAGCCATTTCAACAGACTGCTGATAAAGTGATCCTTCATCAAGTGGATCAGCCAACTTACAGATTATTTCTGCTGTACCATCAACAAGTCTAGCTTCTCCTTCTCGTCCACCACTCTTACATTCCCAATCTTCAGGGTTTTCTATACTAAAGCCAACTTGACTATATCTGGTATCAAACTCTTCACCCACAAGTGTAGATTCTCCTCCAGCAACATTACTTATACCGATCTTAAGCAAAATAATTCCTTTTCCACCACTATCTTCACTAACTGATGTAACTGTAATAGGAGCACCTGATACTGAATATACTTTTCCTTCATCAACTGTACATACTCTATCATCAGTAAGATCTTCTTTAAAACAAACATCATTCACAATCAGTCTTGTTTCATAGTCATAATCATAATTCACATGCCAAGTGATATCATAATACCCTGTTACATCTGCATCATATGTTGCATAATTCGAAGATGTAAAAGCCACAACTTCTTCTCCTCCTTCAGGATTATACTCTGAAATACCTTCAATTGCTTCACTGTTACTCAAATCCCAACTAGGAATGTTTGAAAAATCACTTTCTGCAGGACCAAGTAGTTCAAGTCGAACATCTCCAGCTTCCACATCATGCTCACCTTCATTATTAATCACAACTTCAAGCGGAAAATCTTCTGTATCAAAAATGGTATAGATCCCATCTTCAAGTACACTTAACGGCTCAAATGTAACAGAAACTCCTTCACTTCCTCCCAGAAAAGCTCCTGGGCTAGTTGTGTCAGCATCACCACTGTCACCTGAACAACTAGAAAGCAAAAGCAATCCAGCAAATAAAACTACAATTAGAACATTCTTAAACAATTTCATCATCTCCAACCTCTTACCTATTCTTATTTATAAACAAATTATAATAATTACCTAAGAAACTAAGCCAAATTTGTATAAAAACCTGTCGGTAAAGCACTAATATTTCATCAATCATTTATTTCAAGAAATTTCTTTGACATTTCATCAAAATCAGACACTATTTTTTGTTTTTTATTAAATTCATTATATTCTTTAAAAGCTTTATTTTCAGCTTCTTTCTTTGAAATACTTCCTTTACCTTGAAGAACCTTAAATTCATTAAAATTCAAAAATTTATCAACACTTCTTGCCAAATCCTCCATTTTCATAACTACCCTATTCTCAACAATATTCTCTATATAATCAAAAAAAGCAGAAACTGTCCGTTCTAATTTCTTTATTTCTTTTTCACCTAAATAATTTTTTGCAACAATTGTATCTGACTTCAAAACCCTTCCTTTTGGAGAATATTTCCAAGTAGTCAAACCCATATTTCTCTTACTTGCATCTACTTCATCAAAAACTATCTCTGCTGCAGTTTTTCCACAAATTGCAAAATGAAACTTATTTTGTACCATTGCATAAAATTCATTAGTTATTTTGGAATTTCTATCATAATCTATACTACATTCAGCAAAAATATCTGTAATTTGTTGATAAATTCTTCTCTCACTTGCACGAATTGAACGTATTCTTTCAAGAAGCTCTTTAAAATAATCCTTTCCAAAGTAATGTCCATTTTTTAACCTATCATCATCTAAAACAAATCCTTTTATAATAAATTCCTTCAATTTACTTATTGCCCAGATACGAAATTGTGTGGCTTTAGCAGAATTCACTCTATATCCTACTGATATTATAGCATCTAAACTATAATATCTTACTTTATACTTCTTATTATCCAAAGCAGTATGTTCCAAAATGGAACTAACTGAATTTTCTTGCAACTCACCACATTCAAATACATTTTTAAGGTGTTTTGTGACAGCTGGCCTTTGAACACCAAATAATTCAGCCATACTCTTTTGAGTTAACCAAATATTTTCATCATGAAAAAAAACATCAACTTTGATATCACCATTTGGAGAGGTATACAATAAAAATTCAGTTATCTCATCTTTAATTGCCAAAACACCTTTTTTTTCACCTACCATCTCCTAATTTTAGCTAAATTCCCATTTTATAAACATTCTCTTAGAAAAGTCTAAATAACTTTATATCTACAAAAAACTCAATTTTACCATGCAAAACCACCTAAACCAACACTCAATTCCTTTAAAAGAAGAAACTACTAAATTAGCAACAATTTTCACTCTAAACCCTAGAAATTCAAAGAAAGGAAGGCTTTGGATCCCAATTCTAAACAAAAAATACCCTTTAAAATTCAAAACCAAGTTCGCTTACATCTCAAAAATCCTAGAAAAAGATAACATTTCTGGCAACCATTATCACAATATAAAAGAAGAGATAATAATGCCCTTAACTGGAACCTTTGAAATCCACTTAGAAAATATAAATACCAAAGAAAAAGAACAAATAACTCTAAACTCAAAAAATAACAAAGCAATATACATAAAAACCAAAATCTCCCACAAACTAGTTTCTAAAGAACCTACAGGAATCATCTTGGTTCTAGCTTCAAGTCAAAGCAGCCCAGAAGATGAAATAAAATATATAATTAAATAAAAAATCAAGATCTATAGATCCCTACTTTGAACTTTCTTTGTACATTTTCAAAAGCTCTTCTAATTGGTTCATATCCCTCTTCTGTTCTAGCAAATCCTAACGAGTCACAAAGAATTCTACTTAAAGGTTCAAGTAATTCTTCACGAACTCCACTATCTTCAAATCCAGGTTCTACTCTAATTCCACCATCTTCATAATAAGGTCGAAGTTTTACCATTTCTCCACGTCTTACTTCAGCAGCAAAACCGCCCATTTTAACTCCATTTTGATCTCCAACAACTCCCATTTGTCTAAAATCATAAATTCTTACTTTTGTACTACCTAAACAACCACTATTCACAAAAACATTATTACTTGTGATATAATCTGCTATTCTTTCTTCAACTGATCTTTCTACTTCCATCTTAATTTACCTTCCAACACCATAAAACATACCACTTTATCCTAAAATGAAGCTTCATTTATAAATGATTTGGTATATTTCATGCCTAAATAGGGACAAAAACGATTATTAAATCATCCCTCAGAAACATAAACTAGCTACCACTTGGTACCAAAACGTACCATTTGCCACCAACAACTAATAGAAACTACAAAAACATCCCAAATCCTTTTAAAAATCCTTCTTTTTAGACCTTTATGTTCACTTTCATTAGAGGGGTAAAACCAAGAAAACAACCTTATGACTTTGCTATGATCCTAGGAGGAATGACTCCAGAAGCAAAAGTTGCTGGAGCAAGCTGGGATAATTATTAATCTAGCTGACGCAACTAATGGAGAAGTCCAAGCAATGGCTGCTCACTATATTGCTTTTCACAGACATCTAATTTTAAGACCCGACATGGTTGCATTACTTGAACATTCTGCAACCATGGCTAATTTTAGAGCACTAGAATTAGCAAGGGACAATACCAAAAAATCAAAAGTTCTATGTAGTAACATGTCACATAACTCTATTTCAAAAGCCTGTCACTCATTAGGTTTAGAACCAATTGTTTTAGATGCAAATCCAGAAAATAACTTTCAAGTTGATCAAGAAAACCTTATCAAGCATTGGATAATCACGAAAGAGAACTTGCTGCCATTGTTTCAACTTACGGAACCACACAACTAGGCCATATTGAACTTCTAGCTGAAAATGAAAAAGTCCAAGAACTAAGAAAAAAAGGTGTATGCCTCCATGTAGATGCAGCTTATGGTGCCTACATTGGAAACTTATCAAGACACATTCAAAGAGTTATTCCGCCTGCTGATTCAGTTACAATTGACTCATACAAATTCATTGGAAAACCTGGACTTGCCCTCTTAGTTTTAGAAAGAGACAAAAAGCCAACTCCAACTGTTCCTTATTACAATCAATCTCCTTTCACTATTCATTCAACTCTTTCTGCTGGCCCTTTAGCAGCTTGGCAACAAACAATTAATGATGTAAACATTGTAAAATTAGCAGATAGCTCAGTAGAATTAGCAAAACGTTGCGCAGATGATTTAACTAGACTAGGAGTCCCATTAATTGAATATCCTCAAATGTCCATTGTTCCAATTAGACTAAAAGATCAAAAACAAGTAAAAAATATTGAAAACCACTTACTCCAAGAAGGATACAAGGTTGGCCTTGTCAGAATTGAAGGAAAAGATTACACCATAAATGGCATCAGAATAGTAATCACTCCAAAAATAGATCCTGAATTAATGTATGGTAGCAGCTCAAGACTAGTTAATTTAATTGGAGAATATTTTTCTAAAGCTTAAAATAACCCAAAGAATCTAAGGTGTTTCAATAATCTGCACAGTCTTTTGTGTATTCTCAATATAGTTATAATCCATATTAATAATCAATGGCGTCTCAAAAGCAGAACTTCCACTAATTCTAAACTTACACACAGCTTTCCCAGCTCCATTAGACATTCGAACCTTTCCATCACTAGGGGTACAATCAATCAAACTGCCACCTGTCATTTCTGCTGTAAACTGTAAAACATCAAGATCACTATAATCTAAATTACTTCCTCCACACTGACTGATATCACTATAAGGGCTTAAAACACGTCCACTTCCAAGGTTACGAAATGAAATCTCAAAAATAGCTGTATCTCCCACCATGTCAACTCCTACATAACTAACTCCAACTGGGCCACCTTGTCCTGACCCCATTGAAACATCTCGTGGCTCACACGCCTTTTGTTCTGAAGTAACTTGATAAAATAACGGATCTACACAAATACTAGCAGCTGCCTGAGTTTCATAAGCATAACACCAAACCAAATTCAAATTAGGACTATACTCATAACTTCCATCAGGCAAAACAATATTGGTGGACATATACTCAACTTGATTCCATCCACCATCTAAATTATACACACTTTTCCCAGAAATATCTCCACAACTTTGTACATAATCAATTCCTTGAACTATGTTAGGATCAAAGCCAGTAATTTGTAAATAACAATCTGACCCAGCAAGGTCATGGTTACCTTTGTTATAAATTTCAAGAATAGCCACAAATTCAGAAATGTCATATATTGTTGATGCAGGAAAACCTGACACAAAACTAACTTCAACACCTCGACTTCCTGTAGAAGCAGCAGTTAAGGCATCTGCACTTTGATCTGGATTCTCTCCAGCAGATACTCCACTACAAGAACTAAGCATAAGCAAAACAGCAACTAAACTAAATATTAGTAATACTCGCGACTTTAAAGCATCCATAACAAATAGAAAGAAACTCCCATTATTAAAGCTAACGATTACGATCAGCATTTATAGTGAACTTTACAGTATCAAGCAACTTATATTCATACACGAGTTCCATAAAAAGTGCTTTTGTTGTTGCACTAGACAAACTCCCATAATGAAACTCACAATCAAGTTCCACACTGTCTTCTCCTTCATCAAAAGTATACTGCAAAACAGAATCAATACGGCCTTCTTCACCATCACCAACAAATTCACAAGCTTCTAATTCATCCGTAGTCAACTTAGAATTAATCAAACTAATCATATCAACTGACCCTTCACCTTTGTTTTCTATCACAAATGTAAAATAAACAGTATTTTCTCGATCAAACACATTTTGTGTATAAGAACTAAATATAACTGGTGAATATTGTGCACCAAAACTCTTCATCTCATCAAGTTCAGGATTAGAACACCCTCCATAAACATCATAAGAGCTAGGATTGATACATACATCTGCTTCTGCAAGTGTCGAATACATAAAACTGGTTTCCATAAATAATGTCATTGAATGTGAAAGTTCATCATTAAGTAAAACTCCTGTTTCTCCTTCAAATTCCATTTCCTCAAACAGCTCTATTGGTGACTCTTCATCATATGCTGGTATAGTAAACGACAAAGGTTCAACTGAACCAACATCAATATACCTATCATCATAGCCAAAAACACGCACTTTCCCATCTCTCAAATCAGCAGACCCATAATTCTTCACATCAAAAGTTACATAAAATTCATCTTCTTCAGTCACACTACTACGTGGAGCAACTTGAATATTTTCTACAGAAGGTGCTGCATACCGAGATTTGTAAGAAAGTTCAATCACATTTCCCCCTATTTCAGGTTCAGAACTACATGAAACTAGCATCATACCAAACATTAACAAAACAACTAACACAACTAACTTCTTTCGCATCCCAAAAACCTCTCGTACCTTTTGTTTCATTAGATCCTAACCCCTAATTAATCTTCCTACTCTTCATCTCCATACAATTCATAGTCTGGAGTACTAATTTTCTCTGACAATTGATAATCAAATATTAGTTCTGCTTCAATTGTGCTTCTATAATAACCACCATTCTGATTCACAAGTGCCGCAAGATCTTCATCAGGCTCAACAAAACACTGCGGAAGCGCAACTCCTTGCTGTCTACTATCATCCCCTAAATAAAGGTCATTTGAAGTCCCATACATACACTCATCCATATCTGTTGAATAAAAATCCCCTATTCTGATATCATACAAACGAATATTATCAATTTCTCCATCACCAATGTTCTCTATATAAGCTTCAAGCAATATTTTCTGATCCATCTCTAAAACTGAATCTGCTCCTAAATCAAAATTAAGTCTAGCAAACTCATCTGCTCCAAACACTTCTCCATCATGATCTAAATCTGCTAAAATACTTGCTTGCACTTCACTATCAGGATCATCTACATCAACCCAAAGCCTCTCTTGCCGAGCTACTGAACTAAATTCCACTAAAGTTAAAAAAAACTCAATATCATAAGATCCTTCAAGCAATTTATCGTCAGCCTGATCTTCTGGAAAAGTACACAAAAACTGCTTATCAAATTCATCAACACCTAACATATCATAAGGCACAGGAAATGAATTTGAAGGGTATTCAATCACTCCAACAATACTTTCTCCACGATACTTTCGGTGTGAATACTCACATCCTACTTCAAAACCAAATTCACGTTCACCTGGGTTTTTAATATCAACATTAAACCCATAAGCCATCCTTCCTAAAAACGTATCTGAAGTAACTTGATACACATCTATATCTGATCTACGTGTTTCACTAATTTCAACAGTTATCGGATCAAGTGTTTCATCAGTAACTCCATGTACATAAGCTTCACTTCGTTTCTCTTGCTGCTCCAAAACACATTGAGAATACCCACTTGTTCCAGAAGCAAAACCTTCAACATCCTCGCAATATTGTTCAATTTCACGTTCAATATCTTTATTCTTAATACATTCATCTGCACTAACTCCTTGTCCAATCGCACCAATATCTAATACACAAGTTAATCTGTCCCACAAACTAGAAATAGCAAATTTTGCTCCACCTGTTTGTTCTCTCAAACTAACTTCTGCTTCAGAAATTTCATCAAGACCTGGTAAAAAGGAGATATCACTATTTGTAACTGACACTGTTGGAATCAAAATAAATATTGCCATTAAAGATAAAATACTTAGACCAAAGCTCAATTTCCAAAGTGTTTGTACAGAACCTTTCATAGAATCAACAAACCTAATACCTGCAAAGCTACCAAAATAAAACCACCATGGGATATATAATATCGCCAAACCCACTGCAGATTTAGTTATATCTATTGCTACATCTTCTAAAACTACTTCCAAAAAGTAAGGTATTAGTCCTGAACCTAAGAAAAAAACGACTACTAAACCAAAACCAATTATTGCTCCTTCAGAAACTTCTCCAGTAGGATTTTTTTTATGCCCTATCAATCCCCAAAACCAAAGCATCAATAAAACTACTGCAAAAAAGAAAAAATACAACTGCCATGAATCAAAACTTCTATCAAATACATACCACAAAAGAAAAGTCACAGGAAAAACAATCACTGCACCTTTCCCAAACTCCACTTCTTTCATCATTAAAAATGCAGCTATAATTACCAACAAAAAACTCAACATTAAATTCAATGCTGGAGAAACACCGCTGATACTAACAAGCCACTGAAATCCCCCAAACAACAAAATCATAAAAACAAGCATTCCTCCACCACTTCCTGAAGAAGAAGAAGAACCAGAATTATCTAAATCATTTTCTACTCTTTTTCTCTGATCCTTTGCATCCTTATCTGCCGCCTGCGAATCTACTTTATCTTTATTAGCTACTGCCTTATCTGCTGCTGCTGTAGCTAAAGCCTGCTCAGCTCCCAAACCTCCAGCACCAAAACCAGCTACTTTCAAAATACTTTGACCTGTTTCAGTTTCTGCTGCTTTACCCGCTAGAGCTCCTGCTGACCCTGCTGACCCAGTTGCACCTCTTGTTGCTAATTTACCTAAAGCTCCAAATACTCCCATCGTTTACACTACCTACATAATAACCAATCTAATATGAATACAACAAAACAAACATTCCAGGTATAAAAATACTACCTTTATCACCCTCAAATAAACAAAAAAAGTACCTAAGAAAAAAATTAAAAAAATCAAAACCAAAAAAAAATTAATAACCTAAAACAACCCTTCTAATTACCAATCTCAACAAGTAATTCTCTAACTTCTAAGCTTGTTGTCGGAATTATCTTCACAGCGTTGTTACCAGTTTCTACATAGCTAGATGCATCAAAAGCATATGATGTTGACGTTGTATCAAAGCTTTTCTTATACCCATTCACAGACACATATCCAGTTTTGCTGTCTCCATCATCTGCAAAGTTAAGTGTAACTTCTATTTGTTTGTCATCATCTTCAACTTCTTCAAAATCCTCAAGAGCCAAACTAAAGTAATATGTTGGATAATCCACATCAACTAATTCAGACACAACTTTTACTCCATAAACAGTATAATCTCCTTCATCAGTATAAAACTCAAGTGTATTTTGTCCAATATCAACCATTTCAAGTCCAAGTTCGATTGGATCCATTTGCACACTACAACTAGGTGTAGCACTATAGATTTCTTCTGAATTTAACCAAACTGTTAACAATGCATCCTCTCCTGAAGCACAATCAGGCTGAAAATAAAATGTCAACTTTTCAAGATTATCATACTCAGTCTCAGAGATCTGAAATGACCCACTAGCCCGCTGAGAATCAAGGTTCTTAAGCTCACCAACAATAATAATATTCTCTAAAGTAACCTCATTACTGGTCCAAAACTTAGCACCTGGTGAACTAACTTTAAATTCAACAGAATTCTGCTCTTCAAGCAAATGATCTGGAACATTTAAATTCAAATTATCTCCTGAACTAGCAGATCCATCATACAAACTCTCTCCATTAAAATTAACTTTCAATCTACCACCTGTGGTATCGCCTACTCTTAAACTAAGAATTACTCCAGATGTAAGTCCAACATCATCTAAAACCAAAGTCATTGTCCCTTTTTCTTCAGAAAACATACTATTTTTGATATACATCGACTCTTTTTCCGCAAGAGATTCGCTTTCTGTACTAGTGAATATATTCACCGAGGCCAACGTATGCTCTATTTCATCTTGTGACAAATATTCAATATCACCAGGATTTTCCTCAAGCAATACTTCTCCACTTACTTCTCCAGCATCAGACCCATCTGAACTAGAGTCATAATCTTCTCCAAGCAATAAAGCCCTTTCTTCAGGTTCTACTACTAATACATATCCTATCATCATTGCCATTACAATAGCAAGTAGAACTGCTGCTGCTCCAGCTGCTTGAGCTTTCTTATCAAAATTTTTTATACCAAATAATGTGACCATTTATACCACCTTTAAAAATCAATCTTACAAAGAACTAGCAAATTAATGTATATAAAGATTTGCTAAAAACAAACTATTCAATCCAAAACACTATATTGTTCTATCTTTCTTACATATGGCTTCTCACCTTTCTCAAGCAAGGGATACTCTATTTCTCCTACTTGGATAAAAGTAGATCTTCTCCCTAACCTTCCATGCCCTAAATCAACTGGATAAATTACAATCTTCATTCTCCCAAAATGATCTCTCAAAAGCTGCAGTGAACTATCCATAACTGCATCCCTAATCCCTTCAAAAAGCATATATACTCATCCGTAACTATTTTCTATAACTTGGTTACGGATTCGAGACACAGTTCCGTAAGAAAAGTTCCACTTTCTACTTACGGACCAGTATATTCTCCTGCCACATCTTGATCTGGCACAGGATATCTTTCTTTTCCCCACAAAAAATCAGCATCTAAAGTAATAGTATAACCTCCAAATCTTTCAGTCAAATCCCCTACAATGTACCTATTGTCTCCAGTATCTACAAAAAGCTGTGTTGCCCTGCCAGTCTCACTCTCAGCCAATCGTATAGTTTCTTCCAATCTAGAAACAACAGCATCACTAAGTCCAGAACTATCTTCGCTATTCATCACAAAACCAAAAAACTAAAGAGCTCATATATAAATTAGTTAGAAAAATAGATGCTGTGTCTTTGTTCTGGCCTTTTGCGATAATTGATAAAAAGTCATTGGCGCGCTTGCCCCCTCACTGGCAATTACATTCATCTTGAGATCATTTCCACGAGCATTGTTGCTGACAAGCAACCTCGAAAATTTCTTGAATTTTCCGCCGTTGTGACTAAAAGGAGCAAAACTTAGTGAAGAATGAACTAAGTCCCGAAAGCAACGCTTGAAGACATAGTAAGCACAATGGAATGTACCTGCACTAATTTCGAGCAGAGCTCTCCTGGCTAATTTATCCTCAAAAATTTTTCAGGACTTGACTATTCGCCAAGTTTCCATGGAAAAATAAATGAAAAGGCTCTTCTCCACGTTCATGGAAACCAAGGCTTTCCAGACGCATAATCAAAGATTCTGCATTCGTTCGTACCTCACTTAGGTCGAATGATAAAGCTCTAATGAAAAGATCTCTTTCTACGATCAACGCCCCCGAATAAATTTAGGACAGCGCCAGAAAAATACACTAAATTATCTCTCAAGAACATTTTCTTGTATTTTATCAACACTTACCCTTGACTGATCTTCAAACAACTTTTCTGCCCTATCAGCAAGATCTCTTCCAATATCTTTATACAATGCATGCCATTGTCCATGAAAATTCCTTGCTTTACCAAGCACATTTACTATTTCACTTAAATCATCACAATGTCCATTACCATCACCTTGATTTTTCAAATCTTTAAAAGCCCAACCACTAACAACATACCTTAAACCTCTTCTTTCAGAAAGAGCCAAAGCAGCTGCATGCATTGCTCCATATTCTGGAACACGAGCACCTGCCTCTTTTAGTAAATCTACCCTTACTTCAGTAGCTACCATCCCTCCATCTCTAAAAAAATAACCTTCAAAACCTAGCTTTCCTTCTGGACCTAAAGCTATACTAAAAGTCCTTTCATGACAATCAACATAAGGACCTCCTTCTTCAACTATAGCACTCTTCATTTGAAAACCACTATCACTATAAGTCAATTTATCAAAAGAATCTCCTTGAGGTAATCTATCAAACCCTCCAAACCCAAACTTCTCTAACTCAGGCTTCCATAAATCATAAGGTATTGGTGTCAAATATCTCTCTGCCATAAACTAACTATTCCAAACCCAAATATAAACATTATGCCACTCAAGAATACACAAATCATCTTCCATACAAATCATGCACTTCCTTATGAAAACCCAAAAGCCCATTTAAAACTCCCTCTATTTCTCCTAAATCAGAACAATAACCACTACCAGAACCACTCCAATCTTTAATCCCATAATTAGCTCTAAAATCCAACCCATTAAAAAAAGCCCAACTTGCAATTGGATTATACAAAGGATCACCTACACCAACAACCTTTCTTTCATCCCTAAAAAGCCTAACTAAAGCACTACTTCCAAGCATCGACCTATCTTTAAAAAACAATCCATAAAAATCAAGCCTTCCTCCATTATCAAAAAATTGAGTAGAAACCCCTTTCCCAAAATAATCCCTTCTACTTCTAGGACCAAGCTGAATCTCTTCAACTCTAACATCAATTGCATCAAAAAAGCCCCTCCCTTTAAACTGATCCAAACCCAAAAAACCAAACTCCTCTAAAACTGGCCTCCAAGATCTATAAGGTATTGGCACTAAATTAGAATCTCTCATTAAACAAGCCAACATAGACTTGTTTTATAAATGTTTAAGAGTAAAATCAACAAAAATAGACTCCAACTCACAAAGAAAAACCCAAACACTCATAAATATTAATAGTCTATAATCCACTATGGCAACAACAACTTCTAAAATAACAAAGAAGTCACACAGTTACACCTCTCCAAACCCTAAAGAATTCTCTAAGCAAACCAAAAAAGAAATTATCAAAGCTAGAGAAGAAATAAAAAAAGGAGAATTCACAACTCTCTCAAAATTAAAAAGAAAATATAAAATCAGATTCTAATTTATTAACAAACTCACAGCACCATTTATAAATAAAAACCAATCATAAACAACCTTACTAACCAATGAAACTAACAACCCAAGATTACAAAAAAGGTATTGTCAAACTCAAAGTGACTGACCGTGACGACCTTTGGTATCTAAGTCACATCATTAGTCCTAGCGATAGCATCACAGGTATCACAACCAGAAAAATCAAGATAGGATCAAGTGACAACGCCAAAATCACTAGAAAAACCTACAAAATCACTATCAAAGCAGAAAAACTAGACCTCCAACTTGATTCTGACACCCTTAGAATCAACGGAACCAACGAAACAGAACATGATGACATCCCAAAAGGCAGTTATCAAAACATTTCAATCACTATCGATGACGAAATCACTATCAAAAAAGAACATTTCAAAAAATACGAACAAGAAAAATTAAAGGAAGCTGCAAGTGAAAAAAGCCCACTTTTAATCGCCCTTTTCGATCGAGAAGAAGCAATTATCGCAAAAACAACAAAGTTCGGTCATAAAATCCTAACAAACTTAAAAGGCAGCAGCCAAAAGAAGAACGAAGACCACCAGTCAACAGGAAATTTCTATCAAGATCTCTATAAAACCTTAGAAGAATACCAAAAACGTCACAAAGCCAACAAAATAATCCTAGCAACACCTGCTTTTTACAAAGAAGACTTCTTAAAACAGATCTCCAACAAAGATTTCAAAAAACTCACTATCCAAGCAACCTGCTCAGCTGTCAACGAATCTGCAATTACTGAAGTTCTTAAAGACACAAAGCTAAAACAGATCTTAAACGAATCAAGATCTCAAATTGAAACAAATCTGATGCAAGAGCTCCTAACTGCTATTGCTAAAGAAACTCCTCACGCTTATTCAATAAAAGAAGTACAACACGCAGCCAACTTAGGCGCAGTCATAAAACTCTTAACCACAACCAAATTCATCACCAAAGCCAAAGAAGAAGGCAACTACGAAGAAATAGACAATCTCCTAAGCAGCATCGACAAACAAAAAGGCGAAATCCACATCTTAAATAGTGAAGAAGAAGCCGGTAGAAGACTAGATGGCCTCTCCGGAATCGCAGCTATTCTAAGGTACAAAATAGGAAACTAAACCAACTCAAAACCTACTAAAAACACTTCTCCCACAACTATAATAAATTAAAAAAACTTGTTTCTTTCACACCTTCATTTAAGCACAAAACCACTAATCTTTGCGTTACTAACACAAACTTTAGCTTAATCCTTGCGTTGGCAACGCAAAGTTTCAGCAAATTAAACACCTCTAAAATACCACAAAAAACCCAACTCCCACAACATACACACTCCAACCACAATAAACAAAAACCAATTTTCTCGTCTATAAAAACAAACACAAACAACATAACAACTCTTGCCCATAACCACAACCTTTTAATAGTAGTTATTTTTATTCATAGTTAAGTTACAACAAATTAAAGTGGGTGTGGGTAATTCCAAAAATTTAGGCTTTTTTTCAACTTAAGCCAAAAGAGGTATTCCCTACTTCTAAACAAGAGGGGTGTTTAAGAAAATGATAGTAAAAGACGATTTATTAGCACAGATGAGAAGGTATTTTGACTTAAACTTATACGAAGTTAAGTTATGGGCAGCACTACTTAGCCGTGGAGTTTCTACAGCTGGAGAACTCTCCGACATTGCAAACGTTCCAAGATCCAGATCTTACGACGTTCTAGAATCTTTAGAAAAGAAAGGTTTCGTAGTTATGAAAACTGGAAAGCCAATCAAATACATTGCAATTCCTCCAACTGAAGTTGTTGACCGTGTAAAGAAAAACATGCATCTGCAGGCACAAAACAAAATCAAGAGATTAGATTCTATTAAAAACTCAGAGATTCTAGCAGAATTAGAGGAATTACACAAAACTGGTGTAGCCTTAGTTGACCCTGTAGAAATTACTGGCGCTGTTAAAGGTAGACATAATTTATACAACCATATGGATATGCTAATTAAAGGCTCCAAAAAGTCTGTAAACATTATGACAAGTGAGAAAGGTTTCATGCGTAAAGCTGAAGGTTTAAAAGCTTCTTTAACAAAAGCAAAAAAGCGTGGTGTTGACATCAAGATTGCAGCTCCAATTACTAACGAGAACAAAAAACATGTTGACGCTTTAAAAGGTGTAGCTACAGTTAAGCACAATTCAAGTATCAAATCCAGATTCATGACAGTTGACAGTGACCATACTGTTATGATGACTATGGACGATGGCCAAGTACACCCTAGTTATGATATGGCAGTTTGGGTTAAAGCTGATTATATGGCTAAAGGTATGGATTCCATGTTCGACCAAACCTGGAGCAACTTGAAGTAGATAAAACAACTTTTTTTCTTATTTTTCAACCTTTTTTCTTCTAAAACACCAATACTCCAACCCAATAAACCTTTTAAGAACAAAATTACCAAAACCAATCATGAAACTCAGCACAGTCCCTAAGCTTCTAAGAGTCCACCAATGGTATAAAAACCTAGTAATCTTCCTAGCATTGTTCTTCTCAAACAACCTTTTCAATATAACTGATCTAACACTAACTATTCTAGGCTTCATTTCACTATCATTAGCAGCTTCCTCAGGCTACATCATCAACGATATTAAAGACAAAAAGCAAGATCAATTACACCCTGAAAAACGCCTAAGACCAATTGCAAACAAAGAAATCACAAGCACAGCAGCTGCCATTCTCTCAATAGCACTCCTAGCAGCATCCCTAACAATAGCCCACCAGCTTTCACCACTTTTCCTCTTAGCAATAGCAGCATACTACACTTTAACAACCCTTTACACTTTCCTCTTGAAACACATAGTTGTTGCAGACATCATTACTATCAGCACTCTTTTCGTTATCCGAGCCATGAGTGGTGCCTACATTATCAACGTCCATGTCTCCCCATGGTTAATCTTGTGCCCATTCTTCTTAGCTTTAATGCTAGCTGCCGGCAAAAGATACGCCGAACTAAAGCTCCTAGACTCAACAAAAACAAGATCAAACAACAAAGAAAATATCACCTCAAAATCCACCTCCAGCAATGTAGAAATCATTTCGGGGGCGCCTCTGCAGAACAAGACCACCAAATCAAGACCAAACGACCTGAGTGAACAAAGTGAGCGAACGTGGAGAAGAGCCAATTCAGCCTCGCCCCGAGTTAATGATCTCTACATTGCCAATAAAAAAAAAAACATAATAGAATCAAAAGAAACTAAGGCAGAAAAGATAAGATCCACCTTGAAAGATTACACAACTAACAATGCTAAAACCATCATCCTAATTGCTACTATCCTTTTCATCATCTCATATAGCATCTACACCCTCCAGCACCAAAAGAACCTCTTGATCACAACCCTACCTTTCGCTCTATTTGCAACAATCCGATACTTCCTTCTAACTACTAGTACAAACATAAAAAACACCATTTTGGCAAGAAAACCTCACAAAATCATCAAAGACAAACACTTAACAATAGATATTTTGATTTGGATAGTCTTAGCAATCACTATTCTTTACTTTTGATCAAAAGGACTTACAACAATGTCACTTCCTCCTACAAGGTAAGGTCCTCCAGAAGACTTTTTCTCTCCAGAACCTAAAGACCCACTTGCTTCAGGTGGAACTCCAATTCCTACAAGATATTCATCTGTAGCTGCTGCCAACTCTTCTAACTCTCCTAACTTAGTATTTGCTATATCATTAGAGATCATACCTTTTATAGAAACATAAGGTATAACTACACCTGAAATTGGCATTGCCACTCTAAAAGCCATATTTAACTCTGGAACATTATAAGATACAACTGCTCCAAAAATCCCTAAAGAAATAGCAGTCAAAGAAGCAAGAAAAGTAGCGTTTTTAAAATCATTTTTCCAACCAACTATTGTAAATCTCTCAGGATCAAGATAAGCAACACCTACTTGATTCATAGATTCAACAGTACTTCTAACTTTCATATCAAAAACTGGATCTGGTCCTGGTGCAAAAGCCCTACCAAAAAAAGTATCATATTTAGCTAAAATTGAAGCAACCCTATCTGTATAACTATCATTTCCAGCAGCTACAGCTCCTGCAATAGGATTTGAATCATAAAAAGCAAGTATCCCTTCATCTCTACTACCCACAACACCAGGTAACCTCCTAAAACCTTCATTAAAAGACGCTTCAGAAAGCGCAATGTAATCCAATTTGCCTTTCAAAGTATCAAGTACCTTAGCTTCTTCATATTCCATAAAAACAACTAACACAAAATATCTATTTAACTATTTCTATCTTAAAAACTACAAATTACTCATCCTTTCAGACACTGTAGAAGATCTCGCTTCGCTCGATGGGGGCGAGGCTGAATAGGCTCTTCTCCACGTTCACTCGTACCTCGTTCAGGTCGTTTGCTGTAGCTCTAACGAAAATGCTCTCTTTCTGCAATAGACGCCCCCCATACATCTTCTACAGCACCTTATCCACAAAAGCATTTATATATAATCCCTCACAACCTTTCCCTCATGAAACTAGATTCTCTAATCAAAAAGCTCCATCCATTAGAAAGAAAAGTCCTCCCATTCCTAGCTAAAACTACAGATATTAAAGAGCTAACAAAACTAGCTAACCTAAGTGAAATCGAAGTAACTAGAGCTCTGCAGTGGTTAGAGAACAAAGGAGCACTCACATTAGAAACCATCGAAGAGACTGTTATCGATCTTAAAAACAACGCAAAAAAATACGCAAAAGAAGGTCTTCCAGAAAAACAAATCTTAAGCATCTTAAACGAAACTCTAAAAGCAGCTGACGAAGTAATAGAAGAAGCCCACTTAAGCATGCAAGAGCTAAACGCCAGCATCGGGAAACTAAAAAAGCAAGGTGCAATCGAAATAAATAAACAAGCAAACAAACTGATGCTTAAAGCTACAAAAGCAGCAAAAGAATTCCTAAATACGAAAAGCATCGAAGAACTTTTCCTACAAAAAGACTTCCCAATCAAAGAAGAGAACCTTACTAAAGATGACAAACAAGCTATCAAGAATCTTCAAAATAGAAAAGATTTCATTGAAAAAAGACACAATAAACATCTAAACATCACTTTAACAAAATTAGGAAAAGACCTATCAAAAAAGAAGATCGACCAAAATGTTATCAACCGTCTAACTCCACAGATGTTAAAAGATGGTTCTTGGAAAAACAAAAACTTCCGTGCATACGATGTAGAAATCAACGTACCACAAATCCATACTGGAAAAAAACACTTTGTAAACCAAGCTGTTGATTATATCAAAGACATTTGGATTGACTTAGGCTTCCAAGAAATGACTGGTAACTATGTACACTCAGCCTTTTGGGACCTAGACGCGCTTTTCGTACCTCAAGACCATCCTGCAAGAGAGATGCAAGACACATTTTATCTAAAAAACAAAGCAAAAATAGAACAAAACATCTACAAAAAAGTCAAAGCAGCCCATGAAAATGGAGGAACTACTGGTTCTACAGGTTGGGGCTACAAATATTCTAAAGATGAAGCTCAAAAAACCATGCTTAGAACTCACACAACTGTACTTAGTGCAGAAACTATTCACAAACTAAAAAAATCAGACTTACCAGCAAAATTCTTTGCAATCGGAAAAGTTTTCCGAAACGAAGCCCTAGATTGGAAACATTTATTCGAATTTTATCAAGTTGAAGGTATTGTTATTGATCCAAATGCTAATTTAAAACATCTAAAAGGCTATCTCACTCAATTTTACAAAAAAATGGGTTATCCAAAAGTAAGAATGCGTCCTGCCCATTTCCCATATTGCGAACCTAGCCTAGAAGTAGACGTATTCCATCCAGTAAAAAAGGAATGGGTTGAGTTAGGTGGAGCTGGTATTTTCCGTCCAGAAGTAGTTAAACCCTTATTAGGAGTAGACTACCCTGTCTTAGCGTGGGGCCAAGGTATGGGTAGAATCATCAGCGCCTATTGGAACTTAACAGACATCAGAGACATGTACAAAAACGACTTAAAACAAATCAGAAACATGAAAATGTGGGTCAAATAAACCAAAAATGAAGCAAGACAACTCCTTAGAACTAATTTCAATCATTTTAGGTTTAATTTCAATAGCTTTGGCAATATATTATTCAAATAACAGCACCATACAAATTGCATTTTTTGCCATGCTTACTATTATTGGAATATTATTTTTTATCTACAACAACTCAAACAAAATAAAACTTTATAACAAAGAATTATTAAAAATAAACTACAAATTAGAAAACATTGAAAATAATTTCAACATTTACAATAGATTAGCAAAAATAGAACAAGAAATTCAAAGAAAATAAAATGAAAATCCTTAACAAAAAAGCTCAATATGAATTACATGAAATTATGCCTATCATACTAATCATACTATTCATGATATTTTTAATCTTAAAAGCAGAAGGAATACTATAAAATGCCAACGGTAACATTCAGTAAAAAGGAACTTGAAAAATTAATGGGTAAAAAGCTCCCATTAGCAGAGCTTAAAGATAGAATCAGTATGCTTGGAACAGATTTAGAAGAAATCCAAGGCGACGAAATCAAAGTAGAAATATTTCCAAACAGACCTGATCTTCTCTCAGAACAAGGCTTCGCAAGAGCCCTAGCAAGTTTCTTAGGAATCAAAGGTAAAACTGGTATCAAAAAATACAAAGTAACAACAAGCAAAAACAAACTAATTGTAAAAAACACTCCTCAAGAATGGCCTTTTGCTATAGCTTTCATTGCTAAAAACCTCAAATTAGACTCAGAAAAAGTAAGAGATTTGATCCAACTCCAAGAAAAAATAGGAGTAACTATGCTTAGAAACCGTAAAAAAGGCGGTATTGGTTTATATCCTTTAGAAAAAATCACTTTTCCTGTTACTTTTGAAGGGAAAAACCCTAAAGATATAAAATTCCAACCTTTAGAACATAATAAAATACTCTCAGCGAATCAAATTCTTGAACAACATAAAAAAGGTAAAGAATACGGTCACCTAATGAAAGATTGGAAAAAATATACTATCTTCACAGACGCAAAAGCTACTATCATGTCTATGCCACCAATCATCAATTCTCATATTGTTGGAAAGATAGACAAATCTACAAAAAATCTTTTCGTTGAATGTACTGGTAATGATATGACTACAATCACTAAAGCTATCAACATTTTCGCTTCATCCTTAGCTGATATGGGTGCCAATATTGAATCTATCGAAGTTACTGGAAACAAAGGATTCAAAAATCAAGTTATCCCAGATCTGACTCCAACAACTATGAAACTAGACCTAGAAAGAATCAACAAACTCTTAGGCCTAACTCTAACAAACAACCAAGCAAAAAATCTACTAGAAAGAATGGGTTTCGGAGTAAATAAAAACACAGTTCAAATCCCAGCTTACAGAAACGACATTCTTCACCCAGTAGACCTCGCAGAAGACATCGCTATCGCTTACGGTTATGAAAACTTTGAAGCTATCATCCCTAAAGTTGCAACTATTGCTCAAAGGGACCCTTTATCAAAATTTACAGAAAAAATCAAACAAAGACTAATTGGTACAAGACTCCTAGAAGTCAAAAACTATCACTTAATCAAGCTAGAAGAAACAACCGACAATATGAACAAAGCTCAAACAGCAGCTATCCAACTAGCTAACAGTTTAGGTGACCACAACACCCTAAGGCCTGATCTTATCAGCAGTCTCCTAAAAACATATTCCATTAACACTCATCATGAATATCCTCAGAACATCTTCGAAACTGGAAGGACTTTTCAAGCAGACAAAAATCACAAAAACTCAGACACAAATATCATAGAATCTGAGCACCTAGCAGTAGGCATCTGCCATGAAACTGCTGACTTTACTCAAATCAGACAAATCATAGATCTGCTTGCACAGGAAATTGATGTAAAAATATCTATTAAAGAAGCTCAACATAATATTTTCATTCCAGGAAGATCAGCAAATATTAATCTTAAAATAAAAAACAAAACTATTTCCATTGGAATCATTGGCGAGATCCATCCACAAATATTAGACAACTGGAACATTAAAACTCCTATTGTAGCCTTAGAAATAAACTTAGAACAACTTTTTGAATCTATTAATCAATAACTCACTCATCCAACCTTCTAACAACCCCTTTGTCAGCATCAACTTCCACCTTCTCCCCTAAACAAAGTGTATCCATAACCCCTTTCACAGATACAACGCAAGGAATCTTCAGCTCCCGAGAAACAATAGCTGCATGAGACAATAAACCTCCTTCTTGAGTTACAATTGCGCAAGCTAGTTGCATAGCAGGCAAATAATCTGGATGTGTTGTAAAAGCAACAAGCACATCTCCTTTCTTCACCTTCAAAATATCATGAATGGTATGCACAATCACAACACGACCTTGAACTTTTCCCTTACTAGCACAGATACCACTCAACTCCAAAGCACCTTCTCCAACTTTAACAAACTCAAAACCTTCCAATTCAAGCAGCCCTTCATCAAGCCCAACACTACAAAGAACACTCAAACCAGAAATCTTCATTGTAAACCCTTTGTCATATCTCTTACGCGCAGCATTAACAACCCTACTTTCAACCTCACCAGCATCAAACCCCCTCAAAATCTCACTTTGAGTCATATGCGCCAACTGTTTCAAAGACACAGAAAACCTACGAGATATTTCCAAAAACAAACCACGTGCATAAAATATCCCCTCACGTCTATAATCATCACGAACATCCTTTATATACCCAAGCTCTTTAATCAACTTAAACATCTCAATCTGCGAATCTAAAAGCCCTACTTGTGAACAAGCATCAGAAAAACTAATTCTTTCATGATCTACTTTAGCACCAATGTTAGAAATATATCCCTTAACAGCAGATAAAGCCCACGGATCTTTATGTAAATCTAAACATTGTATCCACTCATATTTCTTATGAAACAAAGAAACCTGCTCATCAGAATCAACATCAACCAAACGCGCCTCATCTTGCATCAATAAAACTGTACTACGTTCCACCGGCAAAAACAAAGCCTCAATTACATCTTCAGACAAACCCAATTTCTCAACTAACTTACGTCCTTCATCTGCATAATGAATATTTAACAAACTCCCTATCCATAAAAAACAAGAATATTTCACTAAAATGTCCTGGTAAGACAAATACTCTTTCTTCAAATCCTCCAAATTTGCTCCAGAAAAATCCTTAGTAGCAATTCCCTTACAATGTTCAACATATTTTGAACCAAAACAATGAAATAATTCTTTAAACTTCAAAAATTTGTCCAAATCACCAGAATATTTCTCTTTCAAAGCCAAGAAAAATGCCTCAAACTCCTCCTCAACAGCATAAAAAGTAGTATTTCCATGCTCTGGCACAACCAGAACAGAACTAAGCACAAAATCAAGAAACTCAGAAACCATAGATGACACTGACATAAAAGCCACTTCTTGATATTGTACAGAATATTCCCGAGTATATATCTTCTTCCACTTCATATAGAACAAAAAAACAGCCAATTATATTAAAAACATTCCTAAAAACTAACCTTGGAACTAAATATTATCAATATAACCGATCAGTAATCTCAATTTTGCTAGGATCAATTTTTTCTTTAGGAGCACCAATTTCAGCCTTCATATCTTCTACAGTCTTCTTAAAAGCCTCTAACTGCCGTTCAGTTAAACTCCCAAATCTGTGATAATTAATCTTAATTGATCGCAAAAAGCTGTTTTCCTTATAGAATTCTTCTGGAATATCAAACATTTTTGCCATTTCTGGATCTTCTACCTTTTGCATCAGCTTAGGTCTCTCACAATCGTAACATTCTACCCATCTAGAACGCCTAGTAGCAACTACATAATTCTTTTTACATCGAGAACACTTTTGTTTGAAACTAATCGCCATAACCATAAGCTCAATGACTTTCTTTATATATCTTTACCCTAAGAACCCAAAACAAGCCCTTTAATCTCCCCAGCTTTATACTCCAAATATTCACCTACTCCCAAATCCCCAAGCTCCAAAGAACCTATAGAAACCCTCTCAAGCGCCATACATCTGTTTCCCACAGCCAGCATCATCTTACGTACTTGCCTATATTTCCCTTCTCGAATAATCAAATATATCTCATGATCTGATATCCGCTCAACCTTCGCTGGTTTTGTTACATATTCGCTTCCATCCTGCAAAGTAATATCTACTCCAGAATTCAAACTAACTTCCATATCTTCAGTAAATTTGTTCTTCAGCAAAACACGATATTTCTTCAAAGTCTCATATTTCGGGTCCAAAACTTTCTGAGCAAAAGACCCATCATTTGTAATGATCAATAAACCAGTTGTAGGTATATCCAAACGACCAACAGAAAATAATGTGTTCCATATTTTCTCTCCAACAACTTCCATAGGAACTAACACACGAACATCCTTATATTTCTCACCACGTTGACAACTATAATCTCTTGGTTTATTAACAACAAAATATTTCAATTCTGGCAAAACTACACGTACCCCTGAAATGCTCCAATCAGCAACGTCTGGAAACTTTGTTTCCATGGATACAAAAAGATTTTCATGAACACAAACCTTCTTTTTCTTAGGATCACACTGAAACTTCATATTCTTAGTAACTTTCCCATCTATTGTAACTAGCCCTTCTTTTAGAGCTTTAATAATCCCTTTCTTCCCAGAAAACATTCCTGACTTACGTAATATCTGAAATAATGTTAATTTTGCCATTATAGACCTTGATTTTAGTAAAACTTATTAAATATTTTGAATCTTAATAAAAATATGAACACACTCAAAGAAGAATCTCTTGAAGTAATGAAAAATAAAAATTTTCTAAAATCTTACAAAAAAGCTAAAAAACAGATCAAAAATAGAGATTTCATCAACTGGAATAAGCTTTAATTCTTCATTATTTCTACAAATTCCCAAAAAACACCACAATATTTATAATGTAGTACTAAAATACAACGAGAGTAGTACTAAAATACAATATGGCATTTACAAAAACAGAGATCATAGTTTTAAAACTATTCACAGCAAAACCATTAGAATCCTTCACAATCAGAGAGGTTTCAAGGCTAACCAAAAAAGACCTAAAAATAATTCATACTTCAATCAAAAAACTCCTAGAAAAAAACTTCCTAATTAAAAATAAACATAACTCCCTCAGGTTAAACTACCAAAATAACATCCAAGATCTAGCATATATAGAAAATATCAAAAAAAAAGACTTTTTCCAAAAATATCAACTAATTAAGATCCATATCAAAAAATTCCTTCAAAAAACAAGCAAATCATTCTTTATCCTGATCATATTCGGCTCATTTGCCTCTAACAAACAAACAAAAACTTCAGATATAGATTTACTAGCAATCATTCCAAGAACTAGCAGAAAATTCAACAAACAGCTAAAAGCAAGCCTTTCAACTTCAACAACTAAATTTGATATAAATATTATCAACAAATCAAGTTTCAAAGAAATGCTCAAAAAAAGAGACGAAATAAACATTATTAATGAATGCTTAAACAACCATATAATCCTCTATGGTGCAGAACAATATTATTCTCTTCTAAAACAACGACATATCTTTTAGAATACAAGAATCATTAAAACTAAATCTCCTAGCAAAAAAGCAGGTGGTATTTTGTTAGATGAAAAAAAACTAAAAGAAATTGAAAAAAAGGTCCCTCAGTTAAGAAACAATCAAGAAATTATAAAAGATGAAGCTAACAAAAGGTTTACTAATTTATATCTAAACAATTCCCTTCTTTCACTAAACACTGCCAAAATATTATATGAAATATCTACAAAAAATACCTTAAAAGAACCTTTTGAATTCATAGACAGTGAATTTGAAGCACACCTTTGGATTATAAACTCCTCTTATTACTCAATGTTCTATATGTCTGCAGCCTTACTCTCAAAAATAGGTATTAAAATAAAATCTGAAATCGGAATACACAAAAAAACATTTGAAACTTTAGTTTTCTATTTCTACCTAACCAAAAAAATAGCTAAACAGTATCTAGAAGAGTTTGAAACAGCTCAAAAAGACAGTCAAAAGCTACTTGCTACAGAAGAAAATATTTCAATTATGCAAGAAAAAGCACATAAATTAATATTAAAATATAGCTCAGAGAAAGAAAAAAGGTCAATTTTCACATACAATATTGGTCTAAAAGCAAAAACTAGCAAAGCTAAAACTTCACTAAATAGAGCACAAGAATTCTACAACGAATGTTTAAAAATAATAGATAAAATATAAAAAAACAAAGAAAAAACGCTTACTCTTATCTTTCCTCTAAAGTATCAGCTAAATCTTTAGATCCTTCAGCAGCTTTTGTTTCCGCTTTTTTCTCTTCAGATTTCTTAGATTCTTTCTTTGACTCCTTAGCTTCAGCCTTCTTAGCAGCTTTCTTATCCTTTTTAGGAGCTACAGATTTCTTAGCTTTAACTTTCTTAGACTTCTTAGGTCTATCACTAGCTTTCTTAGCTTTGGTATTTAGAACTTTAACTCCTAGAGCTTCAAACGCTTTAGCAACGTCTTCATGTGAAGCATCAGCTGCAATATCAAGCACAGTTGTCATAGGTTCAAGGTGGTTAACATTCACACTTCTACGCCTTGTAGCTCCATCTACTAGGACTTTTCCATCAGCTACATCAGATAATACAACACACTTTCGTCCTGCATCTCGACCAGCTAATTTCATACATACTCTTCCAACTTCAAAGACTGCCATTATTCTTCACCTCCAATTTCAGAAGATGACTCTACTGAATCTTCAGCTTCCATACGTGCTTGTTCTTTGATGATCACTCTCATAGCTCGAGATCCTAGAACTCCTCCATACGGTCTATCAGGCCTACGTGCTGACTTAGCCACTTTTCCAAGCTTAGCTGGACGTTCTCGCGGAACCCCTGCTAATTTAGTTCCAAAAATAGCACATCTTGCTGCTTTTGGTTTACGTTCACGAAAATGAACTGTTGTTTTTCCACCAGGCGTTTTTACAGAAACTTTTCTGTATCGCCCTGATTTATGTTTTCCTGCTGGCATATTATTTTCCTCCTACTACAGCACTAAATTTATCCTTTCGGGGGCGTGGATTGCAGAATGCAAAATCTCTGATTATGCGTCTGGAAATTTCACAAAATTTCCATGAAGTACAGCATCTTCGCCAGAGCTTTACCAAACGACCCGAGCCTTTTTTGGCGAGCGCGGAGAAGAGCCTCTTCGCTTTCGCCCCGAGTTAAGGATAATTTTAGTGCCTATTCAATATATTTTATATTCAGCCAGAAACAAATTAGAATCAATTGAAACAAACGCTACAATCGAGTCTGAGTTGCCTCCAGACAAAGTCCCATAAGGACAATCACTAAAACCCCGGTTTATTTATAAAGATAACCTATAAAAAACTAGAAAAAAACCAACAAAATTTCAATCAATAGCCGGCCTTATTCCAAAAAATCTACGAACACGATCTTGTACAATACCAAACGGGTAAGCTAGACTAGAACCAAATCCAACACCAATTGCACAAGCATAACCAGCTGCCACTAAATCCCATTCACCAGAAATTGTTTGTGCTGCTCCCAACATAATTGGATAAACCACTAATTGAACTGGCGTAATTGCCTTAAAATTAACCATTGCTTGTTTTCTAAATAGGCTATCTTTTGTAACTCCTTCTGCTTCAGCAATTCTATTACGTCTTTTTCCAACATAACCCATAACTGATGCATGTACTCCTACTCCAACAACCCTATTTGCTAAAACAGTCTTCGGATCATTTCCAGTTCCCAATTCCATTATAGCATAAGCTGGTGTATAAAAAAGACTTCCACCTAAAACATCAACTCCATATCTATAAACTTTATTACCAGATAATCTTGTACTTGTTTCAAGCCACTTGTCACTCACAGCTTCTAAAATTTCACCTAAGGTCATATTAGCCTCAAAAAACTCCATTATTATAAATCTTAAGCAAAAAACATCCTAATATGTACAACAAATCTGTATTCGAATTATTAGAAATACAATCTCAAACAGAAAATTAATCAAAAACTGACTAATCCTCAAACTCAAACTTTCCAATGTTCTTTATAAACTCCAAACGCAAATCACTATCTAACTCATAATAATTATCAAGACCCCGAATATCTATATCTGGTCCAAACAACTTCAAAAGCACATGAAAATGCATCAAATCATCCTCAAAAACATCAACAGCCTCCAAAGGAATCAATCCATTCAAATGTGCAGCAATCTTATCTACAGAACTTAAAGAATATCCTTTATACATTACTGTCTTATCTATTCTCCCAGAACCAACAGCACTGTTCGACGGCCTTTTCAACAAAAACCGAGAATCAAGTCCAATCTCTTTAGCCAATCCCAAGATCTCAGCTTTATAAAGTCCAGCAAATGGATAACAATGAGCAGAATCACACCCAATAGGAACCCCTGAAAATATCCATTCTGTATATGGTGCTGCAAATACCATACGTCTATTATATTTAACAGCAAACTCACAAGCCATTCCTACTCGTACACGTGATGCAATATTATTCAAAGAAAGTCCACAAAGCTCAGGAGCAAGTTCCATAATAAATGATTTACATAAAGAGCTAATATTTTTCACAATATGCTTAACACCAAGAGAAGAACAAAGCCATTTGGCATCATTTATATCTTCAATATTATTAAAACCATCAACCACTGTAGTAAAACCAATCACATTCTCAGCTCCATAACGGTCCACAAGCAATTTCAACATGGTAGATGAATCTACTCCTCCACTTAAACAAAGCAAAAAACCTTTTTGCCTATAATTCTCAAATTGATTGTCCAAAAAAGAATAAATCTTCTTCTTCAAATCAATAATATGTTCAGAGGATCTGAATGGCTTCTTCAATAAGTCTATCTCTTTCTTCCTTACTAAGTTTTCCCCAGTCTGTTGCTTTTCTACTTCCATATAATCCTCCAATATATTGTGCATCTAAAGAAATCTCATTTTTCCCTGAATAACTACCAAGCAAAACCTTCCCTAAAGCATCACCACCATTACCCTCACCACCACTTATTTTATACCCAGAAGCTAAAGGAACTAAAGCAACTCCTTTCATAGATGAATCAAAAAAAAACAAATAATGTGCATCTTTCCCATATTTAGGCCCAACTTCTCCACCTACCTTCTGTAAATATCCTTCATTCACTTTCATATATCCCATAGTCATATTCCTCCATAAAATACCTCCAATAATAGATATTTAATAGCTTTTCTAGAAAAATATCTTAAATTTTAAGTTAATTTTATATAAAACGCACCATATTTAAGCCAAATGCCACAAAAAACATCTAAAAAACCAAAAATTTTAGACCAAAAAGACAAAGAAATCATCATGATCTTACAAAAAAACGGTCGAGAAAGTCTTACTAGCATCTCTAAAAAAGTCAATCTTTCAATTGATTCTATCAACAAAAGAATCAAAAACATGCAAGAATCTGGCATCTTCGAATTTGGCATCTTCATCCATCCAAGAGCAATAGGTTATTCTCTAAACGCTGACATTAAAATCAAAATTCATAATTACACAGAAAAACAAAAAACTGATTTTATTGCCTATCTAACACAACATAAACATGTAACAACTCTTCTTTCAGTCATGGGAGACTACGATTTTACTTGCATCTTAGTTGCCAAAAACACCTCACAACTAGAAAAATTATCGACGACAATCAGACAAAAATTCAGCACAATTATTGCAGATTGGAAAGGCGTCTTAGTTCTAAAAACCTACAAATTCGAAGAATATGAATTATAAACCTAAAAAAAATAACTTAGGAAAAACAAAAAACCCTAATGCAAACCAAACAACCTTCTTAGTCCCAAACTAAATATGATTGAGAAAAAGATATACACTGCTAACCATCCTGGTTGCCATCCAAAAATATCAAACGAACCAAGAGGACGAAGCTTCTCATACTCAATAGTTATCTTCTCAATATCAGAATTAGCAAACACATCAAAAGGTTCACTATATTCTAAATCTGTAGAGATCAACACTTCCTTGCTCGCAGATACTCCTTCACCTAAACTAACAGTAATGGCATATTCTCCTTCCTCAGCAGCACGTAGCCTCCATGAAGCCTGTGAATCAAGAATCTCCTGCGAAGCCTCAGAGTTAGCAAACGACATCCCAACAGGCAAAACCAAATTAGCATTCCCACTAACACCTTTAGCAAAGTCCGCTGTAACTACAAAACTCTCATCAGGAAAGATCGGTTCATATGCAATTGCACCTGACATCCATCCAAAGATTAACAAAATAGGAATCATAGTAATAAGTGTCGGTTTCATAGAATGTTTAAAATACTCCATATTCTTCGACATAGCTTCTTTTTGCACTTTCATCATTTGCTCAGGATGCTCACGCAGTTCTTTCATTCGTGCTTGAAACTCCTTTTGCTCAGCCTTTAGTGCTTTCATTACCTTTTGATCAGTAAACTTCCAATAAGCTGCAATAACAATGATTGTGATAAACAGTGCAATAACTACAATCCCAAGAAGTGGACTATAATTTAGAATTGGTCCAAAGATAGGATCAAATATCGGATCTAGGAAAGCCATTATAACTAGAAAAACAACAATAAGCCATTATAAATCTTTTGCATCATCCACTTTCTTCTCCAACCCTAAATTAGCTAAAAAAACTAAATAACCACTTCTATTAATCATCTCGCATCTCTACAACTTCTATTCCTTCAATCTCTCTAAAATCCTTATCATCTGTCAGAATTTTCTTAATTCCATATTCTTTCATACTTGCCATTATAGAAGCATCTGTGGGTAATAATCCTAACTTATTAGAATAAACACAAGCAAAAAGCTCATCTTCTTTTGTACAAGACAAAATTTCACAATGTTTTATCAAATTAATATAAAAGTTCAAATATTTTACATATACTAACTTCCTCAAATCAGCATCTTTTTTAATATTTTTAACAATTCCATACTTCTTATTTGAACTTAACTTATTACTAGCCTCTAGCCAAAGTAGTTTAAATTTAACTTCATTTAAAACTATTACATTTGTATATAAATCATAAATTTCAGAATCAAAAATCTCTTTTACTTTCTTCCATTTAGATTTTTCCTTAGTTAAAAAATACAAAAAAGCATTAGCATCAATGAACAAATTCTCCTTCATTTTTTACATTCCTGCCAAAAGTTCATGGATAGATAAATCTAAATCCTTAATATTTTTAACTCCTTTATCTCCAAAGAGTCCAGCTAATTCTCCTAATTTTTTCTTTAAAGGTATCAACATAATTCCTCCATTTACAGAAATTATTTCTATTTCTGAATCAGAAGAGATACCTTGCTCTTCACGTATACTTTTAGGAATAACTATTTCTCCTCTCTCACTTATTTTCTTTATTGCAATTGACATTTTAATCCTCCAAAACAAACAAAATTCCGAAAAAAACGAAATTTTCAGAATAAAAATGATTAAATAATATATAAATCTACCTAAAAAAGTAAATAAAATCAAAATCCACTACAAAACTTACTCAAAAATTAACCTAGCATTAGAACAAAATTCTTTACTATGACAATCAAGAGAACTTGAAGTTACTCTATCTCCACACATTTGACATAAATCAGAATATTCATTACAAACAGTCAAATCTAAGCCACTACAAAACTCTTCATCCTGAAAATCCACATCATTAACACAACCAAACAAAAACACTGAACTTAATAACAAAAAAACAGAAATAAACATTTTTACTCTCATTCTAAGCTCCTACTCCATCATCTTCCGTAGTGCAGGATGCATATCCATCATATGTTGCTTAGCAATTTCTTCATATAACTTGTATACAATCATTACAGCCAATAAGATACCAGTACCTTGTGACAAAGCCCCAGTCAAATCCGCCAGTGCAGCCAAAAGCCCTACAGCAAGCCCACCAACAACAGTTAATGGCCAAATGTAACGAGCAAGTATCCGCTCAAGCACCCTCTGGTCTCGTCTAAATCCAGGTATTTGAAGCCCACTAGACATTATTTGTTTAGCTTGTGAAGCAGCATCCATATTAGCTGTTTGTACCCAAAAGATGGAAAAAATCATAGATCCTATCATCATAATACTTGAATAAACAAACATCTGTATAACATTGATCCATGTAAAACTGCCAGTAATAAGTGACCTAACCACATCCGGTGCGTATACCCATGAAACAAGCCCACTAACAGGCACACTTCCATTAAATGTACCTAAGATCGGATAACCCCAACTAGCAAATAATGTAGCAAGCAATTGAATATTAGCAAGTAACGCAGCAACTAAAATAACTGGAATGTTTGATGTATAAAAAAAGTTCAGCGGCCATCTCATACTATGTCCTCGTACACGTCCAAAAGATAGTGGTATTTCTACTTTCATAGATTGTCCATATACACATATTGCAAATACAAGCAAAGTAGACACAATAGCTGCCACCTGTAATAAAGCTGTAGTCACATCACCTGAACCAAGCGATTGAAACAGTGCTGGTATAGCTCCTGCTGCAATATCTGGATTTGTTGGTGATGGTAAAAAATTAAATGCACGAATAAACACTTGTTGTGATACTCCTGCTGCAATAAACAAACTAACCCCTGAGCCAAAACCCCATTTTGAGATTACTTCATCCATAAATAAGATTAAGATTCCTCCTATGAATAACTGAGCGATTAATATAACCTGAAACATAAAATATGCACTTGTTCCCTGCAAAGCTGCTGAAGGTGCAAGACCTCCCATCATAACATAAATAATCGCTTCAAAAAATGTAAATCCGATAGCAAGTAATTTCTGAATACTTTGAAACTGCATTCGACCTTCAGTTGTGGTCAAATCAAGCCCAATAATTCCCGTACCTGAAAGTAACTGTAATACAATTGAAGCTGTCACAATAGGTCCAATTCCAAGTGAAATGATAGACCCAAAACTAGCTCCAAGAATAATAGATAAGAATTCGAATTGTTGAAGTGCATTCTCTCCAAGACCAAACAGCGGAACAAGCCCCAAGACGAAAAATAGTACTAATATTGTTCCTGTCCACTTCAATTTGTCTTTAAAAGACAACCTTTTTTGTGTCGGCCCTTTAACTTCCGGCCAATACTTCATAATTGAATTAATAAACGACATTATAACCCTCTAATTTCCAGCTTCCTTTATTAAGCTTTTCCAAAAATTATCAGAAATTTAATTAAAAAGAAAAAAATAAAGAAAAAAATAACCTAAAGACCCATTCTCCGACTGATTTCATACTGATTCACTAAGATCCTAGACACATAAATTAGTAGTACAATGCATATAAATAGAATGCTATTCTTTTCCGATCTCACACAACAACTCAAAATTGTTCAGAAAGCATACCTAGTATTAATCTGAAATATTCTCTCCAACAGGAAAATAATCTCTTTCGCTAATATTATAACGAATTACTTCAAGTCCATATTCTCTTTTCATGCCCCTCAATATCCCTTCATGATGCTCCCTTAGTTCTCCTACAAATTCTGCACGAGGGGTACAAGACTGAATTTTTGCCCCTTCGTATATTACATATAATGAAATTCCAAAACCTGAAGGAACACTCCCACTTTTTCCACACGAGAAAGCACAACTTCTTCTGGTATCAATAGCATATTTTGGAGGAAACATCAGTGCTACTCTTGGAATAACTTCCTCAGCTAGAATGCTATCAAGTCCTGATATAATTTCTCTTCTTCTTTTCTCAAGCAGACGTGCTCTCCCAAACCAGGCATCTATATCTTGGATCAATGAACTCATAATTTTAATTAGTGTTAGTAATGATATTAAAAGATTTAGTTACGCTAGTATATTCATTTATCCGGAAGCTTGCTGAAGTATAAATCAAGTCCAAAAAGCTATGCTCACGGATAAACCACGGAAAATCGACCACAACGCACTTAAATCTCAAAACCAATAAATTCTTAAGAAAGATTTAAATAAATCTCTTATATATCTTCATATAACATGAAAGAAAATAAATCAAAAAAGATCCACAGCCCTACCTTAGAATCTATTCTTATGGTAGAACAAACAATTCAGAAATACAGCCAGGAATGTGGAAAATACCAACTATGGAAAAAACTTCCTAGAAAGATGATGTATCAAACCTTCCAAGTGATTTTGGAATACTTAGAACAATCAAGCAAAATTATCATAGACAATGAAGGATGTATAATATGGACCTACAACCCAAAAAGACTCAAACGCTTATTCAAAGAAGGTCTAATTATCACCAAAACACAAAAAAGCATGTCGCATTCATTTCTCAAAAGCTAAAGCACCAATTCGAATCCCTTGAAACTGGTAAATTTGAAGACAAAAGACTCTTCAATTTCATCACAAGAGCCACTGAAGACCTAAAAAAAGACCCTATCTGTGGCACTAAGATCAAAAAGAAACTCTGGCCAAAAAAATATGTTAAACCCAAGTTTGACAGTTTGCTCAAAAATCACCTGCGTCTAAGCTCTCGAGCTT
>CAZGQD010000003.1:0-98615 GCA_964527395.1 uncultured Methanosarcinales archaeon
ATTCTTAAGTCAAAACTGCTGAATTTTGAGAAGAGTATTTTAGCGAATGGCTCTTTATAAAAAAGGCTAATTCTGAGAGATTACAATGTTTAAATGGTTAAGGAATATCTTATTTACGGGTGATTCTTCGGAAAAACCAATTTCACAGGCTCCAACTCCTGGAAGTGACTCCTTAGAAGGAAAATTAGCTTCTCGACCAGAGCTTGTAAGTCCAGTGACAGCAGAGGACATTTTAGAAGCAAGTACCTATAAGACAACAATTTATGAATTGGAATCTCTTCCTGGACAAAAAGTTGAAGTTTTAGCAGAGTATGAAGATATTGCTGTAAGATTGATTCATGATGCTTTAAATAAAGAGCCGTTTGATGCGCTTGTTGAATATCCTTTTTTAAATACAGATAATGGTTTTCCTTGCTTAAGGGAAACTATGGGCTTACATTCAGCAAGAATTTCACATGGAAGAGAAACATTGTTCAAAGATAGGACGTATATTGCAGTTGCAATTTATGGTGCTAAAAAAGAAGGTCTTGATCAGATGGAAAATAATTTACAAGAAGTTTTAGGTGAGCTTTCAAGAATCTAATCTTTGTTTTTTTTAATAAAATTTTCTTTTGCCACTGGACAGATTTATTTTGTGCTTAAATTTCTTGATTTTGTGCTTAAATTCGGGAGCCACTACCCACTGGACAAGTGCGGATAGCGCTTATAAAGGGAATTAATTCTTTAATATTTTGCAAGTTAGTGATGATTTGCACCTTGGCACATACGAAAGGACATCGAATTTAGTCCGAAATATGGGATGTGTTGAAATAAGACGGGAAACCAATCCGAGGTGAAGAGATATGAAACAAAATATGAGACAAAACAGAAATATGCTCCAAAAAAATGAGCGAAATATTAGTAATAAAAAAGGAGTTATGCAATACGATGGATCTACGATTCAAGAAGAATTTATCGTATCAGATGCAATAGTTGGTTCTAATAGATCTAATGGACTAAATAGTTCTAGTGGAAATAGTTCGGAAGTGAAGAATTATTCTAATTACCCACAAAAGACATATCGGGCCGGAGGAATCAAAGCTACTGTGTGGAACAATAGTGTTTCTAATGGAAATGGAACATTTACAACAGTTTCTTTGGAGAGAGTATATCAAGATAAAGAAGGCGCTTGGAAGAGTACAAACAATTTGAGGTTGAATGATCTTCCTAAAGTGGCAACAATTATGAATAGAGCTTATGCAGACCTTATAATGAAAGAGCAAGATTTATTTAAAGCGGAGGTGAGCTAAATGGTAGGAGAAGTAATTATGGCAGAAGATATAGTAGAAGAAATAGTTGATGAAGTAGTAGATGAAACAGAAGTTGAAGAAGAAAGTAAAATGATTGATGTGACTTCACTTCCAGGAGTAGGAGCAGCAACAGCTGAGAAGCTTCAGAGCAGTGGATTTCATGATGTGATGTCAATAGCAGTAGCTAGTCCAGGAAAATTGTGTGAAGCTGCTGGTGTAAGTGAAGCAGTAGCACGTAAAATAATCAATGCAGCCCGTGATAGTATGAAGATGGGTTTTGAAACTGGAGCACAAGTGCTTGCTCGTAGGAAGAAAGTTGTTAAAATTTCTTCTGGCTGCGACAATATCAATAATTTGCTTGACGGAGGATTCGAAACTGGAGCAATAACAGAATGTTTTGGTGAATTTGGATCTGGTAAGTCACAGGTTGGACACGTTTTAACAGTTAATGTTCTAGTAGCAGATCCTAAAGCTTGGGCAGTATATATTGATACTGAGAATACATTTAGACCTGAACGAATAAAACAGTTGTGCGAGGGAGTAGGGCTTGATTATGAAGATGCACTTTCGCGGATAATGGTAGCTCATGCGTTTAATTCGGACCATCAGATGCTACTTGCTGAGAAAGTTGAGACTTTGATCAAAGAGCAAGGAAAAAAGGTGAAGCTGGTTGTAGTTGATTCATTAACTGCGCATTTTAGAGCAGAGTTTGTTGGGCGTGGAACACTTGCGGAGAGACAGCAGAAATTGAATAGGCATATGCATGTTCTTGGTAGCTTAGCAAGTTCACAAAATATTTGCGTTTTTGTAACAAATCAAGTGATGTCTAAGCCAGATCAGTTTTTTGGAGACCCTACAGTTGCTATTGGAGGGCATGTTGTTGCTCATGCGTCTACTTTTAGAATATACCTTCGTAAGAGTAAGAAAGGTAGCAGGGTTGCTAAATTGATTGATAGTCCTAATTTGCCAGAAGGGGAGTGTGCATTTATGGTGACCGAGGCAGGGCTTATTGATTTTTAGGAGTTGATTTGGTTTTTTTTCTATTTTCTTTTTTTAAGTAGGATTTTTGGTATTTTTTGATGATTTTTGGAACTTTTAAGGAATCTAGATGCAATTGGTGAAGGAGGAGAGATGGATTTGAGTCCTTTAAGAAATGATCAGAGAGTTTCTGGAAAAATATATGGAGATAACCCTTTGCAAAGTATGTTTGATTTGGTTAGAGCATATGCTTACCGATATGAAGAGCAGAGTTTTAGAATCAAATGGGGTGGAGGAAGAGTTGAAATGGAAGGAAAAGGGTTTGTTATGTATGTTGAAGATGTGCCTTTGAGTTTGCAAAGATTGAGAAGTTTGGCTGCTGATAGAGGAGTTCCGATAGAAGCAAACCATAAGTTTGGAATAAGAGATTATGGAAGATTTGTTCAAGTTGATGAAAGATTAAGGAGTGAAGTAAATGACCCTGAAGGTTTTAGAGAATTTTTGAAAGGATTGGAATGGTATTCTCACTCTAGTCCTTTTAGTTTATAAATAGGTTTTAGGCATTTTTATACGAAGGGTTTTTATAGAGAGTTTGCCTTGAAAAGGGTAATTAATAGTAAGATTGTAGCATGCTATATGGGTATGTTAACTATAGTAAATTAGCGAGGAAATATTTATGGAACAAGAAGTGCCAGTGAAGGCTGGAGAAGTATATGAAGTTGAAATTCAAGGAGTAGGTTCTAAAGGGGATGGAATTGCTCGAGTTAAGGGATTTGTTGTGTTTGTTTCTGGAGTAGCAAAAGGAGATTATGTCAAAATTAGAGTGACAAAGGTACTTTCTAAGGCTTCATTTGGGGAATTGATTGAAAAGTTAAAGAAACCAGCTAATGTTTCTAGTAGACCACGTAAGAAAAAGTTTGCTACAGTGAGTATGGCAGATCTGGCTAGGCAAAAAGAAGAAGTAATAGATTCATCTTATGAAGAAACTGATGATTTTGGAGCAGATTTTGAAGATGAAGATGAAATGTGAGTATTTTTTTCGTTAGTTTTTTATTGTGAGGGTATCTAAAAGTAGATAGTTTGAGGTTGGGGTGTGAAGATGAAGTATGTGATGTGGCTTAAAGATGCAGCTTTGGCAGACAAATCTGTTGTAGGGTACAAAGCTTGGTCACTTTCTAAGTTGAAGGAAAACCATGTGAATGTTCCAAAAGGGTTTGTATTAACAAGTGATGCTGTTGAGAAGTTATTGTTTGATTTAGGTTTACTTGATAAAATTAAGAATTTATGCTCCTTAGGCCAGAGTTCAGGGGATTGGAGCAGATGTTCAGGTCAGTTGCAGAGGATTTTTTCTGCTTTGAAATTTACTGAAGGGTTTTCTGAAGATATTGAAGATTATTATCAATTACTTGGTGTTGGAGAATCAGGTGGAGTTGCGCAAGGGCTTGTTGGAGGAGAGAACCCAATAGTTGCTGTGAGACTTAGTTCTGCTTTTGCTAATGTGAGTAGCTCTGCCAAATTGTCTGTTAGTGGAGCTGAGGTTGTTAAGTTAGGTGTTTTGGAAATGCTTAGCTCATATTATTCTCTTGAAAATTGTCAAAGACATTTAGGTAATGGGTTTCCTGCATTGCTGGTTCAAAAGATGGTGTTTGGTTCCAAAAGTGGATCTTTATTTACTAAGCATCCAGTGACTGGTGATTCATCATATGTAATTGAAGCTGTACAAGGACTTGGAACAATGCTTTTGGGTGGGGATGTTGTTTGTGACAATTATGTGATTAATCCTAATAGTAGGTCAGTAGTTAGCCGAGAAATATGTGAGCAAAACTTTGCTGATGTGTTTTTTGAAGGGTCAATTGTACGTAAAGAGGTTCCTGCCTATGATCGGAATTCGCAAGCTTTGACAGATAGAGAATGTCTTGAAGTAAGTCGCCAAGGACAGAAGATTGTTGGATTACTTGGTAATGATGTTCGTGTTTCTTTTTCTTGTGCTGGTGATTCAGTATTTGTAGTAACTGCTCTACCAATGGTAGAAGAGGAGATTAAGCAAAATCAAGTTTTTACTTCTGTTGTTACAGGTGCGCCAGTGATTGCTGGTGCTGTTAGTTCGGGGTCTGAAGTTTTTGATAGTGAAGATGGGCTTGTTCTTGATGGTGAGCTTCCTGGGATGGAATCTAGTGTTGCTTCAGGGGTTGAAGGTTCTGTTGGTGTAGTTGATTCTGTAGATGGTAATTCGGATATGATTAAGTCTTTTGAAGCTCTTGGTGATCGGTTGGAGCAGGAGTCTGATGTAGCTAAGTTGCAAGAACTTGAAGCTAGTTTGGAAAGTATTGATGATTCTGGAGGAGAAGTAGGAGTTTCTAATAGTTCTGTGGTAATTTTAGGTGTTGATTCAGGTGTTTCTGATGATTCTAGAGATTTGGAAGGTAGTGGGTCGCTTGATGAGTCTGCTAGGGCTTTTGAAATGGAAGCTTTTGAGAAGAATGATTCTAGTAGTGTCCCTAGAGGTACCGGTGGAAAGTCTTTTGAGAAGTTGCTTTTAGATAAGAAAGAGCAGCGATCGTCTAATTTTGAGAAAGGTGGTAAGCGTAAAGATATGTTTTTCAAGCAAAAGAAGCGTAAAAAGGGTAAGTTTGGGAAGTTTGTTTACTGATTTGTTGTTATTTTTTGCTTTTTTATGATATTTTTTATAAAGTAGGATCTGAAATGAAGATTTGTTATGGCAGATTCAGTACTATCATTTAATGAGGTTTATAGAGGAGTTATTTCTGTTGAAGATAAGCTAAAAATGATAAAAAGAGCTTTTAAATGGTCTAGAAGTCCAAAGAATTTACCAATATTTGTGGGATCTACTGAAGATACTTTGGGAAAGATAGTTAGGAGGGTTTTAAGTGATACTCGAGCTGAACGTTTAGATGATTTTGATCTTTCGCAAAAAAGTTACTTGAGTTTGCTTGATTATGTTATGGATGTGCAATGTGATCCTAATTTGGGACAAGATTTGCTTTTTGTAGTAAGACATTATGAATGTGATGCTAGAAATTCGCCTGATGCTCATAGTTATAGCCAAGGTTTAGTGGATTCTGTATTTAACAAATTGAGAAGAAGATTGAATGGAGAAGCTTTGCAAGTTCCAAAAAAAATATTGGTAGTTAATCATTTTGATTCTTGTGAAGCAGATTTTGGAGAAACATGGTTTAAGACTTTGACTTCAGATTTTGTATTAGAAAGGTTTTATTTCCATCCTACAGCAGGTTATTTTGAGAATTTCAGATTAAATTGATTGGAAAATTAGGTTTTTGGTTTTTTATTTATTAGTTTTTTAGTTCTTGATTTAGTTTTCTTCTTAATAATTGGGATTCTAGTGAATTTCTTACAGGTTTTACATAGGATTATGACTTTTTTGTTTCTAACTCTGACTCTTTGCTTTGTGTCTGGTGTTAAATATGAGTAACAATGGGTGCAGTAGCGTCTTTTGTATTGTTTTGGCATCCTTAACCTTACTTTCATAGCAGTTTTTCTAGCTAGTTTAGTTAGATTGTCTTTTTGTTCTTGGTTTATGTTTGGATTAGTAGCTAGATCGAAGATAGCTTTTAGGTGTTTTAGAGCAAATTTCTTTTGCTTTTGTTTTGGAATCCTTGGTTTTGCCATTTTTAGGTGTTGAGTGTGATAATATGGGAATACTTTAAAAGTTTGTTTGTGTTGATATGGATATGGCTAGAGGAAGACCAGTAAAGAGTAAAGTTCGTCAACGTGTTATAGAGATTTTGGCTTATCTGGAAAAAGGGTATGGATATGAGATCTCTAAAGTTTATAATGAAATATATCCAGAAACTAGTAGTAGATTGATATATTATCATCTTCGTAAGGGAATGCAGACAGGAGAGTTTCTTTTGGAGGAAGTTAAGAGTGAAAAAGGAGATTTTTCTTGGGGGTCTGAAGTAGAGAAGATATATTATGTGCTTGGACCAAATGCAGAAGTTAAGGGGTTGAAGCAGGTAGCTAAGTACTTTAAAGAATAGGTATTTTGGTGGTTTTGTAGAATAGATATGTTTTTATTTGGGTTGTTTTGAGAGATTTTATGGTTTTAGATGGAGATTTGATTTATAGGAAACAGTTTGTTTCTAGGCCGCCTGTTTCTGATCCAGATTATGCTAGGGACTTGGAAAGACAGAAATTTGTTGTTTGTATGGAAGGAATAGTTAGAAGTCTTTATTCTGGTTTTAGAGATATAGAAGATTTAGAGATTAGAAGTTTTGAAGTTTATGGAGGGCAATCGCAAGGAAGTAATCATATTTTTGTTTCTTTCAAAGGAAGAGATGTTGCTAGAATAGAATATGGTAGCTTAAATGGTGCTTTAGTTCTTGATGATAATGAGAAAATTGAGAATGAAATAGATAGTTGTATCGATATGCTTGTTTTTGTGGATCGAAGTCAGTTAAGGGAAATAGGGTTGAAAGACAGAGTTCTAGGAGTTATTGATAAAAGTTTGATGTATGCTGCCAGTAGTGATAAATCAAAAGATTTGTCTGTTGAAGGAAGATTAGGTTGGCAATATAATGGATAGTTTTTTTTTGGTGGTTAAGTATTTTTGAGTATAGCTCTCATAATTTGAGTATAGCTCTCATAACTTAGTTAGTATACTAACTAAGTGTTTTTATAGTCGAAGTGTTTAGGTTTATTTGGTGATTTGATATGGTAATGCAAAGTGGAGAAGGTATCATTTATATCAAAAAATTTGAAGGAAATTTTCTAGAAAATGAAATTCTTGTTGGTAATCGTGAGGCAAGGCTTGGAGAGTATGCGCATGCACCTAAAGTATTTCAAAATATTGTTAATGGGCTTGAACAAATACCCGGAGCTGAATTGACTTATTTTGAAGATGATGGAAGTAAGACAGTAGATATGAATGTTGATGGATTTCATGTTGCTAGAGCTTATTTAGGATCAGAAGTTCCTGAAGAAGAAAGGCCAGGAGGTTTGAGGGAAATACATGTTCAAATTGATTCTTCTTCTTCTTTTTCTTTTAATCTAGTTAGGTTAGTAGAACAATCACTTGTGCATGGAAGAAGAGCTAGAGGAAGTAGCTCTGCTTATGGATTTTTTGATCTTGATAAAGAAGGTTCTTGTGGAGTTAGTTTTGGTGATCATCGTGCAGTTGATGGGTATGGACATGAAGATGCAGAACCTATTTTTGATGGTTTAGTTGGTGTTTTAGGAGATTTGTCTGGTGTTGAAGTTAATATTTTCGAAGAAGGTGGTAAAAGGACTGCTTTAGCTATTGAAGATGATGATTATACAATTGCAACAGTTAATCTTGAACCAGAAGTAGTTGAAGATAAGAGAGTTTCAGGAGTTAGACGTTTGAGGGTTTCTTATGTTAAAGCATATCAGTTGCAAGGTTTGATTGAAAATGCTTTGGGAATTAAGCCAAGCTAAAATCCACCGTTTTAGTTGTTTTTTGGGCTTTTTTCTTTTTCTATCTAGAACAATGCGCTGAAAATGTTTTTGATCAGTGGAAGTAATAAGCTGAATACTAAGACAAATAGCATAAACATACTTATTTTGTGGTAGTGCAAATCGCCGCTGTTCTTTCCTTTTAGTTTTCTTAAGAAAATCTGAGACATTTTTCCACCATCTACAATAGGTAAAGGTAGTAAGTTGAATAAACCAATACCTAAGCTAAGTACGAATAACCATCTTGCAAAGTCAGTAAACCAACTTGTAACTTCGTAGACTGCTCGGTTGAAACCTGTTTCGAACTCTGGCTTTAAATCAAATTCGTTGCTAATAGTTGAAATACCCAAGAATGGTTTTTCGGGGTTATCTGGGTTGTTTCCTAAAGTGATTACGAAACTGTTTTGCGTACCATCTTCTTCTATAGTTGTAACCGTAATATTTTCGCCAGGATCACTGCATTGGAGGACTGTTGCGAAGTCTTGGAAAGTTGTTGTTGCTTCATTGTTGATTGAATTAATGATGGCTTTTTCTGGGATCCCTGCTAGTTCAGTTGGCATGCCTTCGCCACTGTATGAATCAAAAGTGAAACCTGTGTCTTCAAGCATTAGACCTTGAACTGGACTTAGGACTAGGTTAAGTAGTAAAAGGGCAACTCCCGCTAAGAGGATGTTTGCAAAAGGGCCTCCTGCCAAAATGGAATAGTTAACAATATCTTTACTTTTCTCCATTTGTTTTATGTCAGGTTCTACAAAAGCTCCAATGATTGGACCTATTAAAACAAAACCAGAGTTGTGGACTTTAATACCGTGAGCCTTTGCAACAATACCATGACCGAACTCGTGAATTAGAGCGATTACGAAAATTGCTAGAAGCCAATGCCAGAAAGGTAATATTCCAAGGCCAGGGACGTTTACACCAGGAAGAACTAGGGCAACTCCAGATGTTGCTGCTGGTTGAATTAGAAGTTTTATGAGGTTGTGGATTAATGTGTAAGTGATTAAAATCATGCCAATAAATCCTACTCCTACACCAGTGTAACCTAAGAGTTTGATCCATTCGCCGTATTTCTTTGAAGCCAATTTCATAGCTTTGATGCCAAACTGAGTTCTAAAAAGCATGATAACTTTTGCTTGGACTTCCATTTTCTTTCGGAAATGGTAGACAATCATTGCTAGAACTAAATAGAATAGGATTATGATCTTGTATTCTAAGAGAAATGAAGTTATACTTTCTATCATTAGTTTTTGGTTGTATGTTTTGCTTTATATTTGTTTTGTTTTGGTGTGTGGTTTTTTTGTTGCAAAAGGAACTATTTGTTGTTTAGATTCTTTAGAAGTTTTGTAGGTATTGGTGGCCACGCCCATTGTGGACGCAGCCAGTTGCCAATACTTTACTGAAGGAAGTATTAATTATATTGTGTTTTTGGTTTTTTAATTGTTGGTACTCTTGATGGTGGTAGAATGTTTGTATTGTATATGTTAGAGAATAATAAAAATTGTTGAGAAAATAGTTAGTTAGAAAAAAGTTGAAAGAAAAATAATTTAAGAAAATAAATAGTTAGTTTACTTTTTCTTTTTTGGTCTTAGTTTGGTTGAGCCGCCTTTGCCTCTACCTTTGATTTTACCAGCTTGAACCTTTAAAGGGTTAGCTCTAATCTTTCGTTTAGTTTTTTTATCTACGAAAATGTTTTTGAATAATCTTGCTTCTGCTTCTGGGAATTTTGTTGCCATTTTTTGTATACCTTTTGATTTTTCTTTTTATGATTAGTCTTTGGCGCTTTGGTCAGGCCTAGTGCAAGCGTGTCCACTTCGCTTTGAATTTTTCTGATCGGAGTCAGAAAAATGCTCGTTGTTTAGGTCTTGTTTTGAGTGGAATTGCCAGCAGATGGACTGTAGCGCCAATGACTAAGGTTTTCTTCTTTTTGGTTGATGAGTATGATTATTTAACTTGCTTCATAACTTTTTTGCCCATTAGAGCCCAATATAGTACGTTTACGCCTTCAGTTACTTGACCCTGAAGTTCTGATGGAATGTCTAAATCGAAGGTTTCGAAACTTTCGCCATCCATAATGCTTGCTGAGTTACCGTTGATTGATAAAACTTGAGCAGTTCTTTTTTCGATTACAGGAGCCTCGATTTTATCGTGACCAGGCATCATAATGTTTCTTTTCTTGTTGTCTAGTAATCCTACTGCGGTTAAGTTTACTTTAGCGTGACCGTGTTTTCCAGGTCTTGAAACTGAAATGTCAGTTACTTTACATGCAAAGTTGTCGATAATACAAGAATCACCTTTCTTTAGATGTCCTACAGTTACTAATTTTCTTTCATCTGTCATAATAATACACCTTTTATAGCTTGATTTATAGATTTTAGGGCTTTTCTTTATAAAGGTAATGTTTGATTTGTGTTTAGAATAGGCTTGGTTTTAGTAATTTAAGCTTGTTGGTTTGGTTTTTTCATGTTTTGAGGTGGATTTATATATGGGATTTGCTTAGTTTTTGATAGGGATTTTGATGGTTAAGAAAGAAGGTTATGGTCACACTTTTACTAAAGTTAGGTTAAAAAGGCTTCATAAAGGAGATCGTTGGGATAAAAAAGAAGTAATTTTTTGTTTAGATTGGCTTGCTGCTGAACATAAATATGCAGAAGATTTGCTTGAAGATGTAAATAATATAGAAAAAGAGGAAGTTTCTGATAGAAAAAAGGAAATTCGTAAAGCAGTAAAAGTTCTTAAGTATATAGCAAGAAGTGAAAGAAGAGTACATCCTAAATTGATTTCTATCAATAAAAAGTTGAAAAAATTAGGAATGGATTTAGGGCCAAAATCAAAATTGATCCAAGAATTTAAGGAAATTAGAGATGATTTGAATCTTGCTGATCGTTTTATATTTAAATATAGTTCTGAATATGAGGGATTACTTGCTCAAGATTTACATGAAATTGAAGAAACTGCTATATCTGAAGCAAAATTGCAGACAAAAGAGAGAATGAGAAGTTCTTTTGGAAAGCAAAAAAATTTAGAAAGATTAGAAGAAAAGTTTCATGGGTTTATTGAAAAAATTCAAAAAGATGTGAAGGATCTTGATAAATGGGTTAAAAGTTTAGTAGTTTCTTTAGAGAGAGTTAAAAGAGTAGTTGAAGAGTATAACAAGACTACTGAAGAAGGTTCTAATGAATTGTACGAAGCAGGAATAAGACTTTTGCATAATAAGAGATTTCCAGTTAATAGATATAAAACAGAATCTAAGTTTTTAGCTTATCGTTTAAGTGAATTGAAAAGAATATCTCGTGATCAGAGATTAACATCTGCATCTTTTTTTGGAACTGTTTTGCCAGATTTGGCTGAGAAAGGTCTGGTAAATGAAGAATATTGGAGAGATATTTATCGGCTAATTGATCTTGATAGTGAGAAATGCTTATTTTTAAGCCTAGTTAAGGCTTTTTTGAGTTTAGATGTTCTTGTTTCTAATGGGAAAATATCTTGGGATGAAGCAATAAAAGGAATGCTAAGGGTAGGTGAATTAGGAGGGGAAGGATTAAGTGGATTTTTAGATAAAACATTTGTTGAGTTAGTGAAACTTTCTAGTTATAGAAGAATTAGTTTTGAACAAGTAGTTGAATCGACAATAGAACTTTCTAGATCAAAAGAAGAGTCGTCTTTTTTGTTTAGAGATAAAAAATTGGAGTTAATAGTTCATTTGATAAATACGGGAAATTTGACTGTTGATAAAATTATTAGAGATATGCTTAGGTTAAAAGGAAGTTTAAATTTTGGTGGTCGCCAAGAATTATTTTCAAGAACTTTACCATTAGCAGTTCAGTTAGTTGAAGCAAAAAAGGTAAGTTGGGACAGTATAGTAAAAGGACTTTTGAATATATCAAAGAGAAGTAAAGTTGATGGGGTTTTGTTGTATAAATATATTATTCCTAGCTTAATACTTTTAGTTTTTTCGGGAAAAATGTCTTGGGATGAGGATTCAATAGTTATTCCAAAATTATTAGAATTAGTTAGACCTAACAGAAGAGAAGTTTTTGGACAGTTTTTTTTTAATATGGTTCAGAAAGGGTTTGTTCAAAGCAAAGAAGATTGGGAAAATATGGATAAGATGTTAGCTAATCCAGATGTAGAAATAAAATCCTATGAACAATTAATGTCTTTTTTGATGGTAGTTTGTTTAGATATAAAACAAATGAAAAAACCTTTGAAGAATTTGATTGCAAATTTACTTACGAAGAGTATTCCCATAAGACCAGCAGCTGTAGAATCGCAGCATCATAGAGTTGAATCTTTTTTTAATTTTGTTTTGGAAGAAAAAAATTTAGATTCAGAAACAAAATATTTGATTAGAAAAGTAGCTAGTATGTTACCGATTGGAAGAAAAGAAGATTTGTTTAATCTGATCAGAGGTGAATCTGTTGTGTTAAAAAATATGTCTTCAGGTTTGTTAAGTGGTATTAGATTAAAGATTCATAATAATCCAGGAAAAGAAGATATTAAGGTAATCTTTGAATATTTGAAATTCTTAGATACAGGAGATATTACTGGTTTTAAGAGAAAATGTATGATTAGTTCTAATTATAATTTGCAAATAATAGATTTTGATGCTGTTTTGAAAGCAAGAATGGTTTTAAAAAGAGATACAAAAGAAATTGCAGAATCTTTGTTGATTCATCTAAAAAGTATTTTTTTAGATAAGGGAGGAAATTTTGATCAAAATTTAAGAAAATTTAAAAGAATTGTTCCCGAAGAAGTTCTTGGCAGCAAAAAGTGGAAAAATTTTAGTGGGTGGCTTGAAAGAATCTCAAAACATATTGATTCTGGAGATTTTTTAGGAATTGCTAAGATAATTGGACATTGTAGAAGAGATTTACATAAATTGAGGAGTACCGCAAAAGGAAATTTTAGCAATGAATTATATTATTTTGATTTGTTTTTGGAGAATTTAGAGAAATTAGTTTATGCTGAGTTGAATACTGGAAAAGATGTTGAGACTTTTGAAGAATTTGAAGCGAATCTGTTTCATATTGAACAGTTGTTGAATTCTGTTATTTATAGCAATATGGGAGCACTTAAGACTTGGCTGAAAAATGAAGAAGGACATTATGTTGATAAAAAGGGCAAAGTTGTAGGGATCGCTGATAGGGTTCAGATTGAAGTTAAGTGTGAGACTAGTTTTCAAAAGGGTTTGCTTAAGTTGAAGAAGTATTTTGTTTATAAAGAAAAGGATGTGCATGAAGGGTCACTTAATGCTGTGATTGAAGCACTGAACCTGATACAAAAAGGAATTGATTTGTTCTCTGAAGCAGTAATATCTGAGTTGAGGGGACTTATTGAAGACCGTGTTGGTGATGTGTCTAATAAGGAGGAAGTTGTAGAGGATTTTGTGGCGCCGTTCTATAAAACTGGAGCAATATATTTGCTTGGTGAATTGTCTGCTAAGTTGCTTAACTTTTTGACTGGTGGAGAAGGATTAATTGTGTGCAATGGGAAGGCATGGGGAAAGGTTAGGATTGTTAGGAATTCAACAGACGTTGCTAAATTTAGATCAGGAGAAGTGTTCATTGCTCAAAATCCAACGCCAGAAGTGAACGTAGCTATGATAGCAGCTAGTGCGATTATAACTCAAGAGGGGGGCTCGACTTCGCATGCAGCAATGATTGCTAGAGAGCATAAAGTGCCTTGTATTGTAGCTAAAGCTAGAGCATGTAGTGATTTCAAAACTGGAGATTATGTGATTGTTGATGCTGACAAAGGTGTTATTGAGAAAATTTCTAAAAGTCGTTTTTTGGAGTTGCCGGAGGCTGTTACTGTTCAGACTGTGCAAGCGGAATTGAAGGAGCTGTCACTACTTAATTTGTTTCCAATGAGTTATTTAGAAGGGTTCTTGAGAAAGCGTGGTTTGAAGCATGTTGTTTATTTAGATGAAAGTTCAGATGTTAATCTTGTTGGTGGTAAGGCGATAAACCTTTTTCGTTTGAGGAAGATTAAGGGTTTGAATGTACCAAATGGGTTTACAGTGACAGTTAGCGCTTTTGTTAAAACAATATTGCATAATTATGGATATTTGAGTACTCGCTTAGTTAATTATGCCAAAATGTCTGAGAAGCAAATTGAAAATGTGTTTTTAGGTTTAGAAATACCTTCTGAGATTGAGAAAGAGATCAAAGCTGCTTATGCGGGGATTGGAAGAGGATATGTTTCAATTAGAAGTTCTGCAACTACAGAAGATACTGCGGATTCTACATTTGCTGGATTACATAGCAGTTATTTGTTTCGACGTGGGATTTCTTTGGTGCTTAGGAACATTAAGAAATGTTGGGCTTCACTTTATACAGCAAGAGCAGTTAAGCATAGACATAAGTTAGCTGTTGAAGAGAAAAAGGCGAAAATGGCAGTTGTAGTCCAGAAAATGGTCTATGCAGATTATTCTGGAGTAGTTTATACAGAAATTACTGAGAGATTTAGCTATTATGTTAAGGCTAAGGGTGGAATTCCTAAGAAGAAGTGGGTTGTTAGATCGAAGGATAAGATGAAATTGGAAGTTGTATCTGGGAGTGGAGAGGATCTTGTTTCTGGGAGAAAGACGCCGATGATATTTGTGGTTGACAAAAGTGGTTTAGAGTTTGAACAGATAAGTGGGAGAGTTAGGAAAGATTTTGACAAGGTAATTAGTGATGTGATTAAGGCTTCTTTATTGATTGAGAGAAAATATTTTGGTCTTTCTCAAGATATTGAGTTTTGTGTGAAGAAAGGAAAGTTGTATATTTTGCAAACAAGGAATATTGCTGTTAGTGAGTAGGAAATGATAATAAAAATAGTTATTATTTAGTATAGAAGGATATTTATAGTTTAATTATTTTGGTTTTTTAATATGGGAATAGATTATTTTGTGGGAGATATAGTTGAATTTCGAGGTCGAGGATATTTTGTAGCAGGTATAGATTCAAGTAAGGAAAGACCAATTGCTTTAGATCATAGGTTGGGGACAGAAATGGATGATGTGCCTTTAGATTGTGGTTTTGTAACTTCAGGAGATATAAGATTGCTTGTTGAAGGAGATAGAGAGTATGGAGCTGGACATCAGAAGGCAAAATATGGTTTTTATGGAGTTAAGTCGGAAATATTGCTTTCTGGAGGTATTGGTGAGCCAATTGATGGTGTTTATCCAATAGTTGATGAACATGGAGCAGTTGTTTTTGACCATAATGGAATAGAAGTAGATTCAAGTGATTCTTCTTGGAACTATAACGATGCTACTGAAACAATTGGAGATGGAGAAGTTGATAATGACAGAGGAGATCGTCCAGAGTGGGATTACTTTCTAGTTTAAGATTAGTTTGTTTAGAGAAATTAAAATGAAGGAAAAATAAAGAATTAGTTGTCTTCAGCTGCCATTTCTATGTCTCGTTCAGTTACAGTTTTTCTACCTGCATGCTGAGCATATTTTTTAGCAACTTTAGCAATAGTTAAAGCTCTTTGTTCGACTACTTCAGCCAATGCGCCTCTAGCACCTTCAGAGATTCTGGAAGCACCAATGTCTCTTAGAACTTTTTCCATAGCGTTTAAAGAAAGAAATCTTGGTTTTGTCATGTTTTTCACCTGCTTGTTTGTTGTCTGTATTCATGGAAAGTGATACTTATGAAAATCAAAGAGATTTTCAACATTTGTTTCTCACAAACTTTCCAGTCGCAGAATTAAAATTCTGCATTTTGGAAAAGAAGGTCAAAATGGTCTTCTTTTCCTGTTTAGAGGTAATATTTGCCGGTATTTAAGGTTTACGGACAATTTTGGGTGATTTAGGCGAAAAGGGGGCTGTTTTGGTGGTTATTTGGCAAAAGAAGGTCATTTTGGCTGATTTAGGTGAAAAGAAGGTAGTTCTTGGTCGATTTGAGGGGAAAGGAGGTCAAAATAGTTGATTTAGGTGAAAAGAAGGTTATTTTGGAGGTTATTTGGCAAAAGGAAGCTGTTTTGGTTGGAAGGGAGGTTAAATAATAGTGATTTGCATTTTGTTTTTTGCACTTGGTTCGATAATGATTTCTTGACCTTTTTTTAGTTGTAAGAATTCTGTGATTCTTTTTGGGATTTTTACATCTAATGAGGTGCCAGAAGTTCCAATTTTGCTTCTTCTAGCTAAACCAAATAAGCCTAGTTCTTTTGATTTTTGTTCTATTTTTTCACTAGCATCTGATTCAAAGATTGTTTCGTTGCAACTTTTGCAAACTAGAGCTTCAAAGTAGCCTAATGATACACCAAATAAATTGTATTCTACTTGCTTTTTTTGCATTTTTGATTTTTCGCATGTTGGACATTCCATTTTAATTACCTGTTTAGGAAAACTGTTTTGATTAGATATTTGTTGTTAAGTTTTTTGTATGCTACTGAAAAGTACCCATATTTTGTTAGTAGACCATCTGTTTGTTGAAATTTTGAACCTCGATTAATAGCATCACATATTTGTAAAATAGATATGCCTTCTATTGACATTTTGTCTTGGGCATGTTTTGTGATCATGAGATCTTTTTTTGTAACCATTCTTTTGACCCATTATGCGCATAAATACGTCTTTATACTTAAATCTTTCTTTTTGGGAAAGTTCTTTTTAGAATTATTTACTGATTAATATACTTTGTCCGCGAGCAGAGCTCTTGGGACTTGGTTCATTGCATTCACCAAGTGTCCGCACCTGACCAGTGGGTAGTGGCTTTTTAGAAGCGCATTGCTCTTAGTTTCTTGCATCTGGCTTCAGAACTAGGATGGGTGCTGAATAGCTCGAAGAAATTCTTGCTATTGAAAGGGTTGTTGATGAACAAATGTGCAGTTGCTTGAGTAGTACCGTTCTTTTGGAAAGGGTGAGTTTTAACGTTTTGTTCTAACTTTTCTAAAGCGCTTGCTAAGCCGTAAGGTGAACCTGCTATCTTTGCACCAGCTTCATCTGCTAAAAATTCTCTTGATCTGGAAATTGCGAATTGGATGATCATAGCTACAACAGGAGCTATAATTGCTAGAGCCAAAAGTTCTAAGATGTTTGAGCCGTTTTCGTTGTTGCCACCAAAACCGCCGAAGATCGCTGCCCAACGTGCCATCATAGCAATGTAAGAGATGACTCCTGCAATAGTTGCTGCGATACTGGAGATTAAGATGTCTTTGTTTTTGATGTGACCTAACTCGTGAGCTAAAACGCCTTTAAGTTCGTCTTTAGTTAAAAGTTTAAGTAAGCCTGTTGTAACAGCTACCACTGCTTTTTTTTGGTTCGGGCCTGAGGCGAAGGCATTTGAAGCGCTTGAAGGGATGATGAATAGCCTTGGTGTTAGTATTTTTGCTCTACTTGATAGTTCCTCTAGGATGTGATAGAGTTCTGATTCTTTAGTTCTATCAGCTTCTACGCCTTTGTACATGAAAATTGCAATTTTGTCGGAGAACCAGTATGAGAAGAAGTTCATACCACCAGCGAAAATTAAGGCTATGGTTAAACCTGCTTTTCCGCCTATTACAGTACCAATTAGTAAGAGTAGACCTGTTAGTCCACCTAAAAGAAGTACAGTTTTAAGTTGGTTTTGTAAGCTCATTTGTAGAATATGGTTATGTTTGTCTTTTATATATATTGTGGATGAGAAGTGGTGTTTTGGTTAGAAGGGTTTATAATTAGGCTGTTTTGTTGGGATTTGAATGGCAGGTTTACACATAGATCGTTATTTATCAGGAGAATATTATGGGGAAGATGAATTTTCTGTTACTGGAGCTGTAGATGTTTTGAGAAAAATAGGATTAAGTAGATCAGAAGGGATTTTTGCTCATTATGAAACTGTAGCAGTAGCAACTAGGGCTCTTGTTGAATTTGGTTTAGATGTTTATTTGCTTCGAGGAGATGCACAAGGAGATCTTTTGATATCTTTTTTAGATAATGAAGGGATGGTGAATAGAACGTATAGTCATTTACATGGGAGAGGGGAATTGAAAGGAAGGTTTTTAGGCGGGAGAAATAATTATGGGTGCGTTATTGCAGAAGGTTTGAATGAAAGAGCTTTTCAACAAGTTAAGGCTTTAGGAAAAGCATTGTATTTGATGACTTATTTAGTTGATTTTAAGCATAGGGAAGAAACAGTTAGTGATGTTTTGAGAGGAGATAATTTTGGTTCAGCTTATGAACAGTTGCTTGAGTTACCAGCGCTTCTAGCAGATGCAGGGTTAAGGGCTGAAATAGATGAAGTGATTTGTGAAGAAAGGAGGCTTTTTGATATGAGAATGGAAACTCTTAGGTTAGCAAATGCTAGTAGATTAATTGCTTTGATGAAGAAAAAAGCGGAGTTTCCACATGGGATTGTCCATTGAAGGTGTTTTGGTTTTGGGTTTTTAGTTTTGTTTTTAAATCACTGTAAAACCTTTCAATTCTAGGATCTTGGTTACACTAGTGTCTATTTGTTCTTGTTCTATGATGCCTGATTCTACGTTTTCTGCGATGACTTGGATCATATGGTAGATTTCGTTAGGGTCTTCATCAAAGTTAAGAATCACATCATGGCCTGCGAGAACAAGGTCAATATATAATTGATCTGTGTTATCTTGGTAGAAGTTCTGTAGCCCTAGCATTAGAATGTCATCAGATACGATTAGGTTTGGATGAGACTCTTTTAAAGGGAGCATGATCTCTGTGGAAACTGAGGATGGACGTTCGTTGGAGTTTAGAAGGCCGTCTATGATTAAGTGGCTGACCATAACAAAGTCAGGGTCTTGTAAGTTTTCGTAAGGGTAGAGGTCGTTTTCGTCAATTGTAGCTTCAACAAGGTTTTTGTGTGGGTCGCTGATGATTAGAGTCTTTCCAGGGTAATGTTTGATTGTTGCGCTGACACCGTTATCTTGCAAAGTTGTTGTGTAGGTTTGTGCCAGAGTTGTGATTTGTTCATGGTCTCCTGGGAAAGCTCTACATCCCCAAATGCTATCTTCTAAGTCTACTACTGGTGCGAAGTTGATGTTGAAACCTAGGTCTTTTAGGAAGTCTGCTTCTTCTATTGCTTTATTTTGTGCTTCTTCTACAGTTGTGATTTCATTGTTTGGAGTGAATTCTTTGAAATTTGCAAAGGAGTTGATACAGCCTTCTAAATCACTAGTTACGAAGAAAGGTATTTTCATATCTGTTTGGAATTGAGTGATTGTGTCTTTGAATTGTTCTTTTGTTTCTTTTGCGAACAAATGGATGCCACCTAGCTGTAGCTTTTGCCAGTTATCTTTGTTGTGCATGCCGCCGTGAGTGATGACCATTTGAGCTATTTTTTCTTCTAAAGACATATCTTCTAAGAAAATTATGTTGTCTTGAGGGACTATCTCTGAAATTACTGGGATGAAGAAGCCTTGGGCCTTTGCTACACTGATTCCTCCTAAGAAAAGGGTTGTGATTACTAAGAGAGTAAGGACTTTTAGTTGAATGGGAGTAGCTGCAGATTTGTCTTTTCTTAGGCTCTTGTTTCTAGTGGAGATAGATTTAGTTCTAGATGAGCTTTTTTTGCTGCTTTTTCTACTAACTTTCTTTGATTTGGTTGTTCTTGCCATCTGTTCTCTTTTTTTTTCGGAAGAAGCCACTGTCAGACTTTTCGAAATTGCAAGACAATTTCCAAACCCTCAACGCTTTGCTTATGAGGTTAGAGCAGGCGTGTCCACTCGCCTAAATTTTTGTCCATTACATGAACAAAAATGCTCGCTGTTAGTTTAATTCCTTTAATGAAATTGCCAGTAGGGAGACGGTGGCTTCTTCCTTGTATGATTTTGAGTTTGAATAGGTTTTGTTTTATTTGGTTGCTGTTGAGTTACTTTTTGATGATGATGTTTAGTAGTTTTGTTGGCAGTATCTGTTTGCTGCGTTTGTTAAATGGAACTTAATTGTGTTGGAATTGGTTCCGGTTTGACAAGTTATGTCGGATTCTATATTGTTGATTGTTTGCTTGTTGTTTATGCACTCTAATTGTTTTTTTGCTTCGTGGCAGCAGTAGTTTAAGTTGATTTGTTCTGCGCTGTCTTGGTATGAAGCGAAGCAAGCTGGGTCTTCAGGATCAATTGCGTTCTGGATTGTGAAACCAATGTTAGGGATTTGGATGTTGAAAAGGTTTAGAATTAGGATAGCTGAGATTAAGACTAAAGTTACATTTAGAATGTTTACTGTCTTACTTGCGAACTTCGTTCTTGGTACTTTACTCGTACCTCGCAAAGTTTTGTTTAGATCTGTTTTTTTCATTAGTGGTTTAGGAGAGAGGGGTTTTTGTATTTAATGATTTGGGTTAGTTGAGTTTAGAATTAGATTAGCTAAAAGCGAAGTTTGTTTCTTGGGTTTCTAGTTTAGTGTGGCCCAAATCTACAGTAAGAGGGATACTAACATCTTTTTGTTTTTCTTTGCTTTGAAGAAGAAGAGTTATAATAATATGATCTGATTTGTATGTGACTTTCATGGAAGCTTTTTCTAGGCTGTTTAATAGGGTTTCTGGAATATTTAGATTTTGACTGGCATTTAAAATTTCCATACCAGATACAGAACCTTGATGATCTATATCTATTATGAAATCACCAATATCTATTGAGGCTTTTACTTTTTTTCCTTTAGTTAGAAAAAGAATGTCTTCTTCAATATCGTAATTCATTTTTTGATCTCCTTTTGCCATTTTTTATTAGAGTTCCAAGCAGTTATTATTAATTAATGTTTTCTCATGATTTGTTGATTTTATGATGATTATTAAGACTAAAGAGTATTTCTTGCTCATTTTTAGCCAAAGCTTGTATTTTTCTTCATTTTGTCTTTTTGCTGGTTGTTTTTCTATTTTCAGGAGTTTGTCTGTATTATTTGATAAGAGTTTTGACCATATTTTTATTGATTGGTCTTGTTTGACTTCTAATATGGAAATGTTGTTTGAAGATGATGTTTTTTGAGTTTAGAGTATTGAGGAACTGTTTGATTTTTTCTAGGTTTTGCATATTTGGAGTTTGTTTTTTTATTTTGATAGTTATACCTTTGGCATTTAGATGATATGTATTTTTCTTTGGGTGTATGCAGGTAAATGTTAGTATATACTCATCCGTAACTATTTATGAAAACCATGCTAATTTTCAACCTTAGTTCATGCTTCACTAAGTTTCTATAACTTGGTTACGGATTCGAGACACAGTTCCGTAAGAAAAGTTCCACTTTCTACTTACGGACCAGTATATACTCAAGAAAAGGTAAAGAGGAGATTGCAGTTTTTTGTAGTTGGTTTTATGGAAAAGCTTTAAGTAGCTGGAAAATGTCTTTTTGGTTAGTTATAATTAAAAGTTTATTTTAAAGAGGTGAAAAAAGATGGTACTTGAACATATTTTCCCAGAGGATTGGCTTGAGAAAAAAGCAAGCTATGCATTCTTATTGGGAATAGGATATTCAATAGTAGGGATTTTGATTGCATCAATTTTGTTTCCTGGTGACCCTGCACTTGTAGCAGTAGCTTTTACGTCCATGCTACTTCTTCCAGAATTGTATAAGATTTTTGATATCGAAGAAAGAAAGGAGCGGATGGAAAAAAAGATTACGTTAAAAGTTCTCTTTCGTGATGATTGGGCTTTAGTTAAAATTTATTTGTTTTTGTTTTTAGGTATATTAGTAGTATATTCGTTTGGAACTATGATGCTTCCGGCGTTTGAGACTAACACATTGTTTCGTGAACAACTTGAGATTAGATTAGGACAAGGATTTGCAGGACAAGCAGTAGCTAGTTCAGCTGTAGTAGATTTGTTTTGGTCGTTACTTTCAAATAACTTTATGGTAATGATGGCGTGTTTCATACTGGCTTTACTTACTGGAGATGGTGCGATATTCTTGATTACGTGGAATGCTTCAGTTTGGGGAACAATCTTTGGATACACAGCTAAAACAGCCTCGAATTATAGCGGGGAGAGTGCCTTTTTGGTCTTTGGGAAAATAATGGCGATAGTGACGCCACACATGCTGATAGAAGGAGTGTGTTATTTTCTTGCAGCAATAGCAGGAGCGTTGATCTCTAAGGATGTAATACTAGAAGAGTTTGCGTCAGATAGATTCATGGAAGTTTTTGGGTTTAACTTGTACATATTGTTGTTTTCAGTGATATTTTTGCTGCTGGGAGCAGGAGTAGAAGCATGGGTACTTGAGAACGTGACACTATATCAAGAGATTATTAGAATGAGCTTCTTAGGAGCTTAGATTTTCTTTTTTTTTATTTTATATTTTCTATTGTTTTTCGCACTATTATGTATCAAATTTTAAAGATTTGTTAAAAATTAGTGCTTTTTGAGTATTTGTATGCACCATTATGTATCAAATTTTAAAGATTTGTTAAAAATTAGTGCATTTTAGATAATATTTATAAAGGATGCTGCCTTTTAGATAGTTGATGGTAACAAAATATGATCTGTTTGAAGTGATTTATTCGAAAGGAAAGCTTATGTCTGTCGTTGATTTTTTGGGGTTTTTTAAGAAAAATAATTATCAATATCATGTTTTTTATCAGATGCTTTTGGATTTAGAAAAGGATGGAGTTATAGCAAATACGAAAAAAGGTTTTCAGGCAGTTAGATCTGTTAGGAGTGATTTGTTATATCAGTTGATACTTTATTGTATCAAAAATGGAATTAATTATAATTATTTGCTTGATAAGAACTTGACTTTGTTTGTAAGTTTGGCTTTGCAAAAGAGTAAATTTTCTTTTAAGGATTTTAAGATCAATCAAAGAACGTATAAGAAATATTTGGATATTTTATCTAGAAGTGGTTTATGTATTATTTTGTCTAGAAGACCACTTGTTGGATCAATTCCTTATAATAGTTACCTTAGAGATTTGTTATCTTATTTTGGGCATGTTGTTTTAGTGGCTAAGAGGAAGAATCAGAGTTTTTATGAAGATATTGAAAAGGAAATGAAGAAATTTAAGAGGCTTGTAACTTTAGATGAAAGGAAGTATGCCAAATTTATGAATGAGTTTAAAATCAAGTTTATTTATCACAGTTTAAGTTTAGAAGGTAATCCGATAACTCTTACTGATACTATTAGTTTGATTAAGAATGATATCACTCCAAAGGATGCAAGGTATGAAGATGTACAAGAAGTGAAAAATTATCAAGAAGCTGTTGAACTTATGCTTTTAGAGTGTGGTGAAAGAAAAATTCTGACAAAAAGTTTAGTTTTAAATTATCATTATTTAGCAATGCGGCACAAAAGTCAGATAGCTGGGCGTTTACGTTTAGTTCCAGTACACATACAAGGTAATCCTGAGTATAAAGTTGGTGTTGTGGAAGAATTAGATGATAGAGTAGATGAATTGTTGATGGAGTATAACATTTTTTTAGCTAGGAAGAAAGTTAAGGTTAAGGAGATAATTGAATTCTCAGCTTATTTTCATAATGAATTTCAGCATATACATCCTTTTGAAGATGGAAATAGTAGAACTACTCGTTTGCTTACTTTTCATTTTTTGAGGTATTTAGGAATACCAATTTTAGATATACCTTTAGGGATGCTGGAAGAGTATTTGTTTTCCACTAAAGGAGCTAAGAAAAGAGATGATAAGAAACTTGCGTTGGTGTTTCAAAGAATAGTATTGTATAATTTGAAAGTTGTTAATCAAAGGTTAAGGTAGGGTTTTAGTGTTTTTTGTGGCTAGTTTTTTTAAAAAGGGTAGTTTTTGAGGTGTTTATGGCTTTAACTTCGTATTTACTTTGGGCTTTTTTATCTGGATGTAGTGGGGATTCTGTTGAAACAGATGCTTTTTTTAGGGATCAGGAGTGTGGAGGATATGCAGATCCTAGCTTAGATGTTATAGGTTTTATTGAAAGAGAGAGTGGTGAAGTATTTAGGGATTTTTATGCAAGAAGTATTTGTTTTAAGAGAGTTAATTTATGGGAAAGAGAGCATACAATCAAATATATTATTAGATATCATGGAGATGATGATAGAAGAGTCGAAGTTTCTGCTGAAATTAGTGCGGAGAAAGGAGATCATAAGGGAAGAATCCCAATTTTTGATAATAATTATATTTATTGTTCAATGTATGCTGCTGGGCTTAGGTTTACTGATTCTTTAGATGCAGGAGTAGAAGTAGTAGATCGTTTTGAATATAGTTGTGATCCTCCAAAAGGAATCTTGGTTGAGGAAGCTAAGAGGGATTTTCTTAGAGCTATGCAAGAAGTTTGGGTTTTTCCTTATCTTGATATCCATACTCTTGATATTTTGCCTGAAGATCAATTGAGTGATGGGCATTTTTCTGGTGTATATCATTTGTTTTTTGAGCAAGTAGAGAGTTGTTATTTAACTGAACCTTTTGATTTGGAAGTTCATAACGAATGTAGCACTGGTGCTTGGCTTAGTGTTGAGTGAGTTTTCTAAGAATTTATATTGTTCTAGTGTTTAATTTGTGTTTATGGAAGAAAAATATGAAGAATTGACTGAAGAAGAGGTTGATTTGGTTAAGAGATTGATCCAAGCTACGTATGAAAAGAATCTTTTTGTTTCAAGGAAGGAGCTTTTTGAAGCTTTGGAACTAAAGAAACAAGGAGCTTTAAGTTTCTAGGAGTTTGAGTAGAAAGGCTTATATAGTTTGGTATCTATTGGTATCTTTATGAATACGCAAATAAATGTAAGGTTAGATGATGGTGTCTTAGAAGCTTCTCGAAAATATGCAGAAGAGCATGGTTACTCGAATGTTCAAGAGTTAATAAAAGAGAGTTTACGAGAAAAAGTGTTTGATGAAGATTTGGTGACAAAAGAAGAGTTAGATTTAATTCTTAAAGTTTTGAAAGCTACTGAAGAAAAAGGAAGCTGGAGATCTAAAAAAGAGATTTTTGAAGCTTTAGAACGCTAAAGATGGAATATATTTTAGAGGCTTCAGATACTTTTGTTGATCAACTTAAGCAGTTAAGTGAAGAAGGTGCAAGAGTAGTGAAGGATAAGTTGCGTTTAATTGAGCTAAATCCATTTAGAAATAAAAGAATTCAAGGTTATGGTTTGTTTTTGTTTCGAGTTCGTTTTGAAGATGGTAGAAAAGAAAAAAGAGTGATTTATTTTGTAGATAAACCAAAGATAAAATTGATATGTATTCTTGATAGGGATAAAAAATACAAGGGTTTACGAAAAGTTTTGAAAAACTTAGGCTATATTTAACTATACAAACTCACTGTCCGTGAGGTTTGCACACCTCATAAAAGTTGCATTGGCCTGTCTTCCATTTGCAAAGGGGAGTGATATTTCTTTTGTAGTCCATGATTTTGTCAGTGATACCAGTGTGGGCATGGATCTTTTCTATCTCTAATTGTGCTCGTTTTGGCATCTCTTGCGTCACGTTTAACATCTTTAATCTGTCTCTTAAGAAGAATGCACCAACTTTGTTAGGGAGTTTGCCATGTTTTTCTTGGTACAAAAAGGCGTAAATGGATAGTTGGAGTTTGATGGACTCCTTGATTTCTGGTCTTTTGTTGGTTTTATAATCAATAATGTGAACTTCACCTTTCTTGTGTCTAATGGCATCTATGAAACCACGAATTTGGTTTTCTTCTGATCTGAACTCTTGTTCTCGAATTGGAGCAATCTCTTGGAAAATGTTGTTTAGTTCTCTTGGGTCTTTTTCGTACTCATCTTTAAGTTCCTTTAAAAAGGAGTTACACCAGTTCAAGACCATCATCATAGTTTCTTCAAAGTAGAATCTGAGCTCTGTTGGTTTTAGTTTAAGTTCTTCTAACTTTTCTGAGTACTCTTTCCACTGCTGCATTAAGAGTTTTTGAATTGAAGATTTGAACTGTTGTTCGAAGTTGTCTAAAGTGTAATTAGAAATGTCTAAATCGTAGAAATATTCTAAGGTTGAATGGGCAATGTTACCTCTAACAGTGTGGATTGTGTTGGAAGTTGGGAGTTTTTCAATATATTGATAATAATATTTTCTCATACACTGCTTGAATGTGTTAATTGAAGAAGGGGATTGTACTCTTTTTGCCATCTTTTGTACCTCTTTGTTGCTTGTTTTGCAAGTTTGAGACTTTTGGATTTTAGTTATTTATATAGTTTGTCCGTGGTTGTCCAGTGGGGAGTGGCTTTGATTTGTTTGATTTGTGCTTAATTATGTGTTTCTTTTGCTATACCTTTATAAATGGACCTTTGTTTTTTTAGTATTGAATGGCTTCACCGTATAAGAAAAAAAGTAAGAATTCTAAGAAAGGGGCATCTGATGCTCCTATGGTTCTAAGAGTACGTTTGCCGCAGGGACGTGAGATTCTAGGGATTGTGAAGCAACGTTTAGGTGCAAGTAGGATGATGGTGCAGTGTCTTGATGGGAAACCACGAAATTGTCGGATCCCTGGTCGTTTGCGGAAGTATTTATGGGTGCGTGAAGGAGATGTGATCATTGTTGAACCATGGGAACTTGGTGGAGACAAAAAGGGAGATGTGGTTTATAAATATCGTAGTAAAGCTGAAGTTGGGTTTTTGAAAAGACAAGGTCATTTGAAGAGTATTGAAGATGATTTTTAGGGTTTAGTTGCGTTTTCTAACAGATATTTTTTATATGAAATATTCGAGCTAAGCTCTCTTGTCTTGAATTAAAAGAATTCAAGAAATTAGCACTGTCAGACTTATAGCAGGCGTGTCCGCTGCGCTTCTATTTTTCAAGACTAGCTTGAAAAATGCTTGCTGTTAGTTTAACTTCATTAAGTGGGATTGCCAGTAGGTGACGGTGCTAATTTCTTAGTAGTAGGTGGATTTTGTACCTTTTTTGGAGTTGAGTTTGATGAGTTTTTTAATGGAAGAGGACTTTTTTGTTATGTTTTTGTGTTTTGTTTATTCTAATACTATGTTTTGAGTCTATAAATGTTTAAAAGTAGTTTTGCTTAGTTTTTTTATTATGGTAGGTGGAATAGGAATGATTTTTAGAGCAGTTGTGCTTGTGATATTTTTGACTTTTTTTGCAAAGTACTCCTTAAATTTAGGGAATTACCTTTGGATAGGAGTTGTGTTGTTTGGACTTATGATAATAATGGGCTTTGTAGCTCTAGTATCATCTCGAAATAAGAATACATATTCTTTGTTTTTATCAGTATTAATGCTGCTTTCAGTGTTATTCTTAGTTCTGATGGGACAAAAGATGAGTATTTTACTTAGCTTTTTGGCAATGCTACTTTATGTATTATCTTTGTCTTCAAATGATATGGATGATGATGATGAAGTTGAGTCTGAAGTTTCTAGTGCAATGGGAACTGTAGAAGCTGAAACAGTTGCTCCCTCACATAGTATGGTTTATGATGATCAGACTGCTGTTAGTAGTGTTGGTGGTGAAGAGACTGTAGTTGAGGAAGATGATGTTGTTGAGACAGAGGAAGCTGTGGATCCGCAGGCTCAGGAGATTCTTGAAGAGGCTAGAGTTGGTAGTTCTCCTAAATCAATTGTAGCTAGCAAGAATGGTAGGAACTATCACAAAGCTGGAAGTAAGAAGGCTGAGAGGATAAAAGAGCCGTTCAAAGTGTATTTTGATAGTAGAGATGAAGCTGAAAAGGCAGGGTTTACTCCATCAAGTGATTTTAAGGATGAGTAGAATTTTGTTTTTTTTTTGTTTTTTTTCTTATTTTAAGAAGTTGGTTTTTATTAGGTAAATTAAGAGAGTTATGAAATATAGGTTGTAAGTGATTAGTTCAATAGTATCATAACCTTTGATTAAGCCGTACATAAATAGAAGAGTTGTTTGGATGAACATGACTATTTTGAAAGTAATATCGGTTTGGCTTAGTTTCATTTATAGTAATTTTTTTAGAATTATAATAATGATTGTTATAATGAAATGATCATTTTGTAGAGTATCAATCCTATGACAATTAAACCAAGGACAATTGCAATCCAAGATATAACTTTTCCTAGAAGTTCTTCTTTGCTAAGGTTTGCTGTTTTTGTCATGGTGTTTGTAAGCAGTTGTTATATTTAATTTTTGCCTTTAAGGGCCTTTTCTTCTTTGATTTAAGAAGTTGGTTTTTATTAGGTAAAGTATTAGTGATGAGAAATATAAGTTATGAATGCTTAATTCTAAGGTATCGTAGCCTCTTATTAATCCATACATGAATAAAGTAATTGTTGCTAAAAGCATTAGATTTTTAAGAAGTATTTCAATTTTATCCATTTTAGAGAGAAGTTATTAGCTTGTAAAGAACTAAAATTATTACAGTGAAGCTGAGTATTATTGAAATCCAAGAAATAACTTTTCCTAAAAGCTCTTCTTTGCTAAGGTTTGCTGTTTTTGTCATGGTGTTTGTAAGCAGTTGTTATATTTAATTTTTGCCTTCAAGAGTTTTATTTTCTTTGATTATTGTGTAGATCAGTAGAATTACTGCGATTGTGATGGAAGCGTCTGCTATGTTGAAACTAGGCCAGAAACTGGTGGCTATGAAATCTGTTACTTGTTTGTGGATCAGTCTGTCTAGCATGTTGCCTATAGTTCCAGCTAGGAGCAGGGCTGCTGGGATTTGGTAATTTAGGGTTTTAGGGATCTGTTTGTAGTATGCAATGATTAGAATTGCGAAGATTAAGGAGAAAATCCCTAAGTAAAAAGATTGGTTTTGTAGGATTCCAAAGCCTGCGCCTGTGTTGGTACTGTAGTGGATGTTGATGAATAGAAGTTTGATGTTTGGTTGGAAGGTTTTTACTAAGTATTTTGTGATCTGGTCTAAGAGAATTATAGCTATAGTGATTGTTGAGAAGATGATTAATGGTTTGTTTGGTTTAGAATAAGTTACCATAGTTTATGGTTCTGTTTATTTTGTTGTTCTTGTCTTTGCTGAACTTCTTCTTGTTTTGCGATTCTTTCAATGTTAGTTACTCTAGAGTCTAAGGATTGCAAAAGAGCTTTAATTGTGTCTAATTTGCTGCTGATGAGTTCCAAATCTCTTGTGCCGCTTGCTTGTTTTGCTTGGCCGAAAGCTTCTGGTTTTAAATCGTCCATTGGTGGAGGAGCTTGTGGTTGTGTTGGAGGAGTGTTTTGGGTTTTAGTTGCTAAAGAGTCTTGGCCAAAAGGATCGTTTTCTAAACCGATGTTTTCATGTAGTGGAGTAGAACCTAAAGGGTCGTTTGAAAGACTTTTGAAGTCAAAATCGTCGTCTTTTTTCCAAAACATTAGTTTGTCTAGCATTCCCATTTTGTTGTAGAAGGGTGGAAGGGGATTTAAATGTTGCGTTAGTTAAGTAGGGAGAAGAATTAATTGTTATTGGTAGCCTGGTGGAGGATCAATTAACCTAGAAATTGCAAGGTAAAGGTTTTGGTGATTTCCTCTTAGAGTTGTTCCAGAATCTTGTAATGATTTCATATCTATTGCATTTCCGTCTGATTCTAGAAAGGTTGTACTTAAGTAAGTTTCTTCACTGTTTCTTTCAATTAAGAAGAAAGTGTCGTCATCGTATCTTCCTATAAAATATTTTGAGATTAGGTTTTTGTTTGTTGCTGTTGCAAAGTTATTTAATTCGTTAGCAAGAGTTGCAGAAGCTAAGTGATAACTTGTTCCGTTTGATACTTCTTCTGCTTTCATAAAAGAAGATTCTCCATTTGGTCTTTCGAAGTTTGTTTCTGTTTTAAAATAGATGGTTTCTTCTATGTTTTCAAGAGGTCCATTGTGAGTAATTGTTGCTGACTTTGAAGGAGTTTGGTTGTGAGAGGTTAAATTAAAAGGATCAATATCAGAATCGTAAGTAGCTAGAGTGATTAAATATGAAGAACTATTGTATGAACTTGAATTAATAAATCTGGTTTGTTCTTCTAAGAATGAATCTATTGAAGGTTTGCCTCTAGCTGTATGGATAATCTCTGTTGGAGCTTCAGTTTGTGTAGTTGTAGTAATTGTATCTAGGTCCATTTTTGGATTTTTTGATTGTAGTGATATATAAGAGTTACTCTTCAGTACGGTTTTGTAGGGTTATTTTTTATTCAGAAAATTTAAAAGGGATAATTATTGTAGAAATAGTTTAAGGAAGTTGAGGTTTATTAATGGAATTGAAAGAAAAACAAAAGGAAATTGACTCTTGGATTGCTGAGCATGGAGGATATTGGCCAACTTTGAGTATTTTTGCACGATTAGTAGAAGAAGTAGGAGAATTGGGTCGAGAATTGAACCACGTCTATGGGATGAAAAAGCGAAAAAAAGAAGAGAAAATTAAGTCTATTGAAGATGAAATAGGAGATGTTTTGGTTACTACAATGATGCTTTCAAATTCATTGGATATTGATTTGGAAGATGTGTTTGATAAGACTTTATGTAAAATGAATGTAAGAGATTCAAATAGAACAAAGGAAAAATGATTATTTTGTGTTTTAATAGAGTGATTTTTTGTTTTTATTAATAAAAATGCTGTTTTTTGGTACGTATTAAGTTGGCTAATTTCGAGCAAAGCTCTCTTGACTTAGTTCATACTTCACTAAGTTTGAGTGTGCTTAGAAAATTAGCACTGCGGCACGGCCATACTCTGATTTGCAATAAAAATTAGGAAAATCCTGCGGATTTTGTGTTTAAAATGAAAATTGCAAATCAGTGGCCTCGATGGGCGGCAGTGCTAATTCTCTATATTTTATAGCCAACTTAATACGTACGTTTTTTGGTCATTATATTTATAAAAAGGCCATTTGGCTTTATTTTTATGGATTTTGCAATAATTGCTCCAATAAATGTAATGAGAGAAGTAGCTTCTTTGTCAAGAACTTCAATGTATCTTTATCATTTGTTTAGAAACCAAGATTATGCAGCTTGCTATGGAGCAGATGGGAATTATCGAATTCTTGATAGTGGTGTGTTTGAGTTAGGAAGATTGCCTACAGGAAGAGATTATGCCAGAAGAATTGTTGAAATTTCACCAGATGAAATAGTAGCTCCAGATATAGTACATGATTCTAGAAGAACTTTGGAGTTGACTGATGAGTTTGCAAGAAGATATGCTTCTGAGTTTGATGGAATTAAAATTCAAGGAGTAGTTCAAGCTAGTAGTATAAATGGAGCTATAGATTGCTATAGGGCTCTAGTAGAAAATCCTTTAATTGATGTAATCGGTTTGCCTTCACGAATGGGTTTTGAATATAAAGGTAGAAGAGTTGGAAGAAGAGATTTAGTTAAAGTTCTCTTAGATAGGGGTTTGTTAGGAGATAAGGAAATTCATTTATTAGGTTTAAGAGATTTTGAAGATGTTTATTCTTTTAGGATGGTTTCAGTTGTTAGGTCTTGTGATACTAGTAAATTCTATAAAGATGCAAATGCAGGAATTTCTTATAGGGGAGGAGTTGCTAGGAGTAACTTAGGACAAAGGTTAGATTTTAGTGCTGTTAGTGGTAGTGGTTGTTTAGAATTGCTTGAAGATAATATGGATGTTTTAAGGCAGATGATGGAGGAGTGATTATTAATCTTGAGAGAGATATTTTAAGTATATTTGGAAGAATTTTTTATATGTATTGTTGTATTTTTCTATGATGAATCCGTGCAATTTGTCTTTGTGTTTATTATCAAAGGCTTCTAAAGCAGCAAAATAGGCTATTCTTTGAGTTTTTCTGATAATTAATGGAGGAAAGTTGTTTCTTAGTAGGATAAGATTGATTAAAAGTCGACCAGTTCTACCATTACCATCAGAAAAAGGATGAATCTTTTCAAAAGTTGCATGGAAATTAGCTGCAATTTGTAATGGGTGGAGAGGATTGATTTTGTTTAGTTTGTTTGTTTCTAATGAGTTGATTAGTTTTTGCATCTCTTTTTTTACTTTTTCAGGAGGAGTTGTTTTTACTTTTCTCCCTAGAAGGAAATTAGGGAGTGTTTTGTAGTTTGGCTCTATTCCAGTGTTTTTTGTGAGGATTTTGTGAAGTTTGATGATAGATTCTTCTGTAATTTTTGGTTTTTTCTCGAAAATCCAGGTAATTGCTTCTTTTGTGTTGATAGTTTCGTGAATTTCTCTTAGATTCTTGTTTTTTGGGCTGATATTTTCAGTTATTAAGAAGGTAACGTCCTTTAAAGTAAGGGAGTTGCCTTCTAAAGCGTTCGATTCGTAAGTGAAATTTACTGTGAATCTGTCGATTATGTCTTGTTTTTGCTTAGTTGTGAGATTTTTAGTTAAGAATTTGTAATCTTGGCGGATTTTTTCTAGCTTTTGTATCCTTTCTTTTGAAAAAATATGGTTAGTTTTGTAATAACTTGAAGCAGATTGCATGTAAGCTTGTTCAATTCTTTCTTTTATTTGGAAATTTGCTTGTTTTAATTGGTTGTTTTTGTTTGTTTCTTTATATGAAATAGGCTTGTGACTCTTTAAGTAGATAGAAATCTTTTTTACTTTGCCATCTATGGTTCTTATTGATTTTTCTAAGTAATATCTGGTTTTGTTATTGATTATTTTGGCTCTAATGAAGGACATAGTTATTTTTACCCCTACTTTTTTATAAGTTTATTGGTTTTGTAGGGTTATTTCCTGTGTTTTGTTTCTTGATTTCGAAAGTAGTTGAAGCTATGAGAGATGATTTAACAAGAAAGATAAAGGATCTTGAAAATGAGGTTAAGATAGGAGAAGGTTTGATTAGAGATCAAAAAGTAGTTGTAGAGCAAGTTGCTGCTGATTTAAATAGAAGTCGATTAATTGGATATGGATTAAGAGCTTTAAGTGCAGTTTTTTTTTTGACTGGTATGCTTGGGCTTTTAGGGATAGAGTATAATAATAGACAAAGAGACTTTGTTTCAAGTATTGCAAGTTATGATAGATGTCTTGAAGTAGTGGATTCAATGCAGGAAGAAGGTCTTGTAATGGATGGGAACTATGAGCCTTTGAGAAGTATATGTGGAGATAAGAGGTCATATGCTCCGTTACCAAGTAAATTACGTCAACTTTATTGAGTTAATCCAAATCTTTAATACTCTTTAGAATGTCATCGGCTTTGCCTTTCTTTTCTTTTACTGCAGTTGGGCTTGAACCGCCGTGCCAAGTGAACCTTGGACGCATTTGGATTGGGAAAAGACGTTCGTTGTTATCATCGAAAAGGATTGCTGCTCCTTTTTGTCTTGGAAGATTGTTTAATTCTACATCAAGACCAGTTCGCATATAACTTTGCATCAGAAGTCCTAGGGCCTCAACATCCATTTTAGCTGTAAGTCTGTGGCTTAGGACAATGTCAGATTGAGTCATTACGTCAGTGTGGATCTTTCCTGGCTGTTGTGTTGCTAGTATGAGGGAGATACCTGGTTGGCGACCTTCTCTTAAGATTGTGATTAATGGGTCACTTGCAGCAGTTTTACCTTCTCTAGGGAGGAGTTCGTGGCAATTGTGTGCAATTACGCCATTTGCTATGAAATTGTGGTTTTGATTTACAGTGATATCGAAGAGTGGTTCAGCTGATTTTGTGGTTCTTTTTTGAATTTTTTCGTAAAAGATATTGTTTTTTAGTCTTTCTTTAATCCATTTGTCGAAGTTTGGAAAGGATTGGGGCATAGAAACACCACTATTTTTATAAATCCAATCTCTTACTTGGTAACTAGGAATATTTAGTTCTTTTGCTATTTTTATTTTTCCCCAGCCAGTTTTTTCTCTGATTTGGAAAGCTTTTTTTCTTAAGTTTTCTCTTTGATTTAAGACGTATTTTCTGGCTTTAAGGTATTCTAACCATAAAAATCCTGTTTTTTGTTTGATTGAGCAATATCTGTAGCCAACTTTTTCTAAGTATTTTATGGTGTTGTCTACGCTTTTTGCTAAGGTTATGACTAGTTTAATTGATTTAGTTCCATCTTTTCTGATATTGCCTCTTCTTTGTTTGATTTGGCTGACTTTGATATTAAGGTCTGAGAAGAGTTTTTTAAGTTGATCAGTGTATTCAACTCCGTTTTCTGTTAGTTCTATGTGTTTATTGCATGAGAATCTGATTGGATTAAAGTCTCCACCCCATGTTTTTGATTGTGAAGGAGCCATGCCGTCTGCTCCGAATAATGCTGCTAAAAATTCTGCTTTTTCTTCTTTTGAAGCTTTAGTTAACCATTTTGGAATTAGCATTTTGATGTTTGTTTTGCTTCCAACTGGAGCCCCTAATTTTTTGAAGTAGTCAAAAGTTTTAGCACTGGCGTTTATTGAGTGACTAGTTCCGTTTACTGTTGCAGTTTTTCCTGAGACGTGGGTGATTTTAGAGCTTGTTTTTCTAGAATAGATGTTTGATGAAGTGAAACCTAGTGTTTTTAGGTCTTTTTTGATCAAAAGTAGGTCATTTTTGTTTGATTTTCCACTAAAACCAACTTGTTTTGGATTATTACTTAGCCATCCATCTCCGAAAATGTGGCCTAGTAATCTTGCTCTGATTAGTTTTTTGTCTTGTTTATTTGGGATATTTGTAGGGATTGCAAGTTCTTTAGCATCTTTAGTTTCTTGGAAACCTTTTTTTGTGAATAGTTTGTGGTCTTCTGTGCATTTTATCTTTCTTCCAGTTTCAGTTGTTAGTTCTATTAGTTGTCTTTTTGGTTTTTTGTAGCTTTTAGTGATATTTTGGAATTCGAAGTCTTTTGTTTTTTGATTATAGCTCCAGGCTTTTAGTTTTTCTTTATTTTCTACTTTTTTTGTGATTTGTTTTATTGTTAATGTGCCTTGATCTGTAATAATTGGGGTGTTTGCAGGGAAACATTCATCTATTGCGAGCCAAACCAAAGGGTCTTGTTGTTTTTCTTTTGTTTCTTTACTAAAATAATGCATTGCTTTGTCAACACTTTGGAATTCTTCAGATTTTCTGGAAAGCATTCTTTCTTGGAAGAGACGTTTACAGACGAGGCCAGCTACCATGGCTTTAATTTCCCAACCAGAAGGCATGGTTGCGTATGGACTTACATCTAAAACTGTTACCTGACCACCTTTAACAATGTCTTTTAATGGAGTTCCGTCTTTAGAGAATATTTTCCAGCCTTTGGCTTTTTCAAATGTGTTAATTACAACAGATTTAGTCACTTTTTGCGCTTCTTTGTCTGCTTTTGTTTGTTCTATTAGGTAATCTATTTCATAAGGTTCACCTTTATTGTTGGTGTTTAGAACTATTTTGCTGATAAGAACTCCTTCTGCAGTGTTTGATTCAATTTTGAAGGTTTCTAGCCAATCTTCTGGACCAACGTCTAAAGGGCTGATTGAGAAAGGAAAGTCAGTAGGAATGCCTTCCTCTTTGTATTTGTAATAGAATCCTGATGGTGTGTAGATTTTCACATCTAGTGATTTAGGGTCGAATCCCCATTTTTTAAGGAGTGGGGCATCTTGGTAATTTGGATATTTCATTGTCCAGTAAATACCCATTGTATCGAAAAGGACAATTGAGAGGTTTTGCTTTACTTCTTTTGGAAGGTCAGCTAAACCTTCAGCGATGGAACCCATGGTGTATGAGTTGTGGACTATAATGTTGTTTGCGATGAAGTTGTGAGTGTTTGGAACAGTTAAGTCGTATACTTCAAAATTTCCTTCTAAAAGTTCTATTTTGGTGATTTGGTCCCAGATTGCTTCTGAGTTTTGTTTTGATTCTTTTGGAACTGCAATTTGAGTTTGAATTGGAAGAGTTTGAGCAGCTTGCCAACCTTTTTTTGTTAGAAGTGGGTGCTCAGGAGTTAATTTTATTTGTTTATTTGATTTTAGAGTAAGTTTTAGAAGAGTTTTAACTTCTCTTTGATAGAAATGAGTGAAAACAGTTGGGGTGATTTGGTTGTTTTTGTTTAGAGTGAGGATTTTTGTTTTGTTTTCTTGGCCTTCTAAATTTTTGATTTTTACTTGTTCTCCACTGTCTAGTTGGATTAAAGTGTCACCATGAAGGCATTTTCCGCTACCTCTTTTCCCGCAAAGAAAGATTACGTGGGCTCCTGCAACGTCTAAATAAACTGGATTAGAAAGAGCAGTGGTTTGACCCATCTTTACGAACTGTTTTGCTATGAAAATAGTTCCTCTTTTACCGTATTTTTTTACGTCATGTTTACTTCGTCCAATGATCACATCAAAAGCCATAGTAGTTTTAGAGTTTCTTTTGATATAAAAGTTGCTAGGGTGGAGAAGGCAAAAGAATAAATATGTGGTTTTAGTTTATAGTTTATGGGACTTAGATTTAATGTTTTGATTGTGTTTACTTTTACTGTTTTATTATTAGTAGGCTGTAGTGTTGAAGGGCCTGGTGATGATGATCGTCGTGGTGGTCATGAAGGGCCTAATCCTGAATATCTTGATTCTGAAGATGATTCTAATGGTGCAGGAGATTCTGGTGGTCCTGATTTGGATGTTGAGGTGTTGCCTTTTCCACAAATAGATGCTAGTTATGTGACTTTTGCTGCTGCTGAAGGGACTTATGCTTATGATGGAAAAACTCCTGTTTATGTTACTTTTAATTCTCATAATGAAGATTCTTGGGGAAGTGTAGTTGGAAATGAGCAGGCTTATACTTCTTATCGTAGGAATTTAGTTGAGAAACTTAAATTGATCTCTGAGAATGGTGCTAAGTTGCATTGGCAAACAGATACAGTTGTGTTGGAGGCTATGGCAGAGTTTGAAGATAGTATAGATAATGGTGATACAAATGGAAAGCATATTTTGAAGTATATATCTGAAGATCTTGGTTTTAGTATTGATCCTCATTCCCATTCTACTTTGCTTTCTGATGTGGCTTATTTAATTGAAGAGGAAGGTGTTTCTTCTTCAAGTGTAGTTGGGGGAGTACTTGCTTTTGAGTGTGAAGATAATGGGGAATTGGAAGGTTCTTTTTCAGGAAGTGATTGGTATGATGAGTTGTTTTTGTCTGGTGATGGTTTGATTAGTGGAGGAGAGTATGATTATAGTTGGGAACCTTCAATTTTGTCTGGAGCTGGAATGGGTGGACATTTTTATGATGATTTTTCTAGTGGAATATGGAAGCCAGGTAATGAAGATGATTTTTATGAGCATGATTCAAGAAATGATTTGGTTCATATAGGAACTGGATATTCTTCTGATAAAGCTAATGTTGGGAATTTACTGGCTAGTGGAGCAGTAGTGTATTATGAAAATGGAGGTTATGTTAGGGAACTTGCTTCAATGATTGAAAGTGGGAAAGTTCCTAGTGGGAAAATGTATACTGCTACAATTCATTTGAGAGATTTGCCAACTGTTCGTGTAAAAGATGGGTCAGTTGTAGATACCTTGGAAGGGTTATCTTTGATTTTAGGGGAGCTAGAGCCTTTAGTTTCTGATGGACTTGTAGAATATGTGCTTTATGATGAAGCAGTTTCTATTTGGGAAGGTTCGTATGGGGCTGAAGCTAATATATTGCCGTTTAGTCAGTTCAGTATGTATGATTCTGTGTTAGAGCAGGCTAAGGGGAGGTGTCGGTGAGTGGTTTTTTTTAATATTTTTTAGAAAAAGTTACTTTTGAAGATTTTGCATGAAAGCAATTTTGTTTTCGATAGGAGTTTTTGTTGGACGTCCTAAATCTTTTCTAGCACCTTTGTTAACAAGGATTTCTAGGAAAACTGGACCTTTCATATCTTTAATTTGGTTCAAATACTTGATTATTTGATTAGAGTCTTGTGCTTTGAAGGCTGTTTTGTAACCTGAAGCTAGAGCAATTTGGGGAAAATTGATCTCGTGAGCTACTGTAGGTTGGCCGCCAACAGAATCATGAGCGCCATTGTTAAAGATAATATGAATAAAATTTTCTGGAGCTAAGTCAGCAATGATTGGGAAAGAACCCATGTGCATGATTGCTGCTCCATCACCATCAAAACAATAAATTTTTTTGTTTGGTTTAGTTAGAGCAATTCCAAGCGCAATTGAGGAGGCATGACCCATACAACCAATTGTTAAGAAGTCTCTGTGATGGCCAGAGTTTGTTGCAACTCTATGCTCGAAAAGTTCTCGTGACGTTTTTCCTGTGGTTGAAACAATTATCGCTTCGTTGCCAATATGGTCTGAAACTAATTTAACTGCGTCTTCTCTGCTTAATTCGAAATTTGTGTTGGTGTTGTTTTGTAATTTGTATGCTTCGAATGTGTTTTTTTTGATAACTAAAGCGTAAGGAGAATTGTTTGTTCTCATGAACTCTTTTGCTTTTTGAATAGTTTCGTTGATGTTTTGACTTTCTGAGTGGATTATAGAGTAAGGTATTCCTAAGAGTTCTAATTGTTGTTGAGTAATTTCACCCATTTTTTTATGTTGAGGTTCATCTTTTACGCCAGGTTCGCCTCTCCAACCTACGATTAAGAGTGCTGGGATTGAATATGCTTGAGGATCTGTTAATGATGTAGTTGGATTAACTATGTTTCCTAAGCCAGAATTTTGCATGTAGACTACTGCAGGGTTGTTTGTTGCTAGGAAGTGACCTGCAGCCATGCCAAGAGCGTTTCCTTCATTTGCAGTAATTACGTTTTGTTTAGGATTAGTATTATCAGTAATATAAGCACAAATTGCTTTTAGAAGAGAATCAGGGACTCCGAAAAAGGTGTCAAATCTGTGATTTTTTAGAGTATTGTAAAAGATTTCAGGTTTTATCATTTTCTTGATAAGGTATTCTAATATTGCCTTTTTAAAGTTTATTTAAGTAGGTTCTTTTTGAAAAGAGGTTATTGAATTTGGTTTATTATATTTTTAATATCTTCTTTTGACATTTTTCGGGGATTGTTTTTTAAACGCTCTAAATTAATGTTGCTAATGATTAATTCTGAGCAATCATTTATGTTTAGTTTAGAAAGACTTGTTTCTAATTCTAAGTTTTGAATAAGATCTTTGATTTTTTTTGCAGCTTGAGTAGATGAATTTGTTCCTAGAATCTTTTGTAGCTCTAGAAATGTTTCTTTAACGTGATCTAGGCCTCTTGGATCATTAATGTCGTAGCCTTCTTTTGTTGTTTGTGAATTGAAAAGGAAAGTTGAGGGGAGTGTTAGAGCTACAGCATGACCGTGAGGTATGTTGAAGTAAGAAGTGAAAGTGTAAGAAATAGCATGACAAGCAGTGGTTTTTGAAATGTTAATTGCTTTTCCAGCCAAATTTGCAGCAATTTGAATCTTTTGTTTAGTTTCTGAATTGGGGTTTTGAAGATTTTTTACTCCGTATTCAAGGATTAGTTGCAATGCTTCTTTAGCATATTTCTTTGAAATTGGAGTTGAATTAACACTCCAGTAAGATTCTAAAGCTTGGGAAAATGCATCCATAGTAGTTGAAGCAGTTATGTATTTAGGAAGACTATTTGTAAGGTTTGAGTCTAAAATGACGTATTTAGGTAGCATACTTTGATGGGTTAGAGAATACTTTTGTTTGCTGATGTAGACTACTGCGAAATGAGTTGCTTCGCTTCCAGAACCAGCTGTAGTTGGAACTGCTATTATAGGGATTCCAGGATTGTTTATTTGCGATTTTTTGGTGATATAGTTTGCTATGTTTTCATTTTGGTCTTGTTTAACTATCAGTGCTATAGATTTGGCCATATCTATGACACTACCACCGCCTATTGCAAGAATTATTTTTGAATTTGTTTTTTGGTAAAGTTCAAGTCCTTTTTGCACATCTTCAATTTTGGGGTTTTTTGCGAAGTCTGAGAAGAATGTTTTGTTGATATCATTCGTAATTGCTTCTATTTTTTGTTTTGCGCCACTTTTTTCGTAAGAAGTTTTACCTGTGACTATGAAGATGTTTTTGATATTATTTGAAGCTATGATCCCTTGAAGATCTTCTAATTTGTGGTATTCTTGCTGGCTATTCATGATGTAAGGAGTAAAATTGTTTTTTTATAAGTTTTTTTAATGAATAATTAAGGATTTTGATTTAGAAGTTAATAAAAATAATAAAAAAAGTGGTTTAGTTAGTTTCTTATAGGTTCTTTTCGGTTAGGATTTGGATGCTTGTTTTGCCACCAGTTGTATCCTTACCAGCAATTAAGTAACTAACCTTTAATTTTTCAGCTGTTTTTGCTAGTTCTAAATTAACTTCGCCATCAAGAACAATTGCGTGGATTCCTCCTCCAAGGCTTTTAATGGTGGAATTTAGCTCTGTTAGAGGTACTTTACCTAGAATTGATAGTTTGCCATCAAAGATGCATGCGCCTCTAGTTCCGAAAAGGTCTTCCAAAGTTTCTTTGAATTTCTTTTTCTCACTGTCAGCTAGAGCTTTTGTAGGAGTTCTAGCTGCGGGAGTGTCTCTTGGAGATGATCTTTGGTTTGATCTCATAGGTTTTTTGTTCCGATCATTGTTCCTATTTCGATCGTTTCTATCATTTCTTTTGTTATCGCTTCGTTTGATAACTTTTTGTTTTAATTTGATATCTTGGTTGATCAATTCTCCAGTTTCAGTGATACCCAGGTCTAATCTAGCTTGCTCGGCTGTGATTTTTCCTCTCAAAGCTTTGTGGATTTCTTTTTTAGTTAGTTCTTCCACTTCTTTTCCATCAGGAGCACGGCAGACGAAGTCAACTTCAGCTACAGTAACTAATTCTCTGATGTTTAGGTTTCCACCACGGTCACCATCAACAAAAACAGTCATTGATTTCTTTTTAGATAATTCAATTAATGTTTTTGGAACTGAACTACCTTCCATGGAAATAGCGTTCTTGAAACCGTGCTTTAAAAGGATTAGAACATCAGCTCTACCTTCAACAACGATTACATCTTCACTATCTTCAATAGCCGGGCCACAAGGTAATTTGTCTTTACCATATTTTTTGATCTCATTCATTCTTACTGATTGTGCAACTTCTTGACTAATTTCTTGAGAGTCAGGAAGAGTGTGTTCAGTTAAGTTTTGTAAAAGCTCTTTAGCTCTTTTAATTACGTAGAGTCTTTTACTAATTCTGATATCTTCAATGGATTCAACCTTTAACTTAGCGTTACAAGGCCCAATTCTTTGAATGATTTCTAGAGCAGCTCCAATAATTGCTGTTTCAGTTTTGTCTAAACTACTTGGAATAACAATTTCCCCAGTGGTTTTTCCACCAGTTGTAGATAAGTTTACTTCGATTCGACCAACTTTACCTGATCTTTGAAGTTCTCTTAGTTCTAGGTCACTTCCTAGTAATCCTTCAGTTTGTCCGAAAACAGCACCAATTACGTCTGGTCTGTCTACAATTCCATCAATTTTTATTGAAGTATGAACAATATATTTTGCTGCTACTTGGCTAATTTTTGCCATTTTTATTTCACCTTTTGTGTGTTTAATACAAAGTTTATGTTTATTTTTTTCTTTGTATGTACTCGTCCGTAAATATTTATTAATACTTGGTTACGGATTCGAGACACAGTTCCGTAAACGAAACTGCGTGTTTAGAACGCAGTAATAGAATTAGCTCTTACAAAAGCAATAGTTTTGCAATTGTAGTTATAGTACTAGTCTACTTTCATTGCCAGGTGGTTTTTAGTAGATGTTTAGGTTTGTCAGGTCCTAAGTTGTAATACTTAAATGAGTTAATTGATTATTACTATTCGTTCAGGTATTGAACTTTGTTTTTTAATTCAATACCGGTTTTGCGATTATCGCAGTGAAGTTGTCAATTTCACTTTCTTACTTTAATGTTTTTAGAAATCACTATCATCCTTGCTGCTACAATATCTGGTAGCTTGCAAGCTAAATACTTTTTTTACAAATTAAATGATGAATGTGATTTCTGATATTTGATTGTAATACTTAGTTACTGGGTTAGGTACGGGTTTGGGGTTTATAAATGTTGTGTTTGGCTTGGTTTTAGGGTGTTTTTAGTGTGTAAAGTAGGTAAAATGATGGTCTATTTGGTTTGAATCGGTTAAAATGAGTTTTATTTCGCTTGAATCGGGAGAAACAAGCTTCTTTTGCCGTTTAGAGGTTAAAATGGACTTATTTTCTGTTTTAACGGCTAAAATGCTCTTTATTTGGCAAATGGAGGTCAAAATGGAGGTATTTTGGCAAAAGAAGGTAAAAATTGTCTTTAAATTGAGTTTAATAACAATAAGTTTTACTTAAAATTCTTTGAAATTTTGATGAAGAGAAAAGGACCTCAGAAGGCCACAAGGGCCAACTGAGGAAAGAGGTGGTTTTGAGGTGTTTTGATACTACTGTAAAATAGTGTTTACTTTATAAATGTTTGGGTCTTTTTGTTACTTATTAGTAGTTTTCTTGGAAAATGCTTATAAATATGAGTTGTTTTGAGAGAAAAATGGCAAAAGTGATGGTTCTTACTGATCAAACAACAGGAAGGCGAGTTGTAGTTAGAGGTAACACTCAAATTGGAAGACTCTCTTTTCATGAAAGAGGAATGTGGAAGGTAAGGGGAAGAAATAAACCTAAAGTTTTTGATAGTTTAGATACTTTAGTTTGTGTTTCTGAAGTAAATAAAGTAGTTTCTAGAAATCATGCTGCTTTAATCCAGGGAGTTGATGGAGAATTTCATATTGAAGATATGAATAGTAAGCATGGAACTTATGTAAATGGGGATAATATAAACCCAAGTAAAAGTGATTCAAGGAGTGTATTATTAAGAGAAAGGGATGCTCTTCAGATTGGAAGAAGAACTCGTGGAATTGATGATTGTTTTTTGAATTTTGAAATTTCTTATCAAGAGTCTGAAAATTATGCATTGCTTGTTGGTACTGGGTCTGATAATTTAGGGGCTGCGCAAAGAGGTTTAGATTCTTTGGAAAGAGTTCTTAGGAGAAGAGGGTATGTTGTTAGGGTTTTACCTGAAGAAGAAGCAAGCAAATCTAGATTAAGAGAAGAATTAAGAAATATTGCAAATATGTCTATTGCAGAATCACATAATATTATTTCAATTTATGGGCATGGAAGCCATAATGGTTTTATGTTGGGTGGACAAGTAATGAATGCAAGAGAATTTTATAAAGAAGTAGGGAGGATTGCTGGGAAAAAAGCAGCTTTATTGGAGTTTTGTTATTCAGGATCTTTTGTAAGGGGAAGAAATTTAGGGAGGATTCCTGATGGTACTTTAGTTTTGACAGCATCTAATGCATTTAGTGAAGCAAATGAGACAGAAGATTATGTTGAAGGTCAAGAAGAATTAAGATCAGAATACATAGGTAGATTGGCTAAACAGTTTGCAGGATATTTGGAAAGAAACCCAGGGCAAATTAATTTGAGGGAATTTTATGATCAATTGAGTGTAGTTTTAGGTGCTAGGAATTTGATGTTGCAAGGACCTCAGATAGAAGGAGATTTTTACGAGATTCCTGCGGTGAATGAAGGGTTTCATACAGTTATTCTTGATGTTGATCAAATTGAGAATTACTAGTTTTTATGCTGGTTTTTTGAGAAGTTCTTTGGTTGCGCAATTTGCTCGTTTTGTTTTGTTTTTCTGCGCAATTTTCCCAGTTGATTCTATTTTGCTTGTTTTTGTCTGATTTTGTGCTTAAATTTCTTGTTTTTTGGCTGCGCAATTTTCCCGTTTGTTTTTATTTTAGTGCGCAATTTTCCCAAAGTTTTAAAAAAGAGGGTTTCTTTTATGGTGTTATGAAGAAAATTGATCTTAAAAAGTTCTCTAAATCTAAGACAGATTGGGCTGGAAAAGTACTTTGTGATTCTAGTAGGTCGGAAGAGGATAAAAATGTTGCCTTAGAGATTCTTAGCAATTGGAGGGCTGCACATAGTTATCCTATGCATATTTTTACTAATCGGTTACGTAGAATTTCAGGGAGTTTGGATTCAGGGGCTTTAGTAGCTCAGAGGCTTAAAAGAGTTCCATCGATAATTAAGAAACTTAAGCGTAGTTATGGTGGCAAAAAGGCTAGTATGAAACTTAGTCAGATGCAAGATATTGCAGGATGTAGGGTAGTTATGTCAGATATAGATTTAGTTAGGAAGATTTATTCTGAGTATTATGTTAATGGGGATTTGAAGCATGAAAAAGTTAATGAGAAGAATTACATCTTGAACCCTAAAAGTGATGGATATCGAAGCATACATTTGATTTATAGATTTTTTAGTGACAAAGGTAAGGCAGATTATAATGGGCTTCTTGTTGAAGTGCAAATACGTTCTAAATTACAGCATTTGTGGGCTACAGCTGTTGAAACTGTTGATTTTTTTACTAGGCAAGCAATTAAATCTAATCAAGGGCAAAAGGATTGGGCGGATTTTTTTAGATTGGTTAGTTCTGCGTTTGCTCTGTTTGAGGGATGTAGCTCTGTTCCTGGAGTTCCTATTCGGGAGAAAGAGTTGTATGCTATGATTTTTAAAATGGAAAAAGAATTGCAAGTTCGTCGTAAGATGAAGAGTTGGATGGAATCTATAGAAGTCTTAGATGAGATGAAGAGTAAATATGGTAGTTCTTACTTTTTATTGGAGCTTGATACTGTTCGAGGAAAATTGATAGTTACTGGTTATTCAAAAAAGCAGGAGAAAAGAGCTCTTAGAGAATATTCTGAAGTTGAGAAGAGAATATATGGCAGGCCTGAGTATGATGTGGTTTTAGTTGGAGCAGATACAAGTGAAGATTTGAAGAAAGTGTATCCTAACTATTTTTTAGATACTCGAGATTTTATTAGGTACTTGAATCTTATTTTGAAGAAGGTTAAATAGCTGTTGTTTAAGATCCAAGAGAGATTTTTAGGGGTAATTTTAGGTTAATTTCTGCTTTTTTTGCGGTTCTTTTTTTGAAACCTAAGATGCCAAATCCGACGGTTTCACCAGTTTCTTCATCTATTCTTTCAAAGATTCCTTCTTTAATGTCTTTGACGTAACTTTTTGGGAAGTTTCCTAGATTAATCTCTAGAAAATCTCCTTCTTGATCATAATAGATGTGTAAATTACCTTTCATCATTGTATTCTCCTCACAAAATGTACTGTAATTATGAAGCCATGTCCATTTAAGTACTTTACTATGACTTTTAGGTATTTTGCTTTTGATTGTCTATGCTTATAGTAACGATAATATGAATGAACTTGGTGGTCAAAAGAGTAATTTGTGATTTTTATTGGCTCTTTTAGAGTTTCTTTGATAAATTCAAGATTATGTTGGACTTCAGGGTGCAAGGAAAGCATAGCTTTCCTGCACAGGAAATTATTAATTTCCTTGTGTTTTGATAGATGATTCCAACGTTCTTTTGTTAAGCGAATGAATCTTTTTGATTTGTCAATGATTTTGAATATCATGAAAGATAATTTTGGAAGAAGTTATTAATGAATAAAGTGGTTCTGGATTATTTATATTATAAAATTTTATTAGGTACAAGAAAATTAACAATTTTCTGTACTGAAAATCTTAGATTTTCATGTACTTGAATCTTATTTTGAAGAAGGTTTAGCCTAAAGTTTTATTATAGAGCTTTGTTTTTCTTTAGTTAATCATGGTTACACTTACATATCAAGAACGGTTCAAAACAGCTAAAGGAGTCTTTGATGCTTTTACTAAAAGAAATTTGTTTGAGTTATCACAGCGAGGTTTTTTTGATGAAATTATTTCGCCACTTAAGGTAGGAAAGGAAAGTAATGTGTTTTTGGCTAGTTCTGGGAAAGGTTTTTTGATAATTAAGATCTATCGTGTACAGAATGCTGATTTTAAAGGGATGTATAAGTATATTAGTTTAGATCCTAGGTATGAGAAGTTGAAGAAGAGGAGGCGTGAAATTATATTTTCTTGGGTGCGACGTGAGTATCAGAATCTGTTTGTGGCTAAGAAAAATGGAGTTAGAGTTCCGAAAGTGTATACAGTGAAGCATAACGTTCTTGTTTTAGATATTGTGGGGAAGAAAAAATCTGGAGAAGTTGCCTTGCCTTTGAAGGATACTGTTCCAGTTGATCCTGAGAAGTTTTTAGATGGAATTTTGTTTCAAGTACGTAAATTGTGGAAGAAAGCTGGGTTGGTGCATGGAGATTTGTCATCTTTTAATATTTTGAATGATAATGAGAAGCCTGTTTTGATTGATTTTTCGCAGTCGACGCTGGTGAAGTCTTCTAACGCTGATGAGTTGTTACGTAGGGATTTGAAGAATGTTCTTGGGTGGTTTAGGAAGTTAGGGGTTGTTAGGGATTTGGATGAAGTGTATGCCAAGATTGTTAAGTGAATAGTGGGAAGTTTATTATAGATTAGTTTCTTTGTTTTTTCTATGTCAGAATTATATCAGTTGTTAGAACAAGCTTATGAATTAGTTTCTAATGTAGATGGACCTAGTTATGTATTGGGGCTTGCTTCAGCTACAGGGCTTTTTGGTATTGCAGCAGGTGTTGGAAGATGGAGAGATCATGTAGTTCAAAGAGAGTTTAGGAATAAGTCTGCTGCAAGAAAGAAGGCTCTTGATGATCTGGTAAAAGAACGTAGTCCTCCTGATTTGAGTGATTATGTTGGGCAGTGGGTGATTATAAGTCCAAATATGGAAGTTATTGGACATGGAGAACATAGAGAAGCAATGACTATGGCTGAAAAAACAGGATACGATTTAGGGAATTGTGTGATGTTTGGTGTGGATGAGCCTGCTGATGTTTATATTGGGTGAGGGAGTTATAATTTATCTTAGATATGATAATTTTTTTCTTTTATGAGTATACTTTTTAAAGTAGAGTTGTTCTTAGGTGCTTTATGGAAGAAAACAAGGTTGAAACTGCTCTTGAGTCTATGGAAGTTGAACAAGTAGAAGAATCTAATGATTTAGATATGATGCATGAGGAGCTGAAGATTCCAAAAGATCGAGTTGCAGTATTGATTGGGTCTAGTGGGAAGACTAAATTGGATCTAGAAGTTAAAAGTGGATGTAAAATTGATGTGGAGTCTGCTAGTGGGCTTGTGGATATCTCAGGTAGTGATCCAATTAAATTATTTGATTGTAAAGATATTGTTTTAGCTGTTGGGCGTGGGTTTAACCCTAAAGTTGCACTTAAATTGTTATTGGAAACACATTCTTTGGAAGTTATTCGTCTGCGTGACATTGTGGGAAGTAATCAAAAACAAATGGAGCGGATTAAAAGTAGAGTGATTGGTCGGGCTGGAAAGGTTCGAGGGGAACTTGAGAGGCTAACTAAATGTGACATTGCGGTTTATGGGAAAACAGTATCTATTATTGGAGATAGTATGGATGTAGCACTTTGTCATAGAGCAATTGAGATGCTACTTAAAGGAGCTATGCATAAGACTGTTTATACCTTTTTAGAGAAGCAGGTTAGGCAGGCTGAATTGGCTGGTGTTTAGATTTTGTCAGAGTGTTTATATAGTTCTTTTCTTGTTTATTTAGTTTATGGTAAATGATTTGAAAGCGTTGGTTACTAGGTTAGGTGATGAGATAGTAGCAAGTGGAAGAATGACAAGAGCAGAATTAAATGCTAGGCATGAAGCTCATTGTAGAAGGCTTCCTCCAGCAGATCCTAATTGTCTAATTGATATGTATGGTGGAGCTTGGAGTAGATATGAACGTTTAGGAGATAGATTTGGTGGCTTGTCAGATGAATCTCTTGAAAGAGTTGCTAGAGGAGATGGGCTTATAAGCGGATTTTATAATGGGCTGAAAAGAGAAGAAGTTAATAATTATTCTTAGTTTGGTATGATTTAGGGTGTTTTTTGTTTGGGAAGTTCTTAAAACTAAGCGGAATCTTTTTATACGAGTTCTTTTGAATTTTAGTTGATATGGCGGGAAGGGTACATGCATCTGAGTTGGCTAAAGGCCAAAAACAAATTTCTGTAGCTGAATTTTTTGAGAAAAATAGGCATTTGTTAGGGTTTGATAATCCTAGACGTGCTTTGATGACAACAATCAAGGAAGCAGTAGATAATTCACTTGATGCTTGTGAAGAGGCTAGAATATTGCCAGAAATTTCTGTTGAGATAATTCAACTGAGTGAATCTAGGTACAGAGTTATAGTTGAAGATAACGGACCAGGGATTGTGAAAAAGCAAGTTCCTAACATTTTTGCACGTTTGCTTTATGGGAGTAAGTTTGGTAAAAGAGTTCAAGCACGTGGACAGCAAGGGATTGGGATCTCAGCTAGTGTTTTATATGGACAGTTAACAACAGGGAAGCCTGCCAAAATTGTGACTAAAATAGATAAAGGAAGTAAAGCTTACACTTGTAGAGTTAAAATTGATACTATCAAAAATGCATCAGTAGTTTCTGATGAGGGTGAAGTTGATTGGGAAGAAGTAGATCATGGAACCAAAATTGAAATAGATCTTGAGGGTTATTATCAAAAGGGAAGAAAAAGTGTTGATGAGTATTTAAAGGAAACAGCAATTGTTAACCCGCATGTAACTTTGATTTATACAGACCCTAACGCAGAACAGTTAATTTTTCCACGAGTAGCAGAGGTGCTTCCTCCTAAAGCTAAGGAAATTAAGCCGCACCCGCATGGAGTTGAACTTGGAATTTTGATGAAGATGATGAAAATTAGTTCTGAGAAAACACTTTCTGGGTTTTTGCAAAATGAATTTGAAAGGGTAGGAAACAAAACCCTTAAAGAGATTTGTTCTAATAGTGCACTTCTTCCTAAGATGAAGATTAAAGATGTTTCACGTGAACATTGTGAGAAATTGCTTAAAGGAATTGCGCGAACCAAAATTATGGCGCCACCTACAGATTGTATCTCACCGATCACAGCAGATCTACTTGAGAAAGGACTTCGTAAGGAAATTAATGCAGAGTTTTTTTGTTCAGCTAGTCGTCCAGCAGCAGTATATCGAGGAAATCCGTTCGTAATTGAAGTTGCGCTTGCTTATGGTGGAGAACAGCCAGGAGATAAAGTTATTCGAGTAATGAGGTTTGCAAATAGAGTACCTTTGCTTTATCAACAAGGTGCGTGTACAATTAATAGTACTATGCAAAAGATGTCGTGGAGAGCTTATGGTCTTCAGCAATCACGTGGTGGTTTACCAGTTGGACCTTGCACAGTAGTTGTACACATGGCGTCAACATGGGTTCCATTCACATCAGAAAGTAAAGAAGCTATTGCAGGTTATGAAGAAATTTCAAAAGAAATTCGGTTAGCTATTCAAGAAGTTGGACGTAAGTTAGCTTCATTTGTACGTAAGAAAAAGAAAATTGGTGATGAGGCTAAGAAACGTGATTATATTGAGAAGTATATTCCACATGTGGCTGAGGCTTTGCAGGAACTGCTTGGTTTTAATGAAATGGACAAGAAGAAAACTGAAGATAAGTTAGGGGAGATACTTGAGCAAACACGAGGGGAGCTTGAAGATATTTCAGTTAAGAATGAAGATTATGATCCAGAATTAGCTAAGATTGGGCGAGATTTGCCTGAGGTAAAAGAAGAGTTAGATGATTCTGATGGGGCTGCTGGGAAGGATAAGAAGAAAAAGTAATGAAAATAATTTGATTAGATGAGAAGAAAAAGATTTAGCAATGTTTTGTTCTTGAATTATATAATTCAAGAAAAGAGCACTGTCAGACTTAGTGCAGGCATAAACCACTCAGTTTGGAATTTTGGTTTGTTTCAAACCAAAATCTGGTGGTTGGATTTAATGTGCTGGATGACATTGCCAGTAGGTGTCCGCGAGGAAACCTCTTGGGACTTGGTTCGCGTGCTCACCAAGGGACGGCGCTCTTTTCTTTTGAGAATATAGATAAATTTGTAGGTATTGAGATTAAAATGGCAGGAAAAGCAAGTGCAGGGAAAGGAGCAAAGGTTGATGTAGTAAAAAAGATTCAAGATGTTGCTAAAGGTATCTATGATGATGTTCTTTTGCTTAAAAAGCCAGATTTAGTTATGCCAATTAGGTCGCTTAGTAATGTAGCTTATAACGAAAAGGATGGGTATTTTCAGATACTTAGTAAAGTTAAAACTCGTACGCTTTCTGCTACTACAATCAAGACTTTTGCACAGACTCTTAGAATGATGGGTCTTTCTAAAGATTTGATTAAAGGAAAAGATCTTGCAACTAAAAGAGAGGCTTATTATGTTTCCAAAAACTGGGGAGATGCTAGGTTCAAAGAACAGCCGGAGTCAGATACAGTAATGGATGATATCGAAGCTATGATGCGAGTTAATCGTGAACAAATTGGCTTTGTACCTGAGGAGAAAGGTGGAGCTGTTGCTGGTGCACTTACAGTTATTGATAAAGATTCAGAGACAGGAGAGAAGCTTGAGATTGATTGTACCAAATTTGGTTCAGGTGCTTATTCGGTTCCTTCATCAGTAGAGCATTTATCGTTTAAAACAAAAGCAAAGTTTGTACTTGCTATTGAAACATCAGGTATGTTTGAGAGGCTCAATAAGCATAAGTATTGGAGAAAAGCGAATTGTATTTTGATTTCAATGGGAGGAGTACCAACTCGTGCTTGTAGACGGTTTATTCGTAAATTGTCTGATGAAAAGGATCTTCCTGTATATGTATTTACGGACGGGGACCCCTACGGTTTTTTCTCAATATATCGAACACTTCGTGTTGGGTCAGGTAATGCAGCTCACATAAATGAGTTCTTTTGTGTACCTAGAGCTAGGTTTTTAGGAGTAACTCCGCAAGACATTGTTGATTATAATCTTCCTACTCATCCTCTTAAAGATGTGGATTACAAAAAAATTAAGGATGTTTTGAAAAATGATCCATTCTGTAAACAACATAAAGAGTGGCAAAAAGCTCTTGCGCAAATGGTTAAGATGAAGGTAAGAGTTGAGCAGCAGGCGTTTTCTGCAAAGGGATTGAACTACGTTTTAGAGACTTATTTGCCTGAAAAGATTGCTAACCCTAAGAAATGGCTGCCTTAGGTTGATTAAAATTGTTTACTAAAGATTTTAATCTTTCTTTCTTGTGAGGATATCTGAAGCCAATTTCTTTTTGATATAAGGCGATTTGAGATCTGCTTTTTATTTCTAATGTATAATAATCGTAGTTGTTGCTATGTTTTTTGTAGAGGTTGAAATTTATGTTTAGTTGTTTTAGAATTTCTTGGATTTCTAATAGAATGCCTTTACTTGATTGAGACAAACCAATTACAGGATATTTTTGTTTGTCAATTTTGTTACACCAACCATCTCCATCGAAGAACCCAATAATAAATTGTTTTTTTAGGTTCATAGGAGCTTTTTGGATAAGTTTAGGGATTTTTAGTCTTCCTTTTTTGTATCCTGCTGGCATTTCGAATACGTTGTTTAGAAGTCTGTGTAACATCATACTGGTAAAAAGAAGTCTATACCATCTTCCATTGTAAACTGTTTTTACATTTGTTTTTAAGTTGAATTCTTGTTTTAGTATGTGAAGAAGAGTTTCTAGAGTGTTTTTCTTTTCATCAGTGACGGTTATTTCCCAGCGAAACCTTTTTTCTTGTTTGTATGTTAAGTTTATGTTTCTTAAAGAACCGTCTGCGTATAGAATACCTAGGAAGTATGCTAAATCTTCTGTTAGTGTTTTTGGGATTTTGATTATTAATGGAGAGTTCATTGCTCTGAAAAATTTAGCTTGTTGGAAGCATTGGTTGTAGAGGTCTTTTTCTTCTTTTTTTGTTTTATGGCATTTTTGTTTCCAGAATTTGAGTAATATTTTGAGTTTTTTAATTGGAATAGGATATTTTCCTTTTCTCCATGAGTAAAAAGTGGGAGTTGGTATGATTTTAATTAATTCTTTTTGGAATTGACCTTTAGGAATGTTTTGTTTAAGGTCAATGTAGATGTCAGAGATGATATTTGAAATCCCATCTATGCATATTGGACTTTTGGTTACGTCGTCTATTTTTGGGTCAATTAGTTTGTTGAAGTAGTTGTTTATTTCCATGGTCTGAAGTCTTTGGAAAGCTTGCTTATAAGCGTTGTCCGCGCCTGTCCAGTGGGTTGTGGGTCGTCTTTTTAAGCATAGATTTTTGGATTTTGAGCACAAAATTAGGGTGTCCAGTGAGGTCCTAATTTAACTTAAAAATGGCTGCCTTAGTTCCAACTCAAATCATCAACTAATCTTAGTCCTTTAGTTCTAAGCATTGCTTCTAGTTGTTCTTTGTTTCTAGGATCGCTAAGATTGAATTGGGTTTGGCCTGTTATTTTTTCTAGAAGGGTTTTTGTTGGTCTTGAGTAGGTTTTTGCTTCTGAATTTAGAGTGATTACTTCTGTTTTTGAAGTAGTTAGTATGTTCTTGACTTTAGAAATAGTTAAATAGGTAGTTTGTATACTTAGTATTAATATGAGATTTAAATTAGCTGAGACTTTTTGGAATATGGTTAATAGGGGAAGAGGTTCTGGTTCTAGTAATTCCAGTGTTGCTGCTGCTCCACCTCAAAGGAGTTTGGATGAATTAGTTGCTATGCTACCAGAAGGTGCTCGAGATGCTGCTCTGATTGGTTTGTCTGCTTCAGGAGTTGATGTTGGAGATGATGCTTATAAAGCAATGGTTGAATATCGAAGTGGTGTTGGATTTGGACCAAATGATTTAGCTGGAATAGCGGTATCTCATGGAAGAGTAGATGAAGCTATTTCTGTTTTGGTTGGAGCAAATTTTGTTAGGAATGCTGCTGAGCTTGCTAAAGAACAAGTAGGTATTGATAGAGCAATTCAAGTTTATACTGATTCTATAAGAGATGCTGGAGAAGCAAGTAAACCTCGTTGGCATGAATGGGCTGGGGATTTGTACCATGAGAAAGATGATTGGTTTAATGGAAATAATTGTTATAGGGCTGCTGCTTTTGGATTTTTGAGGAAAGGAGATGTAGGTAATGCCTTAGAAGTAGCCAAAGATAAGTTGAGTGATGTAAATACTCAAATTTTGATAAATATTCAGGGGGCAGCTAGAGCTAATGATGCAGGATATAAAGGAATGCTTTTGTTTGATGCAGGGAAGTTAGCTGAAGGAGAAGGTTTGTCGTCTGCAAGAGATTTGTATCAGCAGTCTTTTGATGCAATGTTAGAATCAGATGATGATGATTTTGGTTTGGATCAAAATAGATTACTTATGATTGCAGATGAAAAATTAGGTGATGCAGATTCAAGGATTGCAGCTAGAGATAAAGTTCTTTCTGCTAGATATTTAGGAGTAAGTGACCCTAAAAGTTTGAGGTTTGAGCAAGGTGAGTTGGCTGAAGGACTTGGGCAGTATGAAAAGGCAGCTGGTTTTTATGTTCAAGCTGGACATCATAGAAAAGGAATATCTTTGTTGTTTGATAATGGGCATTTTGATGAAGGTTTTGCTTTGTTAGAGGCAAACAAAAGAAGGTTAGGAGATAAATATGTTGCTCATTTGGCTTTTGAGCATGGCCGGCCAGAACTTGCACTTGAAGTTGTACAAAGAAGTTTAGCAGTTGATCATGAATGTGGGACTTTTAGAGATCCAGATTATTTTAAGATTGCTGCTAGAGCTGCTGGTGAGATGGGGAATGAGGATTTGAAAAGTCAGTATTTAACAGATGGAATAGATAGGTTTGTTAGACTTAGTGATTTTGATGTATGTAGAGAGTTTGCAACTTTGCAAGGAGATATGGATGCTGCTGCTGCTTATAAAGGGATGATGGACCTAGGGTCTAATGGAGCTTAGTTGTACTCATTTAATTTTCTTTGGAGAGATTGAAAGCATGGTTTTTGCTAGATTTTGTAGGGAAGTGATTGCAAAGAGCTTTTTTTTGGTTTTTCTTGAATAATATTCTGATTCAGTTTTATTTATAGGGCTTTCATTTAAGATTTTTTGAATGATCTCTTTTTCTTTGTTAGTAAAAATTATTGATAAATTCATTTGAGTGCTTCTTTCTGAGTGTATCTTTTCTTTATCTATTATTAGGTCTGGGCCGTTTGCTTTGTTGTGTTGTAAAATGAACTCGTTTAGGAAATCATTGTAATTTAATTTAATTTTATTATTACTATTTTTAATAGGGTTGTTTTCTAGGTTGCTATTTAGTTTTGAAGCTTTTTTGTATAGTTTTGAGTCATTGAAGATTTTTATGGTGATTTTAATTATTTCATGGAATAAGGCTTTTTGCTTTGTTTTTATTTTGATAAAACTAATATCAGGTGAATGAAGATAGATTAAGAAAGGAAGAGCTTTTAGGTAACGTTCGTTTTTTGTTTTTAAGATAGATAAGATCAAATTTTCTATTTTGTTATCGCCAAGCATTTGGTATCCAGCAGAGATTAGCTCGGTGTCTATGTCTTGGATAGGTTTTATGTTTATTTTTCTAGTTTTTATTCCCATTTTTTAATCTCTTTAATGTGGTTTTGATCTATTTTGTAATTCCAATCTTTGAATTTGATATCAAGTAGATCCAAAAGTTTTTGTTTTGAATTTGCAACTATGGAATTTTGCATGGTTTTATGGTATCTTTCAATAAGATAGCTTAGGTCTATTTTCTTAGATTCTAGAATGCTTTTAATATCATCAAAATCTCTTTTGTCCCCTCTAGCTAATTTACTAATGATTATATCGTATAAAGATAAGGAGTAAAGTTCTATATTATCAAATTCTTTGATTAATTTTGATTTTTTGAGGCAATCATCTAAAAGTTGTGTTCCCATTATGTTTGAGCTGTGAAATAAATCGAAAGCTAGACCTTCTTGTGTTAACCACCGTATAGAGCCTATTTTTTTGAAGTTGATTTGTTCAAAGATTTTGCAGATGTATTTGTAATCTTTTTCTGAATGAATATTGATGTCAATATCAAGAGTAGAAGGTTTTATGTTAAGAATGGTAAGGGCAGTCCCACCAAGAGCATACATTTTAATTTTTTTTCCAAAGAATTTACTAATAGATTCCAACAAATCAAATAAATCTTTGGCGTTTGTGGTATTTTTGTTGTATGGAGGGTTTTTAGGCATAAGGTTTGGAAAGTGACTGTTTTTATAAACTTTTTGGTAATTTATACAATTTTTGTATTTATAAGTACAATTATTGTATCTTTTATGTTTGTTGATAAGGAGTTATTTTTGGATTAGAAATTAAATTAGAAGTGAAATTAGGGTGTTTTTTAGCAAAAGGCTTATAAGTTGAATTCTTTGATTGATGTTTTTATGGTAAAGAGGATATTAACTAATAGATTGGTAATGGTTATAATGGGACTTTTGGTACTTGGAATGCTTGTTTCTTGTTCTGGGAGTTCTGATGATGGAGAAAATAATGGAGATGATAATATGAGTAGTGAAGAAAATAGTGGAAGTAACCCTGTTGCAGTGTTTGATACTAGCATGGGAAGTTTTGAAATAGAATTGTATACAGATGTAATGCCGATTACAGCAGGGAACTTTGAAAAGTTAGTCTCTGAAGGATTTTATGATGGGACTCGATTTCATCGTGTGATTAAAGATTTTATGGTTCAAGGTGGAGACCCGCAGTCTAAAGATGAAAGTTTACGTTCAAGGTGGGGAACTGGTGGACCAGGATATTCAATTGAAGATGAGCATATTGCTGGAGATAAGTTATCTAATGCACGTGGAACAATTTCAATGGCGAATAGTGGGCCTTCATCTGGTGGATCACAGTTTTTCATTAATGTTGTAGATAACACATTTTTGGATTGGAACAAAGAGCCTAGTGCTTCTAAGCATCCTGTATTTGGAGCAGTTGTTTCTGGAATGGATGTAGTTGATGTGATTGTATCAGTTGATACTGTTCCTGGAGATCAACCTGCAGAAGATGTTGTTGTGAACTCTGTGAAGATTAAGGGGTAAGTTTAATTGAATATTTTGTTTTTTGTTATTTTTTTTATTGTTTATTTTATTATTTGTTTTGATTAGTCATCTATTTGTTCATCAGACTTTTCGAAATTTTAAGACAATTTCCAAACCCTCAACGTTTTGCTTATGAGGTTAGTGCAGGTACATTCCACTGAGCTTTTGATTTTTCCACTTTGTGAAAAAATGCTCGTGGAAATAGCCTCTCTTTGAATGGGATTGCCAGTGGAGGGATGAACAAACTGATGACGGTGGAAATGCTGTTGTAGTTAGTTATGGTGGATGTGGTGGTTTATGATAGATAGGTGTTTTATATGGTAGTTAAGGAAGTTGATTATTCGAAGGTAAAGGCTAACCTTTTGGAGCTTGCTAAAGGTTCTATTTTTGAAGAGACTATTGCACATATTAAGTGGAATCGTGCTAATGGAGCTTATGGTAAAGTTGATACTTTAGAACATAGATTTAATGGACTTAGTTTGGAAATTTCCGAAGTTAAGAAAGAAGTTGAATCAGGAGATATTAAGTTGCTAGCAGAAGAGCTTGGAGATGTAATGTGGGATCTTTTGTTTTTGTTAGAAATGTGTGAAGAGAAAGGGGTTTCAATTGAGTCTGTGCTTCGTGGTCGGATTGAGAAACAGGTACGTAGGGGGCCGCAGATATATGAACCTCAGGAAGAAGTTACGTGTGCTGAGGAACTTGAGATATGGAACAAGGCTAAAAAGAAGGAGAAGAGTGGGGAGCTTAAGGGGCTTGGGTTTTGATATTTTACTTTCTATAATAGAAAAAGTGTGATGTAGAGGGTAAGAATTGAGCATAAATTTTAACAATCTATAGTCACCCAAAAAAGTTATTAGGTCTCTAATTAGCTTTTTTGGCTTCCAGACAGCGTTCCAAATGGCGTTTTTCTCCGAAAAACTTTTTTGGAGCGCTATATTTCTTTTTTGATTATCTCTTGGAGTTCTATGAAGTTTTTGATCATTTTATCTGTTATTGTTAGGTCTTGGCTTTGGTTGAAGCCGTTCTTGATCCCTATGGTTTTGATATTTGCATTTTTAGCTGACGTTGCACCGTTTTTGGTGTCTTCAACTACTATTGCTTCGTTTGGGTCTATCTTTAACTTTTTTAGAGCTAATTTGTAAACAGTAGGATCTGGTTTGCTAGGGAGATTACTGGTTTGGCCGCTGATGATTACGTTGAAATATTGTTTTAGGTTGAACCTTTTTAAGACAATGTTGATCCATTCTATGGGAGAAGAAGAGACTAGGGCTATTTTTAGCTTCAATTGTTTGATTAGTTTTAAAGTTTCTAATACGTCTGGGAGGAGATTGGTTTCTTCACCATAGATGATTTTTGCAGTGTTGTTGATAGTTTCCTTGTATTCAGGCCAAGTCATTTTGCAATTGTGTTTTTGTTTTAGATGTGTGTGGATGGCTTTCATAGTCATGCCTACGATCTGTTTTTGGTCTTGTTTATTCCATTTAGGGATATATTCTTTGAAGAAATTTCCTTCACGTTTTTCCCAGTAGAATTCTGAGTCTATAAGAACGCCGTCCATATCGAAGATTACTGCTTTGATCATGTGAACACTGCACCGTTTAGCCATTGATAGAGTAGAACAAGAATTAAAATAGTTAAAAGAACTATCATTAATTGTGAATTAGCTTTTTTTCCTTTGATTATCTTACGAGCTGAGTAATTTCGAGGGAACCAAGTTCGAGCAGAGCTCTCGTTGCTTTGTTCTTTCATCACAAAACTCTCTTGAGTTTGCTCGTTTCTCGCAAACCTCTTGGATCTTAATTCGTTCCTCATTAAGTTTCTTAATTTCATTGATTTCTACCCTTATTTTTTGTAATTCTCTTGTTGTATTTATTTGAGCTTTGAGGATTTTTATGTTGTCTTCCAATTCTGATGTAATTAAGTAAATATCAAGTAAAATGATTAGTACTCCAGTAATTAATGGGAGTGAATTTTGTTCTATGCTACCATATAAACTTAGTGAAAAACCGATTACTCCAATTATTATATCTCTTGAGGAAATCATACCTGTTTTTTGATCTTTTAGTTTAATTGGATTGTTAGTTAGATTTGTATGGTTTCTGAAGTATATATTATTTGCTATAGGTTGTTTTTAAGGAGAATTTGTGAGAATAGTTTATAAAAAAACAAGGGATTTTGGATTTTGAGTTTGATTGGTTGGTTCTTTAAAGTTGATTAGGTAGAATATATGGAAAGAGTATTTTTGTTAGAAGAGCTTGTGTCTCAGAATAGTTTTCCTTCTTATAGAAGGTTGTATGAAGCTTTTGATCCTTTAGAAGTTAGAGCAGAGTTGCTTGGAACTAGAAGGGGTTTTGTGGATGTTGGGCTAAGTTTTGTTCTTGGTCAAGCCTTGAGAAGACGTATGCAAATAAGTGCTGAATTTGATGAGGAAAAAGGTGGTTTGAAGTATTTTATCTCTGGAGATGGGGTTTTTGTTAATGAGAGCAGTATCAATGGAGATAGGGCTCCTCTTAACTTTGGAGATGTGGTGGAATTTCCCAAGGCATCTGAAGTAAATGTAAGAAGAGTTTTTCATAATTCTGCAAGTATTGGTGAAATCTGGGAGAAGGAATTTGAGGGAGATGAATTTAGAAAAGTAGGGAGTTGGATGGATTACAAAGGGGTTAGTGGAGGTAAATCTAACTATACAGGATGGAAAGTACATGTTGCATTTTCTAGAGATGAGATGGACAAAAGGTATAACTTTTTTCAAGAGATTAAAGGGCAGTTAGGCTCTAATGGATTGAATCTGAGGTGTAAGGTACAAGGAGATTTGGCAGCTTCTAGTAACAAATTTATGGTATTTTATTTAGGTTTTCCTGGAAAAGAGTTGGAAATATTTCGAAGAACTTACCATGCATTTGGAGATGATGAATATTCGATGTTTGCTAAAAGAGTGGTATTGAATTCGTTTATGACGGCACTTTATGAAAAAGCTAGTTCTGTGGTTAAAGGTTTAGAAGAAGCGTTAGGAGCTTATCCAGTTTCACGTGGAAGTAGCTTTGAGGGAAGTTTTGGACTAAGAGGAGTAAAGCAAATGCCGGGAACTTTAAGTCAATCTGGAAGATTATTTTATGGGTATGATCATAATATGCCGATTTATAAAGTAGGGGCTAGCTATGTGAGTGCTGCTAGAAGAAGGCATAATATAATTAAGAACCCTGATTTGTTTTGTCCAAGTGAGTTTAGTTTAGAGCAAGATACTATTGATCTTTGAGATTGTTGTATTGTTTTGGCTAAATGTTTATATTGTATTGGGTTTATTTTTAGTTTGTGGTAATTATTAATGATAAAGTCTATGGTGAAGTAGAGATTACTGAGCCTGTGCTGCTGGAACTTATGTCAAGTGCGCCTTTGATTCGATTAAAAGGAATAGATCAAAATGGAGTGCCTGGCTTTGATTTGCCCGGTGGGAAGACAAGTCGCTTTGAACATTGTGTTGGGGTGATGATATTGCTTGGACAGTTAGGAGCCTCAGTGGAAGAGCAGATAGCTGGGCTGTTACATGATGTGCCGCACACTGCTTTTTCGCATGCAATTGATTGGGTTTTTGATGATTCTGAAGGGCAGGAGTTTCATGAGAAATTTTTTGAGAAGATAATTTTGGGTTCTGAAATCCCTTTGATACTTGAGAAGCATGGTTTTTTAGTAGATTCTGTTTTGGATTATAGCAAATTTGGACTTCTTGAACGTGATTCGCCTGATTTGTGTGGAGATAGAGTTGATTATACCTTTCGTGATAGTTTGACTTGGTTTGGTGAGAGAGGAAAAGAAGTGTTACTTGCTTTGCCAAGTTTGGTGAATTTTGAAGGAGAGATGGTGTTCAATGATTCTGAGGCTGCTTTGTTATTTGCTCGAAAATATTTGGCATTAGATAGGGAGTTTTGGGCAGGGCCTAGGTATATGAGTGGGTTTCATTATTTGGCTTTAGCTGTGAAAAGAGCGCTTGAGATCAAATTGATTGATTTTGATGATTTGTTTTTAACAGATATGGATGTTTATACCAAGTTATGTGGGAGTTCGGATTTAGAGATAAAGGATAATTTGAAAATGCTTGAATTTTGTAAAGATGCTAAAGTGGTTTCTGAGAAAACTGATATTGTTTATAAATCAAAAGTGCGGTTTGTTGATCCTAAAGTGTTAATTGATGGGGTTTTGCTGCCTGTTTCTTCTTTGTTTCTAGAGTTTGAAAAGGAGTTAGAGGAGCATAAGAAACGGTTTTCTAAAGAGTTGTTTATAAAGGTGGAAGAGGAATATGGGATTAGTAAAGATTAAATAGTTTTATGACTAGTTTTATTTTATGAAATTTGTAAAAATTGTATTTATATTGGTTTTATTTGTTTGTTCTTTGTTTGTTGTTTCTTGTAGTGTTGAAAATTCTGAGGGTTCTCAAGCAGATCCAGGAAAGTTTAATGGTGGAGGGGATTTTGGTGGAGAAGGCAAGACTTATGAGAAATTGATTATGTTTGCATCAATGTCAGAGGGGTCAATTTATTTTATTGATTATTTAGGAAATGAAGTTGAGAAAATTGATTTAGGTTTTGAGAAAACTTTTGCAAAAATGCAAGGTGAAAGGTTATTTGTTAGAGCAAATGCGAATTCTAGACCATTGAATGATGTGTCTGGAGCTAAGATAGTTGAAATTGGAAGTTCAGGGGAAGAGGTTTGGGAATATCAAAATAGTTTGTTTCACCATGATTTTGTCTTGCTTCCAAATGGAAATATTGTTGCTATAGTTTGGGAAGAGATGTCCTCTGAAGCTAAGGAAAGGCTGCCTTTTGATGCACCTAGTAAATATTATGTTGATTCTTTGTTAGAAATAGATTATGATAGTCTTGAAGTAGTATGGGAATGGCATGCGCAAGATAAAATGGAGTTAGAAAAATATGATCTTAATTCTTTTTCAATTACTGATGAGTTTTTACATCTTAATGCGATAGAATATTTGCCTGAAGGGAATAGTTTAATCTCTGAGGAAGGGTTTTTACTTAGTTCACGGACACTTAATTTAGTTTTTGCAGTTAGCAAAAGTAGTGGTGAAGTTATTTGGGAAAGTGGAAGAGAGATATTTAAGTCTCAACATAACCCTACATTGCTTTCAAATGGAAATATTTTAGTTTTTGATAACCTTGGTGGTGAGGGAAGGACTAGTAGAGTGATTGAATTAGACCCAGGGACTTATGAAATTGAGTGGGAGTATGCACTTAGTGAAGTAGCAGAGAAGATTAGTGGTGCCCAGAGATTGGAAAATGGGAATACTTTAGTAACAAATGGACCAAATGGGATTTTGGTTGAAGTAGATGCTTTAGGAGAAGAGGTTTTTTCTTATGAAAGCCCATATTTTAGTGAAAATGGTAGAAATGAGCTGTTTCGGGCCTATTCTTATGCATATGATGAGCTAAAATGGCTTTTAGAAGGGTAATCTTATGAAAATAACTTGTATTTTCAATACTTGCTCTTATGTATCGCAAGCTTTTTAATAAGAACGTGTTTGTTCTTGTTTTGTGGACCTGTAGCCTAGTCTGGATATGGTTAAAATTGGTTTTTTGCTGATTTTTTCTTAGGATTCATATGGCACCAGCCTTCTAGTTAGCATGAATTTGCTGATAAGACAGCTGGGGGTCGAGGGTTCGAATCCCTCCAGGTCCGCTCCTAACTTTTTTATAGTTGGGAAATTGAAGATAATTGTGCGTCCGTGGCTAAGCGGCTAAAGTTAGCGTCTTTTTGGCGTTATTAGCATGCGGTCCCCTGCAGAGGGACAGATCGTGGGAAGTATATAGAAAAATTCTGTGTACTCACGAATTCGAGTCCCACCGGGCGCTCTCTTATCTTTTTCTATTAGAAGGTTTTTTTATGGGAAATTTGGTATCAATCTTGAAAAGTTCTGGGAAATTCTTTTTAGGTGGAGCAGTGGCAGTGCCTAGCATTCTAGGAGCGTTATTAGGACCAATTTATACTCTTGATTATATGAAAGATCAGCATTGCGGAGAGTATGAAAATGCTGATGATTTTGCCAATGGAGATTTTTTTTGTATTCAGGATAATGCTAGTTTAGTAGCTGGGTATAGGGGTGACTTTTTGACAATTTCATATCTGTCTAAACCTGTTTCTGGTTTTGATTTTTCTGTGAAATATAGTGACAAATGGGGCTATGGTGACTTAGTTTCTAGTTTGTAGATTTATATTAAGCATAATTTTATAACATACTTTGATTCTAAAAGAGACTATGAAAGGAGCAGTATCATCAGTGGACTTGTATGCATTGGTTCATGAAATGCAGTTTTTAGTAGGATCTAAGCTGCAAAAGGTATATCATCCATCGCGTGAGCTGTTTTTCTTTGAATTTCATTGTCCTGGAAAAGGTAAGCAGATACTTCGAGTGATTCCTGGGAAGCTGGTTAATTTAGGTTCTGAGAAGCAATCTGTAGTAAAACCAAGCGGGCTTAGTATGTATTTACGAAAATATTTGACTGGTGGTCGACTGGTTAAAATTTGGCAGAAAGGAACTGAAAGAATATTAGTACTTGATTTTGAAGTTAAGAATGCTGATGAGATTAAAGTATTTCATGTAATTATTGAATTGTTCTCTAAAGGAAATCTGATCTTTTGTTCAAGTGATTGGATAGTTATGAATCTGCTTGGTAGACAGTTGCGAGAAACTGGAGCAGTTACACATAAGAAAAAATATGAGTTTCCACCGGAAAAATTGGATTGGGCGAAACTTGTGTTTAAGGATTTTAAAGAAATATTATTGACTAGTGATAGGAAGAATCTTGCTACAACAATTGCAGTTGAAATTGGTGTTGGGGGATTATATGCAGAGGAAATATGTGCACGTGCTGAGGTAGATGGAAAAATATTATCTGCTACATTGACTGTTGCTAAAATTAAGAAAATATTTTCTGAGTTTGAGAAATTGTTGAAGTCACTGAAATCTGCTAAAGGATATAAATATGGCAAAGAAGTTGTTCCAGTGAAGTTGGTTCAAGAGAAATATGGAGAACTTGAAACTTCTTTTGAATATTTTTATTTGGCACTAGTATCTGTTAATCCTTTAGTTAAGGAAAGTCCTTATGAGAAAAAGATTGCTAATGTTTTGCGAATTATTGAAAGACAGGAAAAAGCTGTAGATGATATTGAAGAAGGGATATCTAAGGCAACAGCTAAGGGCGAGAAAATATATTCAGAATATTCTAAAATATCTAAGTTAATTGAGCATTGTAATGTAGTTGCTTCAGATAAGGGATGGGCTGAGCTATCTAAGGAGTTAAAAGGACTTAAGTCAATAAAACAAGTTGATTTGAAGAAGAAAATATTGACAGTTGAATTGTGATGTGAGAAATATTTTTTTGTTTTTTTAGTGATTAGATATATTCTTTAGAGGTTTGGGAAGAAATATTTTAGGATTATTGCTAGTAAAAAAAGAAGTACACCTCCAATTATAACATCTCTAATATCTTTAAGTAGTTTTTTCTTGTCCATTTTCTGTTTTTTTGTTATTTTTAGTATTAATAAATTGTTCGATTATTTCTTTTTTTGAGGTTTCGATTTGTTCTAATAGATGCCAGTATGAAGCAATGCCTATTGAAAAAGAGATAGTGAAAATCCAAATGTACCAGTTGAAAGTAAGGCCAGTTGTGCTAAATAAACCAAAAAATATAGCAAGGACAGCTAGACTTTTCCAAACTTTTTCTAATAATGATCTTATTTTCATAATATTTTTTATTTTTGAAGAGTAGTTTATAACGATTTGTTGTTTGTAGAGGTTGAAGTGAATATACATTTGCTTTTGGGTAAATGCTAGTATATTTTGGTATATACTCATCCGTAACTATTTTCTATAACTTGGTTACGGATTCGAGACACAGTTCCGTAAGAAAAGTTCCACTTTCTACTTACGGACCAGTATATATGTACTGGAAAGTTTTATTAAGGCAAATGTAATATACTTTTTTTAGATGGGTGGAAAAAGAAAAAAGCAGCTTAAATTGGTAAAGTTGCAATTAGTGCTTAGTGTCTTTTGTATGTTTTTAGCAGTTTTTGGTACCTGGTTTATTATGGAAAGAGTAATACTCGATAAGGACAATGTAAATTCAATAGATTATATAGAGTATAATGGAGTAATGGGTTTGCAAAATCAAGCAGTTTATCATGTGACTGATTTGTGGGCTGAATATGAAGAAGTAAATTTTGAGAGATATTTACAGTCAATAGGGATGTCAGAAGAAGAGTATTCTTTTTTGGATGAAAAAGACAGGGATGAAATAAGTGAAGGATATTATAGTCAAAGTGATAGTTTTCATAATGTTCTTTTAGATGTGAATGAGATCAGTTTTATTTCTTCTTTAGCAAAACTAATGATTTTTTCACTAGGAGTTGTGTTTTTTATGATATCTTTATTGTTTAGTTTACAAGGGTATATCAAATACGAAGAAGTAAAATAAAGACAAATCTACTTTGTATATTCTTGGAAACATAGTTTCCAGACGCTGAATTTAATTCAGCATGTTGTAGAGGTTGTTTTTGAGTTGGGCAATGTTTTTAAGTAAAATTCTTTGATAATTTGTTATGACACGTTGGGGAAAAGGTGGTGTATTGGTTTCTCAAATGATTAGGGGAATGATAGATGCAGGTAGGATTAGTTCTGATCTTGATCTTCATCCTCATGTACAACCCTCAAGTATAGATTTTCCAGTAGGAGATATAGCTTGGGAAATGAGAGGAGTAGTACTTCCTAGAAAAGGTGAGAAGATAATTGATTTGGTGGAAAAGTTTAAAGTTCCATTTGTGAAACCGCTTGATTTAGGTAGCGGAGCTATTTTGGAAAAAGGTAGAACATATCTTGTTCGTAGTGCAGTTAAGGTAAAGTTAGACAAAGGTGTTTTGGCTGAAGCTAGTCCGAAAAGTAGTATTGGAAGAGTTGATTTACATACTCGGGTGGTGTGTGATGGAAGCTGTAAATTTGATACTATTGAAGATGGATATGAAGGATATATCTATTTGTATGTTGTGTCCAATTCTTTTAGAATACATTTAGAAAAAGGTATACCTTTAACTCAAGTATTGTTTAGAGTAGGTAATCCAGTACTTGATCCAATCGAAACTAAGATGGCTTCTGAAGTGCATGGGTTTTTTAGATCAAATTCAGGTGAAGCTTTAACGGCTAGAGTTGATCATCAAGTTCCTGGAGCGCTTATGACAGTAGATTTGACTGGCCATAATATTGTAGGATATTTTGCAAAAGATACACATACTCCATTATTTTTAAATCGGCGAGATAACCCAGTTTCTGAGTTTTGGGAAGAAATACCTAAGCCTTCTGATGGGGCTTTGCATATGCCGCAAGGTAAGTTTGGGATATTTGTAACAAAAGAGCATGTTGCGTTTCCACCATTTGTAAGAAGTTCATCTAACAAGGCAGTAATGGAACCAGGGTATAGTGGAGTTATGATGATTTATGATCCAACAGCAGGAGAGTTTAGAGCGCATTATGCAGGGTTTTTTGATCCAGGATGGGGTTGTAACTTTAAAAAGTCGGAAGTTGATGGGAAAACAGTGTTTACTCGTATGAAAGGTAGAGTTTGGGGTGCTGGGGTACTTGAGATACGTAGTTTTGAGAAAGATAGAATCATACGTGATGGAGATCCGATATGTAGAATTGTGTATGAAAGGTTAATGGATGTTCCTGACTTTTTGTATGGAGCAGAAGGATCTGGGTCGAATTATGGGATGCAAACTGGGCCACGGCTTGCTAAGTTTTTTGTTAGTAAAATAAATAAATAAAATTTTTAAACAGTAGATTTTTAAATGAGGTTTTAAAATGTTTAGATTATGGTAATTAAACTAATAATATCTGATATAGCAGGAGTGTTTCTTTCTAATGCTGATCTCTCTTTGCTTAAATATTTGGCTGAAGCTAAAGGCTGTTCTGTTTTGGATGTTGAAAAGAAAATTTTACCTTGGATATATAAGTCTGAGAAAGGGGAAATTAGCGAGATTGAGTTTATAGAAGGATTTTTATTGGATCTTGGTTTGGAGTTGAGTGCAGTTGAAATTCAGAAAAAGAGGCATAGTTTAACAGTTGAACTTGAAGGGATACGTGATTTTATAGTTAAATTGAAGCAGAAATATAAAGTTGCGTTTGTGACAAATAGTAATCAGTTTGAATTTGAGCATAATAATAATGAATTTGGTTTGTTGGAATTATTTGATTATGGAGTTTCTTCACATCAAATAGGAGCTAGGAAAACTGAGAAAAAGATATTTGAGACAGTTTTAGAGCATTTTGGTTTTGATTTTAGTGAAGTAGTGTTTTTTGATGATTCTAAGAAGAATTTAGTGGCTGCTAAGGATCTTGGGATAAATGTGATTCATTATCAGTCAGTTTTGCAGTTGCGAAAAGAGTTGGATTTGTTAGGAGTAGAGTTTTAAATGCTTTATAACTTTGTTTTATAGAAATGATAGGTTAGTTCGTCACTAGTCCAAAGATGTCCATTGTCCCAAGTAATATCCTCAGGTCCCCATGATGGAGAAGAATATTGTTTAATTTTGAATAGGGCTGCATTTTGTGATAAGACTCATTGAATCAAATCTGCGTTTTTTGGAAGTAAATTGAGAGAAGAAATTGTTGTATTGGTGATCTGTTATTTTTAGGTTTTCATTTCTGAGTAATTTGTTTAAATATAAATAATTTATTCTTACTAGGTGAGGGTTTTCAAATTTTAGTTTAAAAATATTATCAATGTATTGAGGGATTGTGCAATCTCCTCTTATACGTTCTTGTGGTACAGTAATTATTAGGTTCCCGTTTTTTTTAAGGATCTTTTTTATTTGTTTTAGGAAAATTTTTCTTTTTTTGATGTGTTCGAGAACATGTGAGATAATAATTAGATCAAATTTTTCTTTACTGAAAAAATCTTTATTAATTTTGAAATATTTAAAATCGCTATATGTTTTTTTTGCGTGGTTTAGAGCGTGTTCGTTGATGTCAGCTCCACATATTTCGAATTTTTTTTTAGGAAGTTTTTTTTTAATGAAATGTGGAAGGAATCCATCGTTACACCCATAATCAAGAATTCTAATGTTGTCGTAATCACTTAATATTTTTAAGAGGTAGTTTAATTCATTTTTTTTGAATGGCATATTGTCTCTAGCAAAAGAAGTGATTTTTCTGTTAAGAACAGAATATGATTGGTCATATATCATTTAAATTTGTCACCGTCCCAATATATTATGAAGATTTTATTTTTTTATTTGAATCTCTTTATAAATATAACTGAAGTAGAAAACATAGGATTAATTATGGATCTTATTGGTTTGTTTATGATTTAAAACAGTAGGTTTTTAAGTAATTGAGTTCTTTTAGTTTAGTTATGGTTAAGCAGAAAAATGGTGGAAAAGGCGCTAAGAAATCTGCTAAGGGTAAAGGATCTACAGAGGCTAATGTCGGACAAAGTCCTCTTGACGTTGCTTGTTCCTCACAAAGTGTTGTAACTCCATGGGAAGTTAAAGGTAATATTGATTATGACAAACTTGTTCGGGATTTTGGGCTAGTTAAGATGTCTGAGATTAAATTGCCTGCTGTCTTTAATGAAAATGTTTTATTTCGTAGAGGTTTGATTTTTGCTGGTCGTGATTTTGATCGTATTTTGAAATGTGTCAAAAATGGGAAAGAGTTTGCCATGATGACTGGGCTGATGCCATCAGGGAAATTTCATTTTGGTCATAAAATGGTAGCAGATCAAGTTATTTTCTATCAAAAACTGGGGGCTAAAGTATATTTGGCAGTAGCAGATGTGGAAGCTTATAATTCACGTAATCCAAATATGAAAGAATTACGTAAAGTAGCTATTCAAGAATATCTTACTAATTATGTTGCTCTAGGGCTTGATTTATCAAAGTGTGATTTTTATTTTCAGTCAGCTCGCTCATTAGATGGAGCAAAATCTAATGCGTATTATTCACTTGCAAATATGTTTGGTCGGCATGTAACTTATAATGAATTTAAGGCAGTTTATGGTGATGTTGATCCTGGGAAACTTTCTTCGTCACTCCTTCAGGCAGCAGATATGTTGCATGTTCAAGTTGCTCCTTTTTCTAAGAAACCGGTGCCTGTTATAGTTCCAGTAGGAGCTGATCAAGATCCGCACCTTCGTTTAGCACGAGATCTGGCTAAAAGGTTTAAAGAAGTTAAGTTTGTGCCACCTAGTTCAACCAATCATAAGTTTATGTCTGGTTTAAAAGGAGGTAAAATGTCTTCCTCTGACTCTAGTTCTTATATTGCGCTTACTGATTCTGCTTTTGAGGCAGCTAGAAAGGTTAAGAAATATGCTTTTTCTGGGGGACGTGCTACACTTGAAGAGCATCGTAGACTTGGTGGCGATCCAGATATTGATGTAGCTTATCAAATGCTTTATTTTGGAATGGAGCCTGATGATAAGAAGTTGGCGAAGGTTTATGCTGATTATAAATCAGGTAAAATGCTTAGTGGTGAGCTGAAGCAGTATTTGATTGACAAATTGACTGTATTTTTAGAAGCTCATCAAAAGAAGCGTAAAAAGGCAGCTGCTGTTGTGAAGAGATTCATGAAGGAGAAAGGGTTTTAGTTTGTTTTGTTATTTTTGTTTTGTAAATAAGTTTTGATTGCGTCAAAGCCTCTTGTTCCTATTTTGTCAACAAAGTAAATTCCAACAGATGTAACGGTTGGTGATACAGAGGCTTTTTTTGTAAAATGAGAATATGCAAGCCTTGCACTGTGACAAATAGTGAAGTAAGCTGCAAATCCTAGGCAAATTTCATCTAATCCAAAGTTATGGTTTTCTGAGAAGCTATTTAATTTTTGAGCAGCATTGTAAGCACTTTCAGGAGGATTTCTAATTCCCATTGCAGAAGTAAGGAAAATTGAGTTTGCAATTATTCCTGCAGCTATACTGTCATAAATAGAAAAAGTGTTCTCAGGTAAGTTAGCAAACTTTGCAATTTTAGCTTGGCGTTCTGGTGGTAGATGAGCTATGCCTAACATAGAAGTAGTTAAAATTGCTGCTTTGTATTTTTTAGGGTGTATTGCCCTATTTTCTGGATTTTGAATATATTTTTCTGATAAATCTTTGACTTTTTCTATTAGCTTCATTTTGTTGTTATTTTGAGTGTTTTTTATAACTGTTCTGGACTATTGATGTTTTTTGATGTGTGATTAAGTGTTTTTATCTTCGTAGACTAAGGTTTGATCTTATTTGATCCTTTGTGTTTCTCGGCTCTGTAGAAAATCTCACTACGTTCGATGGGGGCGAGGCCAATGTCGAGCAAAGCTCTCCTGGCTTATTTATCCTCAAAGATTTTTCGGGACTTGACTATTCGCCAAGTTTTCAAGAAAAAATAAATGAATAGGCTCTTCTCCGTGTTCGTTCGTGCCTCACTCAGGTCGAATTGTATAGCTCTTTCGAAGTTTTAGTGATTCGTGGAAACACAAAGTGTTTCCAGACGCATAATTCTTTGAATTCTGCATTCTGCATAGACGCCCCCCATACATACTTAGAAATGGAACATTTCTGGTACCCACTTCGTTAAGGTTTTCTACAGAGCCGTGTTTCTGATGCTAGGTCTTTGTTCTGGCCTTTTGCGATAATTAATGCAAAGTCTTTGGCGCGCTTGCCTCCTCACTGGCAATTACATTATGAAATTACACCAACAACAAGCATTTTTGTTCATGAAATAGAACAAAAATTATTGCGTAGTTGTTTAGACCTGCGGTAAGTCTGGCCAAGCGCCATAGGACTTTTATTATAAAATCGCAAAATGATGAATTTGCTAAAATTCAGCGTCTGGAAAATGATTTTTCCATAAAGGCCAGCTTAAGTACCCAGCATCGTGTTTCTCGAAAACCTTATAAGCGATTGTATCTTTTCTATACTAGTTAATTGGTTATAGTGATGGTTAAGAGTAGTTAGAGGTTGTTGGAATGGCTAAGAAAAAAGGTATTTTGAAGAATTTAGGTTGGAAAGCTAAGCCGATTAGTTCTACGTTTTTTATGACTTCTATTATAGGATTTTTAGCTTCATTATATGCAGTTTATCCAATGAGTGTTAGATATGGTTTTTTATTGATGCTCGCATTCGGACTTATGTTTATTGCGTCATTAGTAAGTATGACTAAAGCACCACTTAAATGAGGATGGTTAATTATGGCAAAGAAAAAAAAAGTGAGTAAGAAAAAGGCAAGCTCTAAAAGGAAAGTGGCTGCTCGGAAATCTAGTTCTAAGAAAAAAGTTGTTAAGAAGAAGTCTGCTGTTAGGGGGAAATCTTCTGCTAAGAGGAAAAGTTCTTCTAGTAGGTCTAAGAGTTCAGGTTCTTCAAGGTCAAAATCTTCAGCTAGTAAAGATTTGTTTTATTGGAAGTTTCCTAGGCGTGAATTTCAATTACTTCGTGTAGAAATGGCAGTATTGATAGTTTTATCTGGGCTGGTGTTTTTGTATATGTATTTACAGCCTAACTTGAATACTTTTGCAGCAGTTGTGTCAGTGATACTGTTTGTGTCAATATATTTTGTAGTATCAGCTGTTTTGCATAAATTACGTAAAGTTGAAGAGATGTATGAATTAAGTGCTTCGCATCTTGAGATTCAACGTTATGTGAATGGTAAAAAGACAGATCATCATAAGGTTCCTGTTAAAAAGATTAGTGGGCACAATTTTGATCACTTTTTTCATGGAGCATATGTAACTTTAGCAGATGGTACACGACATCCATTGTTTTTTGGAAGTTCAGCTGAGAGTCGCCATGTTGAAAGGAAAGTGAAGAGATATACTAGTTAAATCAAATTTGAGGTAAAATAAAAAATGGGAAATAACAAAACAGGAAATTACTTGGTTGCAGTTGTAGCAATTGTAGCTGTAGTAGGATTAGTTATGATGTTTACTGGGGGAGACTCTAGTGGTGTTAGTTTAGATTCAGGAGATGGAGCTATTGCCGGAATGGCTGTGAAAACAGGTTCTTTAGAGGGAAAAGGTATTTTGGTTACTGATGATTCTTCTAGGATCCCTTCAATAGATTTATGTGGAAACTCTATTTGTACAGAAGATGAAATGTGTGTTGATGATACTTGTGTAACATGTGAATCAGAAGATGGTGATAGTTATATATGGGGAGGAGATACTTCTGGTTTGTGGCCTGCTTCTGGAGGATATGAATATTATTCAAGTATGAGTGATTATTGTTTAAGTGATGAAATTTTGGCTGAGCGATCTTGTTCAGGTGCTGAGATAGTTCAAGAAAATTTTGTTTGTGCAGATGTATTGGATCCAGGTTATTATTGTTCAGAAGGAGCTTGTGTTCGTCAGAAAATTTCTTGTAATGAATTTAGTGATATTAAAGCAGGAGCTTCTTTTAGTATTGAAAGTGAAGGAGTTGTAGGAAATTATATTCAGCTTAGCGCAGATGAAACTTCAGCTTTGATTCAGCTTAACGCAAGACAAGAATATGTAACAATTGGTGAAAGAGCAGAAATTGAGGGTTATCAAGTACAAGTATTTGAAGCTGATGAATCGGAAGTTGTATTAAAAATTTATTGTTAATTTTTTTTTTAAATTAAATTTTATAAATAAAGTTCTATTTTAAGGTTCTAAGATGATTATTGAACCAATAGATACTGCTGTAGATGCTTGGATTCTGGAAGTAAAGAGGGTTTTTCTGAAGATCTGTATGTGTATATGAGTTTGGATCTTTGGTTTGGTGTTCTTTGTTGTTTTCTTTTTCAATTTAGAGCTTATTTTGGCTGATTTAGAGCAAAAGAAGGTTGTTTTAAGCTATTTGGGCGAAAAGAAGGCTGTTTTGGCCGATTTAGAGCAAAAGAAGGTCATTTTAGGGGATTTGAGGGAAAAGGAGGCTAATTTGGGCTTTTTAGAAAGGAAGGTTTTTATTGTGTTGTTAGAGTTTAGTTGTTAATGGTAGAATTAGTTACTTTTGTTCTGGTTGTTTTTGTAGGTCTAATTACTGGTTTTGTTGATTCAGTTATTGGAGCAGGAGGATTGATATCAATACCTTTTTTGATTTTTACAGGAGTTCCGCCACAAGTTGCTATTGCAACAGACAAATTTGGTCTGCTTGGGCATATATTTGGGTCTATCCCTAAGTTTTGGAAGGAGAAAAAGATTGTTTGGAAATATGTCCCTTTGTTGTCTTTGTTGGGGATAATTGGAGGGTATATTGGAACTAAGATAATAATTAGTGTGAATGAGGCTGCTTTGACAAAAGTTGTTGGGTTTGCTATCTTGTTTTTGTTGCCAGTTGTGTTTTTTAAGAAAGATTTAGGTTTGATTAAAAAGAAAGTTTCTAATTTGAAGAAAATAATTAGGTACTAGGAAATCGAGGATTTCCTGTACAGGAAAGCTTCGCTTTCCTTGTATCCGTTGTATTTACTTGCAATGATTTTTGGAGCGTCTATAAGTGCAGGATCAGGACCTATAGTGTTATTGTTTCTAGTATCTTTTTTTGGTTTAACTTTTATTCAAGCAAATGCAACAGATCAAATATCTTGGTTTTTTTTGTCTATTGTATCTTTGATAGTGTTTGGAATCAATGGTTTGATTGATTTTTGGCTTGGAATTGCAATATTGATAGGAATGAGTATTGGAGGTTACTATGATGTGAAAGTTGCTGTTAATAAAGGGAATGTTTGGGTTAGAAAGGCATTTGTAGTGGTTGTGGTATTGTCTGGGTTGAAATTGTTGTTTTTGTAGGTAAGGTTTTTAATGAGATGTGGTTTTGAGTATTTTTATGGTAGTTGATATTGATTCGTTCTTGAAGATTAGAGCTATTTATGGTTTGAAGGCTATTGAGCGTTCTGGGACAGTTGTGACTGAGAGCGGTTTGGTGCGTCGTGATAACCCTGCGGAGCATTCTTGGAGTGCAATGGTTTTGGCTGATTATTTGATGAGTCGATTTTCTGTTGAAGTTGATAGGTTGAGGGTGTTAGAGCTGCTTATGTACCATGACTTTGTGGAGATCAAATGTGGAGATGTTTGTATTAGTGATACTGAGGGGAGAAGGAAGAAGGCTCAAGAAGAAATGGTGGCAGCGCTGGAGTTCAAGGAGGAGTTTGCTAGTGGGTTTGGAGATAAGTTTTATTCGCTGTTTTTGGAGTTTGAGGCTTGGGAAAGTCAAGAAGCTAAGTTTGCAATGATGGTAGACAAATTTGATGCCTTCTTGCATTGTATGGACCATAAAGAAGAATGGGCAGGATGGTCTAAGGAGAAGTTGTTTTCTTACAAAGTTAAATATTTTGAGCCTTTTCCAGAGATATTAGAACTGTTTTATGCAATAGTTGAAAAATTAGAAAAAGAAGATTTTTTTGGTAAATAGAGTTCTTGAATTATCCTGCTTTAGGGAAAATTCTTTGAAGCTCTTGTGAATCTTGCCGTGAAAGATTGTAGTTGACAAGATCTTTGAAGAACTTTTCATACATTGGTTTTGGCATGGTATTACCTTTTTATGACTTTTTTTTAGTCATTTATGTGGTTGTCAGGCGTTAATGCAGGCGTGACCACTCGCTCTTAATTTTTGTTGAAAAACAACAAAAATGCTCGTTAATATACTCTTCAGTTGAATTTAATTGCCAGCGAGGAGACAACCACGTCAATGACTTTGGATGTTTATGTGGACTCTTTTGTGTATGAGTTTGTTTTGTTGTCTTAGTTAGCTGGTTCGCTGGAACCTGTTGGAACTGCGCTCTTAGAGATAATTAAGATGTCGCCAACAGCTTTAACTAATTGATGTGGTACAATAACACCCTTAGCACTTCCTAAAACTCTAGATAGGAATGAGTTCTTTGTTGATCTGATTTTCCACCCGAAAACCTTGTTACTAGTAATAATACTGTCTTCAACGTCACCAAAGTAGTCACCTGAATCTGTGTAAACCTTAATATCGTATGTTTGAGATACTTTTTTCATTTTAAGCATAGTAAATTCACCTCACCTGAGAAGAATTTGGGATGTAAGTTTATATAGTTTTCTGTGCTTTTGTAGGCATAATGGTGATATATCTACTAGGAACGTCGCATATTTCATCTGCTAGTGTAGCGCAGATCAAAAAGGAAGTTGGGTCGCTTAAGTACTCTGTTGTGGCTGTGGAGCTTGATCCGATACGACTCAAAAGTATGTTTTCTAAGGAATCTGGGAGCTTATCGCCTCGTTTGATCTTTCAAGTAGGTGTTGTAGGGTATTTATTTGCTGTGTTAGGTAGGTATGTTCAGCAGAAGCTTGGACGTGTGGTTGGAGTGATGCCAGGAGAAGAGATGAAGACTGCTGTAGTTTTGTCTGCTAAAAACAAATTGAAATTGGCTCTGATTGATCGTAGAATAGATAAAACACTTCGGGCTTTTTCAACTGAGTTTTCTTTTATGGATAAAATGAGGATGGTTTATGACTTTTTTTATGCTATCTTGTTTCAGAAGAAGTATCTTGAGAAGGTTGGGTTTAAGAGTTTTGATTTGACATCTGTGCCTTCATCTGAAGTTGTTAAATTGATGGTTGGGCATTTGGAGAATCGTTATCCTAGTTTGTATAAGGTTTTGATTCATGATCGTAATAAAGTTATGGTGAATGGACTTGTTCGATTGAGTCGGAAAGAAGAGAATGAGGGTGTTGATATGTTGGCTGTTGTAGGAGCTGGGCATGTTCCAGGGATGGTTGAGTTGCTTGAAAAGAAGAAGGTTGAGTTTGTGGTTATTTAGGTGATTTTTTTGAAATAAAGAGTTGTGGTGTCAGTTGTTGTTGGGGTTAATATGTAAGCATTTTCTGTTTTTCTTAATTCTACATGGAATAAATTAAGTTTTCTTCTTGCATCAGGAGTTTCTGTGAAGGTTGATTCAATTGAAATTTGTCCTGTTTCTCCAATCAATGGAACTCTAGAAACAAAACAAAGGTGGTGAGGAACTCCTTTTGGTCTTTTACTACTTGCATTAGCGTAGCTAACTCCATCAGGGAGAGCAGATCTCCAGTGTTTAAGAATTACTTGATAGTGTCTTTCAGGATTTTTATTAGGATTTATTGGAATAACAACAGAAGTAAGGTTAGGGGATAGTTCAAGATAAGCAACTGTGTCAGGTTGACTAAGGGTTCTTTGATTTCCTGTAGCTATTTCATAAAGAGTTTCATTTGAAGTTGTTATTATGTATCCATTCATTTCAGTTAATATTCGTGATCCAGGAACAGTATTTGGGTTTGTTCTTCCAGGAATTATTTGGTTTTCAACGGCAGTAGAGATTGCTCTAGCCATTATGTCTTTTTGAGTTATAAAAAGAAGATCAGTTAATCTTCTTCCTTGAGCATTTTCTGAATTAATAGAATGACCAGTATCATAATTGAAGTCTACTCTTTTTTTTCTTCCTCTTGGAGGACTAGTAGTTCTTACAGAAGGAAGAGAAGCTCTTCCTAATCTAGGTAAATTTGGTAATGGCATAATGTATATGCTGCATATGGTGCTTTTAAAAGGGTTTTGGTTGGGATTTTGGAGTAGATTTATAAAAATGAGCTGTATTTTGCTTATTGTAGATTACGCTAGGAAGCTGACGGTATCTTTATTGATGCTGAGGAAGGTCCGCCCACCGTAAATGAGCCTCCTTTTTAGGAGCTGGAGAAATTCAGGGCTCTGGAACAGAAACGACACGTCCTAAGTCTAGGCACTTAAAAACACTTTGTGTTTTTAGGGCCAGAAAATCATATGATTTTCTTGGAATGATATGTGTGAAGCTTTGCGTGAGTGAAGGGAGTTAATCACTTGACTGTTTGAAACTTAGGGAACGATGAAACGGCGAAACCGCTCTGGTGCAAGTCTTTGACGCTTAGTCGAATGCTTCCAAATGCTTATCGGTAGTACTTTATTGTGCTGCTTTGGAGTATACAGAAGGTGGCCTATTGCGTGACTACACTTTTTTCTTGTTTTTATTGCTTAATTTTTATAAATAAGGCATTATTTTGGGTTTTTATGAGAGATTTTTATCGAAGCTTAGATCTAAGAATTAGCTCTGGAAGATTGAGTAGATTTAATATCAGAAGGAGGCTTGAGTGATTATGGAACTTACTGGAAATATAAAGAGAGATGTTTATTCTTTTTTGGATCGTGAGGAATGGAGAAGTCCAGTTAAATTGATTCGTATGATTGAAGGGGAGATGGGAAGAAGAGATTTAACTAGAAGAGATTTAATTCCTTTAGAACAAGATGGAAGAGGATTTATGCATGAGAATAGTGAAGTTGGTTTTTATATAACTATGAGTGAATTGTATAGGACCTTAAAAGAATTAGCTGATGAAGGTTATGCTTTAGAGGAAGACAAGGAAGTTGAAGGTTATGATGAGAATTCTTTGGTTGAGGATAGAAGGAAGGTGTTTCCATTTTATTTGAAGACAGATAAACCGTTTGAACCAGGGACTAGAGGATCAGTTAGGTCTTTTGATAGAGAAGGGGCTAACAATGTGACTTATTTTAATGAAGTTGGGCTTGAGAGGAGACTTAATTGATTTTTTTAGTTTTCTTTGCAAAGGGTTTATATATAAATAGGTGGATTTGTTAGTTTGATTATGGCATACATGGAAACTAAGAGTTTCCAGTCGCCATTTTTCCTTTGAGGATAAAAATTTAAGGTTAGTAAAGAAAAAATGGCAAAAGATAACAAAGTACACATGCCTTCTGGACAAGGAGGACTTACACGGTATTTTGATGAAGCTTCTAGTAAGATTCAGTTCTCACCGCATGCAGTGATTATAGCAAGTGTAGTGATTTTTGTACTTTTGATACTTTTGCATGTTCTAGGTAATAGATATTTAGTTTAGAAGATATAAGGAGTTGATTTGAAAGTGTTCCCAGGGGTTAATCCAAAACAAATGCAGAAAATGATGAACAAGATGGGCATCAAGCAAGTTGATCTAGGTGCTCGTAAAGTTATTATTGAGCTTGAAGATAAGAAATTGGTGTTTGATTCTAATGTTTCTGTACAGCGAGTGAACATGATGGGGCAAGAAACCTTTCAAATAGTTGGACCTTATAATGAGGAGAGCTATGACGATAACCCTAGCATTTCTGATGAAGACGTACAAGTAGTTATTGCACAAACTGGAGTTAGTCGGGAACGGGCTATTGAAGCTATTACAGGGTCTAAAGGAGATCTGGCTGAAGCTATCATGGAATTATCTGCTAAAAAAGAGTAAATTAGGTTTAGTGAGTAGAGTAATGAAGTCCAAGTCTGAAATTTTTGATAAAATAGCGTCTGTAAAACATATTCTAGAAGTGAGTTATCCACAAGTTAAAGATAGTCGTTTATTAGTTCGTTGTATGGTGATTTTGTCTGAGGCTTACTCGTCTGTGGCTAGTTCTGTAGGGGCTCATGGTGATTTAGAGGGGTTAGGTTCTGTTCATTTTAGTGTTTTTGAAGGGTTTTTGGCTAAAAGAGATAGTCTAAAATCTATGATAGAGAACTATGATTGTGGGCCAAAATCGTTCTCAAGACCTTCAGATTATGTGATTTGTGCAAAGGATTATAAAGTTCAAGTTATTTCTGTTAGTTCTGTAAGGGAGTACTTGACTTTTTTGCAGGAAAATTGTGAAATTTTAAGAAGTTGTGAATAATCTAATGGAAGAACATGTTTTTGAGGCTCGAGAGGAGCTTAAGAGGATTGAACATATTGTTTTTGTTAGTTTGAAGTATACTCGTACTAGTGATGTATTACATAATGGACTACTTCGATTTGTGAGTTTCTATGATCTTTTGGTTACTGGGTATCTAATGCATGCTCAAGAAAAGGGTTTGATTGAGAAAATACCTAAGAGTCCTGCTTTAGCTGTGAAGAAGCTTATGGGGCTTTATGAAGATGATGAGAAATTGCAGCAATATTTGGGCTTTTATTTCTTTATAAAGGAGCTATTGAAGCGAGAGTATGACAGAATCAATGAGTATAGGCGTCATGTTGGGATGTTGTTTCATGGTAATGAAAAAGATACTCGGACTGTGGTGATTAATATTGATCATTTAGAGGCGATTGAGTGGTATTTGAACAATTTCTTTTCGTTTTCACTTTTGTTTTTAGGGTTGGTTAAAGAAGAAGAAGATTGAGTTTAGAAAAATGTTGATTTTTTTATTAGAATGAATTAAAGAAAATAATATTAAGGATAGTTGTGAAACCAACCTTTTGTGTCTTTAAATGCTTCTTTTGCTTTATTGCTGAGGTCTTTTTCTTTAATTTCAAGTTCTTCCATTGAAGCTAAAACTTTTCTATATTTTCTTCCACATTTTTTTCTTACTGTTTCGTCCCAGATGTTCGCAGGAATTCCATTTGTTCCTGAAGCTTTTCTTTGTAATTTTGACCATACAATGAAGACGTCCATTCTGAGTTCAATTATTAGTTTTTCAAGTTCAGCTTTTGTTTTTGGTTTTTTTTTGAATATTCCCATTAGTTAGTTAGTTAGTTAGTTAGTTAGTTAGTTAGTTAGTTAGTTAGTTAGGTATTTAAATAGTTCTTTTTTGATGTTTCTTTACGATAAGTTTAAATATCAATTGATAATTTTAGTTATCAGATGAAAAGAAAGAATGTCAAACAAAAGATAAAGGAATATTTCTTTATGAATCCGACAAAGAAGCTTAGAGTTAGGCAGATTGAGCGGGAAGTTGAAGTAGCTTTACCTTCTGCTATTAGATATAGTCGTGAACTTGAGGAAGAAGGGATATTGACTAGTTATGAAGTTGCTGGTGTGCATTTGTATTCTGCAGATAGAAGTTCTTCTATGTTTTTGCTTGAGAAAAAATTGTTTAATTATAGAACTTTGGCAGCTTCAGATCTGATTGATTTTTTAGTTGGTTATTTGAGTAACCCTTCCATTGTAGTTTTTGGATCTTATTCTCTTGGGGAAGATATTGAAAGTAGTGATATTGACTTGTATATTGAGACCAGTTCTAAAAAAAAGATTGATTTAAAGGCATTTGAGAAAGAGTTTGGAAGGAAAATACAAGTGTTTGTGTACAACAATATTAAAAAAGTAAGGAATAAGGAACTTGCAAATAATATCATGAATGGAATGCTATTACATGGTTATTTGGAAGTGTTTTAGATGAAGAAATTAAGTCTATCTGATGATATCAATTATTAGTCTGCCTTTTTTTGGAATAGATATGTCAATTTCATCTCCACTATGTAAATTTAAGCTTCTGATAATGTTTTTGTTGAAGTAAGTTCCTAGTCTTCCGCCAGAGAGATTGATAATTTTTTGTCTGATTTTTAAAGGAGATTCTCTTAATTCTTCAATAACTTTTTGTGAGGAAATAGGTTCAAAGCTGAAATAGTCACAACTGTTACATTGATAGCTAGTTACTTTTTGACTTGCGTCTTCTACTTTAACTTGTATTTTCCTTAATTTTTTCTCGCATTTTGGACAGTTCATTTTCTTACCTATTTCTTTTTGCATTTATTACGTAAAGTATGTTGTCTTTGATCTCAAATAGTAAATAATATCCGGCTTGTTCGATTTCAAACTTAGTTCCTTTTTTCCTAGGATTTTTGATAGTAAAAATAAGTTCTACTACTTTGTGCCAAGGAACTTCTCTTTCATGTTCTTCAATATAATGTTGTGTCTTTTTTATTTCTGTAAAGTAAACCACTAGTTTAGCACCCAGATTTGTAGTCTTTTTGATTATATAAATGTTTTGTTTGAGAAATGAAATTTGATAATGAAGCAAAAGGTTTAAGTTCTATTGTGTGTTTTTAGTTTGTATGACACGGTTTATTACACTTTTGTCAGGAAAAGGAGGGGTGGGAAAAACTTCTACGACTGTCAATTTAGGACATGCACTTGCAGGGCTTGGGAAAAAAGTAGTATTGGTGGATGCTAATTTTGCTACAGCTAATCTTGGTTTGCATTTAGGGGTTTTAGATCCTAAAGGAACTGTGAATCATTTTATTCGAGGAGAAAAAGCGCTTCGAGAAGTGATTCATGAGCATGATAGTGGATTTTCGTTTATTCCAGCAAGTCCATCATATGCAGAGTTTCAAAAGACAAATCCGTCCAAAATTGGGAAATTGTTTAATCATTTAGAGAAGACCTGTGACTTTGTTTTGATTGATGCTCCTAGTGGGCTTGGACCTGAACTACATCATTTATTGAAGCACAGTGATGAGACTTTGATTATAACTAATCCACAGCTTAGTTCAGTAATGGAAGCGCTTAAAAGTTTGACTTTGGCAGATGCAAAAGATAATACTGTTACTGGGATTGTACTTAACAAGAGCAACAAAGGGAGGCATGAGATGTCTGTTGAGGAAGTTGAATCTATATTAGGTAGTCGAGTAATTGCTAACGTTAGGCATGATAGGAAAGTTCAGAAGGCTCAGCACGCACAGATGCCAGTTGGAGCAAAGTATTGGTGGGGAAGAAGCAAACGTGAATATGAAAAATTAGCTTCTTTTTTAGCTATGGAGTTTGATTAGAGGTTTCTAATGGCGCATGTAGGGACTTTGGATCGTGGGAAAAGAAAGCATTGGGCCAGTTCTGAGATTAAGGATCTGGAGCAAAAGTTGATGGGGACGCATAAGTTTCATGGGAAGTCGCAGGATTTGATGTTTTTTGTGTTTATGCTCGTGGCTTTTGTGGTTGCTTTTGTGTTTGGATTGGTTGTTTCTCCATTGTGGTTTGTATTTTCTGGGGCTTTATTTTCAGTTTTGTTTGTGGGTTTTGCTTTGTTTGCTGGGCTTTTGTATTTGGCATTTATACATATACATTCAGAATTTGAAGCGCAGCATCATGTGTTTTTGCTGTTTAGTTGTTTATTATTGTCTTATTTGAGTATGTTAGTGGTTGGGTTGATTTATAGTTTACTTGATTCTCACTTTGTATTTGGTGCAGATCTGTTTGAAGTTTGGTTCTATGGGGCTGCTTATTCTATTGCTTTTACTTTGCCTTATGCAGTGCATTGGTTGCTGGTTATTGTGCGTGGGAAGAAGTAGAGTAGAAGATGTTTAGTTATGTATGGTATTTTACATCAAACAATTTGAATTCGTCTATTTCAAAAGCAGTTATCATTTTTGCTTCATGGTCCAAAGCTAACATAAAGAAGTCTTTAGTGTAACCTTGACTTCTTTTGAGGGCTTGGTATCTATTGGCATCTTCATGTCCATTGTGGAAACTGTAGCGTCCGGTGTTTGCTTCAACTAGTACAATATGGTTTGGGTGTCTTAGCATAGTAGCTTCGTTTGCTTCGTAGAATTTGTCTATATTTTCTAGAGGGGAAGTGTTGTCAGCTGGATTGTAGACTATTGTAGGTGTAATTGGAGCAGAAGGTTCTTCTGAAGGGGAGGTTGGTTCTTTTTTAAGGAGTTTTTTGATAATGTCGCATATGAAGGTCATGTGTTTTTTGTTAGTTTTAGTTTAAATAAAGGTTTTGATTAAGTTATATCTGGTAATTGAGCTTTTTTAGGTCCATTAGGATTAATTCTTGGATTAGATATTCAAATTCTAGGTCGTTTCTTTCGTTAGATTTTTTAGTTAGGTTTAGATATTGATCGAAGTAGCCTAAAGGAAAGTCTAAGATTGGAATTTTGTGATTTCTTAAAATGTGAAACATTAGTAGTCTTGAAGTTCTACTATTACCATCATTAAAAGGGTGAATTCTTTGAAATTCGTTATGGAAAAATGCAGCGAAGGAGATAATTCTTTTAAGATCATTTGAGGTTTTGTTTTTTTCTTTTTTGAATTCATCATAAAGAGTAAGGAGATGGTCTAGTTTTTGGCTTATCTGTTGCCAAGCTGCTGTTTTGAAATTAGGGTTACCTTTGATTCTGACGTCATGTTTTCTGATTTCTCCTGCACCAAAAGTGTGGTACATAGCTGTTTTGTGGTAGATTAGAATAAGTTCTTTGGTGATTGTTTTGTTGTTGTTTGCATTTTCTAGCATTAGGTCTACTGCTTTTTTGTAGTTCATTAATTCTTGAATGTTATTCGCAGTGTAATTAGAAATGCTCTGTCCAGTTAGGATCTTTTGAGTGTCAGGTAAGGTTAAAGGGTTTCCTTCTAAACTTAAACTTTGATGGATGAAAGAGATTTGGGATTTTTCTTCTAATTTGAATAAATCTATATTATCTTGCTTCTTTATTTTTTTGTATTTAGATAATTCTTTTTTAATTAAAGGAATGATGTCTTGTCTTTTAGTTTGATCAAAAGTATTGTCTTTTTTGTGATATTTAAGAAGGTTTTTTAGGAAGTTGTTTTCTAAGAGTTTTGCTTTTAGTGGCTTTTTACTAAATATTAAAACAAATCCATATTTTGCTAAGGTGTTGGTATAGTCTGTGAATGTTTTTTGGCTGATGTCTGTACTGTTAGAGTAGAAATATTCTCTAGGAGCTATGTCTAAAATGAAATTGATAACTGATTCTTTTAATAAGAAATTGTATGAAAGGTTGTTTTTAATACAAAAATGGATAATGTTGTAAAGATCTTGGCTTTTTTTAGAGTTGATTACTTGGAAAGTTTTGTTTTTCTTTGAGATTAGTTTGTTTTTTTTAAGTTCTGAGATGTGATTGTAGATAGAGTTGTAGCTACTTTTTCTTTCTCCTAGGTATTTATTGATATTAGAAATAGTGCAAGTGCCTTTTCTAGCAATTATGTAAAAAATGTCATATTCTGATACCATCTAAGGTGTAGAAAGGGTTATTCTTTATAAATTTATGCTATTAAGGATATTTTCTGTAGTTTTTCTTAATATTTTGTTCTTTTTGGTCTGTTTTTGGAATTTTTAGGTTAATAATTGACCATTAAGGATATTTTCTGTAGGTTTTCTTAATATTTTATGCGTTTTAAGTATTCTCTTATTATTATAAGGAAGATTTAAATAAAAGTAATACTTTATTACTTTTATGGCAGAAGTTAAGACTATTAAGGGAGTTACTGAAGAGACTTGGGCTGAGTTTAAGGGGCTTGCTTCAAGAAATGATGATACTTTAGGTTCTTTTTTTGAGAAATTGATTGCTTTTTATAAGAAAGAAAGTAAGACTTTTTGGGACGATATTCTTGGGGGAGATCCGATTATAACGGAGGAAGAAGCAAAGGATATAGAAAAAGAGATAATTTCTCTTCGTAAGCAAAGGAGTTTTAGAGATGACCTTGATTTTTGATTCTTCAATTCTTATAGATTTGGAGAAAGGGAAGAAGGAAACTATCTCTAGTTTGAAAGAATTGGCTTTGAGGTATCCTGCGCCAGTGTTTATAAGTTTTGTTTCCTATTTTGAATTTTATTTTGGAATCTTGAGAAGGTCACCTAATAATTTTAATTTAGCTTATGGGTTTTTGCAAAAGTTTCCTTTACTTCTTCCTACGAAAAAGACTGCGGAAATTTTAGGTGAACTTAGAAAAAAGTATAATGCACAAGGAAAAATTTTGCCATTAGCCGATTATTTGATTGCTAGTCAAGCTAAGGAACATAATTTGACGTTGGTTACAAGAGATAAAGACTTTGGGATGTTTGAAGAAATAAAGGTTATACATTTAGAGAATATTTAGCTGTTTTAGGCTATTTTTAAGAATCTTCGTTTAAAAGGAGCCTTAGGATCACTGCGGCGCTCCGATCTTCTTTGATTTGGTTGTTTAATGTGAGTTTGAGTAGTTCTTCTTTTGTTTTCCACTCTATTTTGATGCATGAAAATCCAAGATTTTCAGCACAGGAAATCTTTGATTTCCTTGTGTTTTCACCATCTTCTAAGGATTGCTCTTTTTGATTGTCTTGGTCAACTGTGATTAGAAAATAGTAGAGGTCCCAATCTATAGTAGTTCCACACTTGGAGATGTGGATAAGTTCTGTTTTGATTGGAGTGTATCCAGTTTCTTCTTGGCACTCTTTGATTGCTGCTGCCTTGGATGCGTTTTTTAGTTGGGTTTTGTTGTTTCTGATTTGTTTATAGTTTTCTAGTTTGTCAAAGACTTTTCCACCTGGGAGTCTATAGTCGTAATCTTTGATTTCGTATCTGAATTCTTTTGTGATTAGGTATTGGTTTTGTTTGTTTTTTATTATGAGTCTGACACCTGGAGCACGTCTGGCAATTTCAAAAATGACTTTCCTATCTTCAAGTTTCATAGGGATTTTTACAAATTCTAGAATTCTGCCTGAAGCGATTATTTCTTCTGGTCCATCTTGAGTCTGGATGTTTGATTTCATTGTATTTGGTCTAGTTTCAGATAGATTCTTATAAAATTATTGGTTCTTTAGTAGTTATGGGAGATTTGAGAGAGAAAATTAGACTTTTAATGAAGGAATTTACAGTTGAGATGAAGAAGCAGAAAATATCTAAAGAAGATGCTGTTAAGGAAATTGGTTTGATGAGATTAAAAGAAATGAAATAGTTTATTCATCATCAGAGTCGAAAAGAATTCTAATAATGTTTGCGTAAGCTGGCCTTGCAACAAATACACCTAAAGTAATACCCATAATAGTTGTGAAAGCGAAACCTTTTAGGAGTCCAGCACCTGCGAACCATAAAGGAAGCATTCCTACAGCAGTTGTGAAGTAAGCACCCATAACAATTGCCATAGCGGCTTTGATTTTTTCTGTTAATTTGGTTTTTTGTGAGACGCCTTTAAGAGTTTCATCACTGATAATGATAAGATGGTCAACACCAGTACCGGCGGCGATGATGATTCCAGCCAAAGCAGCTAAGTCTAAGTTCCAACCTACTAGGGCTGCGAAACCTAGGATTAAAACTATCTCTGAGAGCATGATAAGGCTCATTGGGATTGCGATTTTTGGTTTTCTATACCTAAGCATGATAGTTGTGAAAACAGCTAGGATGGCGATGATTGCTACAATGGTAAGATTGTCTAAGAATTCTTCTCCAAGTTCAGGAGAGATAGTGTCCATCTTAACAATTTCTAGTTCTATTGGAAGTGAACCTGTGATTAGAATAGTTTGAAGCTTCTTCATATTGTTTAAAGTGTCTTCAATAGCGTTATCTTGACCATTACCATAACCTGAACCTGAAATAGAAATGTCTGTTACAGGTCTTCCTTGCAGATCTGCACCAATTCTTAATGAATCTACTTCTTCATCATCTAAATAGAGGATAAGGCTTTCACTTAAATATCTTGAATTTGCAGTGTATTCTATAGTTAGTTCTTCTGTTAGGTCTGCTTGTTTTTGTGCTGCTTCTGGACTTAAACTGATAGCGAATGAGAATGAACAAATGTGTGAACCATCTTGTTGTGCCTGACATCCACGTTGTGGGTCGATACCAGAACAGTCAGCACTTCTACAAACGTAAGTGATATCTTCGTTAGCACTTGAGAAAACAGTTTGGTTAGCTATTTTTGCTTCGAACTTACCTTGTTTTGATAACAATTCTCTTACTTCTTTTTCAGTTGCACCAGCGATTTCAATTACAATGTATTGGTCTCCTGCTAGGTCTGTTGCTGGAGTAATACTGATGTCGCTTAGACCGTAAACGTTTAGTCTTTCGTTAAGACTTTCAGCTGTAACTTCTAGAGTTTCTTCTGAGACACGTTCTGTTGGAGCTAGTAAGACTCTGGTTCCACCAGCTAGGTCAAGGCCTTTTCTTAAGTTGTTTTTAGCAGGCTGCGTTACTGAGATTCCTAGGCTGATTTCTTCACCTGGAGAGATTGTGTTAATGTTATTTGTTTGGTTTGTTGAGTTAGTTGTATCGTTATTATTTGAGGATTCATCTATTGTATCGTCTGAAATGGTTGGAGTTAAAATAGTGTAAGTAGCTTCAGTTGTAGTGATTCTAATAGGTGTTTGAGGTTCTAGATTGCTTGTAAGTTCGTAGAATTGGTCCGTGCTTGTTATTTTAGTGTTGTCTATTTGCAATATTCTTTCTCTTTGCATTGGAGATGTTTTAGTATCTGGACTAGACATACCAGCTTCACTTGCTAAGGAATTTGTTTCTATACTTTGGATAGTAACTCCAGTTGCGAACCAGTTGCTTGGATTTAATGTGAAAATTGAAGTTAGAGCAAAGACTAGGAAAACTAATAATAGGATTACTCTGAAATTTGTGAAGATCTTTTTTGCTTTTCCCATTTTTGCTTTTCTTTTTTTAATTATATTATTGAGTATGTAATTCTTTTTTGTCAGCGTCTTTCATGATTTCTTGATGAAGTTCTGCTGTTGTCTTAGGTGCTTTAGATTCTTTTTGTTTTGAGTGATGCTTATGTTGCTTAGAGTGTTCTTTAGCTTGAACTTGCTCTTTTTGCCTCTCGTGCTTTTCACCAACAGATTCAAGGTAGAGTCTTAAGATTCCTACGTTCTGGATCCAAGTCATAATTAAGTCTACCAAAAGACCGATTACTAAAATTAAAGCGATTTGTTTTACAATTTCACTTTTTACTAAGATCAAGGTGATGATAAGTACAATAATTGTAGTTGCAACCATAGTAAGACCTGTTTTCATAGCTTCGTAGACCCTTTTCATAAGCTGTTTTTGGCCACGTCTCTTTAGAAGGTGAGTTGTAACTAAGATGTCTGTATCTACAGAATAACCTATAAGCATTAATAGTGCTGCGATTCCAGCTGTTTGGAGCTTTTGGCCAGTTAAGTTGAAAATTGCTACAGTAATAATAATGTCTGACCCTGCTGCAAGGATAACAGCTAGGCTTGGTGCCAAAGTTCTAAAATATAGGAAAACTACTACACCCATTAGTAAGAATGCTACTAATAAAGCAATCATGGTTTGTTTAAAGAAACTTTCACCTAAGGAAGAACCCATAACTTCAGTAGTTAGTTGATCTTCTGTTACTCCTGCTAACTCAGTGATTGAGTCAGTTAGAAGTTGCAGATTAGTTTCGTCTTGGATCGTTGATTCGATGATGATTCCTGTCTTGCCTAAGGTTCTGGCGCTTAGTTCTGCGTTTGGAAATTCTTGTTGTAGGGTGGATTCTATGGTTTCTAGGCTAGTTGTTGTGTCAGTTATAGTGATAGTTGATCCTCCGCTAAGAGATACACCTTTGTTAACAAAATCGCCTGTTGCTGCTGTTTGAAGTCCGATTTGGACGAATGCTGCGAATAGTAAGATGAAAGGGATGATTAGAAGAATTTTGTACTTTTCTTCATAAAATTGTTTGATTGCTTTCATGTTTGCTGTTTGGCGGTTTGGGCTTTTTTAAAGGTTATGGTTGGCTTGAGGTTATATTAGTAGTTTTTTGTGTGGGCTCTGTAGAAACCCTCAATTCGGGGCGAGGTTGAATAGGCTCTTCTTCGCGTTCGCCTAAACGGCTCAGGTCGTTTGATTAAGCTCTAGCGAAGATAGTCTCTTTTTGCGGAGGCGCCCCCGAGAGGGTTTCTACAGAGCCTTTGTGTGAAATAGTTTATAAATAGAGAGTTTTGAGGTGTTTATATGTTAAGATTAATTGGAAATGACCTGCCAGAATATGTTAGTTCTGAGGTTGGAAGATTCGTTGCAAAATATAAGGAGGAATTAGGTGAAGACTTTTTGTTTGATCCTAGAATCTGTTTAACTAGAGGTAATGATTATATTGTTGCTTTAGAATCATTTGGTAGAGTTGGAGCAAAGGTGAATGTTGGAGATGTTTCTGGGATAGAATTATCTGATTTGAGAAGTGGGCTTAGTCATGCAGTAGCTAATTTGCCTTTTTTGTTAAGGGGAGCTAGTGAGAGAGCTTATGCAATACAGCCTTTTGCGTATCAAAGAGATAAGAGTGGGTTTGATTTAAGTGAAGCTCCAGAAGGAGCTGATGATTTATTTTTGTATGTAAAATATAAAGGTTCACCTTTGGAAGGGAGAGTTGATGTTTGTTTTGGAGGAGAACAAGCAAGTGGAATTAATTTTTTGGAGTTGCGTGATACTGGAAGGATTTTAGGTGAAGCAGTAGGAGTATTATATCATGAACTTTGTGAAAGTTCAAATTCAGTTTTTAGTGAGGGGTCATTATTAAGTGAAGCTTGGAAAGAATGGAATAATGTACTTAGAAATATGCATCCATTGCTTATTGCAGCAGATAAATTTGGAGATAAGTATGATATGTCTTCTCAAGGGAATTGGATTAAGAGTAGAAGTTTTGAAAGAGTGCCTAAGATTACTCGAGTTTATTGATTCTTTAGTTTCTTGGAAAATGTTTATAAGGATGAAAACAATGCTTTTTTGTGATGAAGATGTTTAGAGGAATGAGAGAAAAGTTAGGACAAGCTACAGTTTGGCCAGTAGTGGTTTTAGGACTTGTAGTTTTGGTAATATTGGTTTATTTTTTTGGAATTAGATGAGATTGTTTTTAAAGTTTTTTTAGCATATTTTTTGTCACTTTTTTCTTAGTTTGTTTACTATTTTTAGGTTTTCTAGTTCATTTTGGCTTAGTGGTTTGAGTATTTTTTATGCACAAACTTATGGAAATAGAGTATTATCTAACGTTTTTTAAAGAAAACTTTAAAAAAAGATATTTTTGTGCTATTTTATGAGTTTAGATGATTTAGGATATCAGTTCCCTGGAGGAGTTTTTAAAGGAAATTTTGTTAGAAATGAAGCAGATGTAGCAAATTCTAGAGTGAGAACTGTTTTAAGAGGAGGAGATTTGTCTTATGAAGGTTTTAGAGAGTTTGTATCTGAATATTCTGCTAGTGATATCTCTGATGATAAGCTTAGAGGTATTTTTGATGAAGATAGGCGTTTGATGGGTGAATTAGAGACGATAATCAAAGGTCGAGGTTATGATGGAGTTTCAGATCAGAATGTGAAAGAGATATATTTTGTAGATTCTTTAAAGGAAGATTTGGTGGTAAAGAAACTTTCAAGTTATGGTTTTGATAGTGTTGTTGAGGATGATGTTAGAGCTTATTTGAATAAGAGAGTTTTATTAGATGATAGGGTTGCTGCTTTGGTTTCTAATAATGGAATCCAGGGAATAGAAGGTTCTAAGCTTGAAGGAGTTTTGAATGGAGGATTTTTGACTGGGAATGGGTTGGAGAACGCTATTTATAAAGACCAAGTTGAAAATGATAAACATGATTTTAGGGTGAAGTTTACTTTTTATGATGAACAGTCAGGTTTAGTTAGAGCAGAAGGATTAGATGATTTTGGGAGTTCTATACTTTGGGGCAGATATGATGCTGGTACAGGAGAAGTATATTTAATTAAAGAATATAAGAAAGATATTGTTTGTGATAAAAAATTTGGACCTGGAGAAGTAGTAACTTTTACTTCAATAATGTATGAGGGGAAGGTATCTGTTGTAGATGAGAAGATAGTTTTTGATTTAAAGTATCATCCAAACATTTCTGTTGTTCCAAGAGATGGGCCTTGTTCTGGAGTTTCTATTCTTAGTAGAGAATTGAATGATGATGAAAAGCCAACAGATTTTAATTCTGAAGAAGGAAGGACTGAAGCTGTTGATATAGTTGATTCTTAGGTAGGATGAAGGTTTTGTTTAGATATTGAGTCTAGGCGCCAAGTTCCTTTGAAGTTAGTAAGTCCTGGAGGCATGGATTTGATGCTGGGTACTTAAGCTGGCCTTTATGGAAAAATCATTTTCCAGACGCTGAATTTTAGCAAATTCATCATTTTGCGATTTTATAATAAAAGTCCTATGGCGCTTGGCCAGACTTACCGCAGGTCTAAACAACTACGCAATAATTTTTGTTCTATTTCATGAACAAAAATGCTTGTTGTTGGTGTAATTTCATAATGTAATTGCCAGTGAGGAGGCAAGCGCGCCAAAGACTTTTTACCAATTATTGCAAAAGGCCAGAACAAAGACCTAGCATCATGGATTTGAAAATGTTTATATACGGCTGGACTTTATTTCTTTGTGAGGATGGCTGTTAAAATTATTGATTTCAAAGGTGTGAGTAAGGAGTATGGTTCTAATCTTATTTTGAATGATGTTAATTTGTCAGTTGAAGAAGGAGATATTTTTGGAATTATTGGGCCGTCAGGGTCGGGTAAATCTACACTATTGTCTGTTATGGTGGGTTTTTTAGATCCAGATGAAGGGCAAGTTGTGTTTTATTCTCCAGTTAGTGGAAAAGGTTTTGATTTACATTCTAATTTGAGTTTGCTGCGTAAAAAAATTGGGTTTACACCACAACATTTGTCGTTTTATCCCAAATTGACAGTTAAGGAGAATTTGCTTCATTTTGGAAGAATGTATCATATACCTGAGAAAGTATTGAAAGAGAATGCTAAGAGTTTGTTGAAGTTTACTGGGCTTTGGGAGTATCGGAACCATTTAGGGGAACAACTTAGTGGTGGGATGCAAAAAAGGCTTGATATCAGTTGTAGTTTAGTGCATAAACCGAAGATATTGGTTTTAGATGAGCCTACGGTGGATTTAGATCCTTTACTTCGTCGTGATTTGATGAGATTAATTAAAGAAGTTAATCGCCAGGGTGTTACAATTATTATGGCTTCGCATGACCATGAAAATGTTGAATTGTTATGTAACAAAGTTGCAATTGTACATAAGAAACACGTGTATGCGTATGGATCAGTTGATGAAATTAAGCGGAAGTTTGGACGTGATGGAGGACAAGTAAGGTTACATACAGGACAACACCATGAGAAAGTTTTGTCTGTGGTAGGAGGAGTGCCTCTTAGTGCTGCAGTGGATCATGGGACTCATTTGACGCTTAAAACAAATGATCTTTCGCGAACTTTGCAGGGACTTTTGAATATGAGTAAGCAGCATCATTTGCCTTTTACGCATGTAGAACTGAAGTCGCCTACACTTCGCAGTGTCTTTGAAAATGTGATTAATGAAAAGTAGGGAAAAAGGAGTAGTAAATAGAGGAAATGGTGTAATTTAGTTTTATTAGTAGTTGTAGGAAAAGTATTTAGTTAAGGTTGGTTGTAATGGATGCATTAAAAGAAAGGAAGAAGAAAATTAAGGAACAACATAGACGTAATAGTTTTTTGGAATTGATGCTTTTAGTTCGTAAGAATGTTGTGCTACTTCTTAGGTCAAGAATGTCAGCTTTGATAGTAATACTTGCACCACTTCTTTTAATGTTACTTGTTGGAATTAGTTATGACAGTTTTGTAGGGTATGGACTTACTATCGGAGTTTCTGCTGAATCTTTTGGAGGAGAAATTAAGGATTTTGAGCAAAGGATTGCAGATATGGATTATAATGTTGTTGAGTATGCTACGATTGATAAGTGTGTGAAGGATGCTAAACTTGATTTAGTGCATGCCTGTGTTGATTTGCCAGGAAATTTTGTAGTGGATGATAATAGTGCTAAATCTGTTACAATTTATGTTGATCAAAGTAGGGTTAATTTGGTTGGAACTGTACAAGGAATGCTTGAAGAACAGTTTAATTTGAAGTCAGCAGAAATATCTGAAGCTTTACTTGATGATTTACTATCTAATGTGTTTGATGTAAAAAGTGGGATATCTGATCAGCATGTTACGCTTAGTTCTGTTTATGGGACATCTGAAAAGGTTAGTTCTAGTCTAAGTAGTTCTAGTTCTGAAATTAGTTCTGATGAGAATTCTAAGGTTTTGGGAGTTTTTGAAGAGTATGTTAGTTCAAAATTGTCTTCTTCGCAGACCTATGTGGCAGATGTGAAGACTGCAGTGAGTGCTGTTGAGAATATCAGTTCAGCTGAAAAAGATGAGATTGAGGCTTTACTAGTTTCACTTGAAGATCAAATAACGAATGCACAAGTACAAATTTCTAGTAATGAGAAGTATAGTTTTACAGCTATTGAGAAAATAGTTTCAGATTTAGAGAATTCACTAGTTTCTGTTCAAAGAGCTAATGATAATTTAGCTGATACTTTTGGTGAATTTGATGCTGCACTTAGTGCTCTTGAATCTTACTCTGCTAGTTTAGAAGGTTTGGAAGTAACTGAAGCTTCAACTTTACATACACCACTTGTGACAAATGTGGAGATGCTTAGTTCGTCTGATAGTAAGTTTAATTATTTGTTTCCAAGTATTCTTGTTTTAGTTGCAATGTTTTTGTCTGTGATGCTAGCTAATACGCTTGTTATGATGGAGAAAAAGAGTCCAGCTTATATTAGGAATGTACTTTTACCTATAAGTAAGGCTAAATTTGTACTTGCTAATTTTCTTAGTTGTGTAATTTTAGTTGCTGTGCAAATGGCTATTTTGCTTGTGGTTTCGCTTTTGTTTATTCAAGATGTGAGTATTGTGAGTTTTCCAGTAATGTTTTTAGCAGTTTTATGTGGAATATGTGTGTTTACTTTGATTGGAATGTTAATTGGATCTGTATTTAGTTCAGAGCAAACAAGTGTACTTGCTGCAATATCAACTGGGTCTTTGTTTTTGTTTCTAAGTGGAGTAATTGTCCCAATAGAAGGGATGGCGCCTGAGCTTCGAGGTTTGATTGAGTATAACCCTTATGTGTTGCTTGAGGGAGTTATTCGATCTGAGTTTATATTTGGGAATTCTATTATGAGTTATTTTGAACCACTTTCAGTGTTATTGCTTTATTCAGGAATATTATTTGTAGGGATATTGCTTTATGATATATTATTGCATAAGAATTTGGTACACAAAGCACTTTATAGATACCACAAAAAGGCAAGGAAGAAGCAAGGGGCTCATGAAGAGAAGAAGCGTTAGAGGTTTTTAAATAAATATATTCAATTTTGACTTTTTTAGGCAAAGCTTTTTTAATAAATAAGGATATTTTCTAATTATGGCAATGACAATAGAGCACTTACATGAAGATATTCTTTCAATGAAGAAAGATTTGGCTTTTATTAAGCATGCACTTGAGGAAAATTTTGAACTTAGTGATGAAGCGAGAAAAGAACTGAAGGAAGCTATGGCTGTTCCAGATTCAGAATTGGTTAGTTTGAAGGATTTGGAGTTGTAATTTTATGTCTTTTGATGTTAAATTAGTTCCTAAAGTTGCTAAGTTTCTAAAAAAGGCAGATAAAAATTTAAGAAAAAGAATAGGAATGAAGTTAAGGCTGCTTGAAAATGGGGATCCATTTAATTATCTTGAGCATTTTGAAGGAGGAAATTTATATAAATTACGTGTGGGTGATTTTCGTCTCTTAGTTCAAGTTGATTTTTCTAGGAAAGTTTTAATTGTGAGATATATAGGAGATAGGAAGAATATCTATAAAAATATTTGAATATGGCAAAATTGATAGCTATTACAGGAACACCTTGTTCAGGAAAGAGTTGGCTAGCTAAGAAATTGTGTGAGAAGCTTGGTTTCAAAAGGATCAAGATGCATGATTTTGAAGCAGAGTGTGGAGAATATAACAGTGAATTTGATTGTTATGATCTTGATATGGAACTTGTTGAGAAGAAGGTGGCTGAGATAGTTAATTTTGGTGGAGTTGATGAAGTTTTTGTGCTTGATTCGCATGTAAGTCATTTGTTATCTTCTGATTTGGTTGATTTATGTGTAGTGGTATATTGCCGTGATTTGAAATTGCTTAAAAAACGTCTTTTGGCTCGTGGGTACTCAGAAGCTAAAGTGGTTGAGAATTTGGAGTGTGAAATTATGGAAGTTTGTTTAGATGGTGCTTTGGAGAATGGGTTTGAAGTGTTTATGGTTGATGGGGCTTTGGAGTATAGTGAAGAGTTGCTTTTGGAGATTAAGGGGAAGGTAGAGTAGGTTTTAGTTGTTTTTTTTCTGTGATTTGAGTTTATTTTTGTGTTTTTTAGCTAATTTCCGATGAAATTCAAATAATTTGCTGGTTATAAGTTAGGAATTATTGGATAATTTTCAATGTATATGTTAGGAATTACTGGTTTTTTAGTTTTGGATCAGAAGGAGTTGGTTGCGATTGAAGCTAAGTTGAATTTTAACAAGTCTGGTAAGAAGCATTTGAGGTATTTTGCTGACAAATATGAGTGTAAGACTTGTGTTGTGGGACTTTATGGAGAAAAAAGACAAGGGAAATATGTGTGGGAGTTGGTGGAGGAGATTAAGGGGAAGGTTGAGTGAGTTAGCATAATTCTTTTATATTAGGATTAGTTTTATTTAGTTTTATGTATGGATTAAAGAAGAGATATCAACCAATACTAAATGATTACTATAAAGATAAGAGCAGTAAGATATTAGATTTGGTCAAAGCTTGTAATGATATAAACAGAGAGCTTGAATTAAAATTGATATTGAAGCAAGTTGAATTAGGAAAGTTGGGTGATAGTGTTGCTGAAACTCGCTCTAGGAGAAAAGGAAGGGCGGGACCAAATGTTACTCAAATGGATAAGTATGGACATGATGCTTATTGTTGGGCAGCTAGAAATTATAGTAAAGTTGAAGCTGAAGTGAATTTTCTTAGGAGGATGATAAGAGCTTCTTCTAGATTTGATTTAAAAAAAGTTTTAGATTTAGAAACAGAATTAGATGAAGTAATTATGTACATGAGATTGGAAGATCATAATAAGCTTCACCTTTTGGATTAGAATTTTTTTTAAGTTAATTTTTATTCAGGCTTTTGAATTTTGAGATGATTTTCTTGAACCGTTTTGACTTTCTTTTTAGCTCTTTTAAGCTGCCAGTTTCAACTATTTTGCCGTTTTCGAAGATGAAGATTCTGTCGAACAAAGGTAAGAGGTTGATTTTGTGAATAGTTGAGATGATAGTTTTCTTTTTGAAGTTTTTGAAGATGTTTTGGTAGATCTGCAGCTCGTTTGTTGGGTCTACGCTGCTAGTTGGTTCGTCCAAAAGCACGATTTCTTTAGTTTCTGAAGCTAAAAGGCCTCTTGCTAAAGCTAGACGTTGTTTTTGACCACCGCTAAGGTTAACTCCACGTTCGTTGATACTTGATTTTAAGCCATTTGGTAATTCAGGGATGACTTTTGTGAAATTAGCCATATCTGTGTACTTTTTGATCTTGTCTTTTTTGTATTTGATGCCGAAAGTGATATTGTCTTCAATAGTGCTAGCGAAGATTTCTGGATCTTGAGGGATTAAGGAAATTGATTCTGCGATTTGTTTGAAACCTTGTTTTAGATTGGTGTTGTCTAGTGTTAGGTTGATTTTTTGAGGGGTGTATAAGTCTCTGATGATTTTTAGGAAAGTAGTTTTACCAGCACCACTTTCACCGATTAGAGCGATTTTTTCGCCTTTTTTGATAGTGATGTTGTTTAGGTTTAAGGTGTGAGGGGTGTCTTTACTTGCGAGCTTTGCTGTCCGCGACCTTTGGTCTTGGGACTTGACTTCGCCAAGTCTTGGTACTTGGTTACACCAAGTTTTGTTGATTTTAATGTTGTTTTCATTGTTTTGCTTTTTGTATCTGAAACTGAGTTTGCTTAGGATTAATTGTTTCCAAGGTGTTTTAGCTAGTTTTAGCTGTTTGATTTTACTTTTGTTTTGGAAAGCATGTGCAATTATCTCTGCGTTTTCTACATCAGTTTTCTTTTTTACAATTTCACCATATCTGTAACAAAAGTGGTAGAAAATGTTGTCAATTGTGTGTACATATTGGTAAAGAGCCATCATAGAACCGATAAGAAGGACTTCTCCAGTAACTAAGTGAGTTATGATGTATGAACCTAAAGTAGCCATGATTAGGAAAGTTGCTAAAGTGGAGATTGTGAACCATTTCATCTCTTTTTGTTTAACGTTTTTCTTGAAAAGGGAGAGTGGATGCATAATTTTTGATAATAAGGATTTGGTAACTAAGCTTTCTAACCTTAGAATGATTACGGTGTTGATGTTGCTAACAGTATCGTAGACCTTTGCAGAAATGATGTTGTCCATTTTGTTTAATGCGTGGAAGTTTCTGATCAAAGGTTTGTCTAAAACAATTATAGTGAATAAGGTAATTAAGATGATTGCTGTTACTATAAGTCCTGAAGGTATGTTGAAAAAATATAGAATAGTTGTAGCACCAAGAAGTTTGATGAAAGTAGCAATAACCATGAAGCCACCTTCTGAGTAATCGTATAATGCGTCAGAACCTTTTTCTATTTTGTCAATAGTGTCTCCAGATTGATGACTAGCGTGCCAAGAAGATGGAAGGTTCATAACGCCCTTTAAAAGATGCATTTTGTAGTGAGCTTTGACTTTGAAAGCATTGATAGTCTCTAAACATCTAGCAGGTCCGTGAAGTGCCCAGAAGAGGAGTTCTAAGACTAAGTAACCACCAATCCAAGCCAAAATTTTGTAAATGTTGTCGCTTGATAAGCCTTCTAATTGGATGATATTTACTATATTTGCTATCAATAAGGGGAAGGCTAGTAGAACTATGTTGGAGAAGATGAAGATGATTGAATAGATAATTAATATGTGCTTTTCTTCTGAATGTTTCCAAAGTTTTTTGGATAAATAATAGATTGCCTCTTGTTTGTTTTTCATCCTAATTGCATCTCTTTTTTGTAAGGTTTTTAGAATGTTTTTTTGGTTATATATGTTGCGAAATTTAAGAATTATTATTACTTATCCCATTTTTATTAATTCATTGTAAGCTCTATAAAATTCTTTAGAGAATTTATTTGTACCGCTAGGAATTTTCTTACCATTAACGTAATGGAATTTTTCTACATAAGGAACTACCCAAGTTTCTTCTTCCTTTAGCTTTTGACATTTACATTTTTTTCTTTTCTTCATTTTCTTCTCTTTGTGAGTTTTTTAAGTTCATTAATCTTTCGTTTTAGAATAACTATCTCTTTTTCTTTTAGGAAAGTATAATTTTCTAGCTTTTCGTAATTTTTCATCATAGTTTTTTTCATATTGTTATTTTTTCTTTTTTCCCTTTTGAGAATAATTTGGTAGCCAATAGTGTAGATTAATGGTAAAACTATAATTTCTAAGGAAAACCATAGTTGACTGTATTTTGGATTTAGGAAGATGAGTGTAGTGAAAACTATGGCAAAAGAGGTTGCATAGAGGGCTAGGAGCTGTTCTTTGTACATGATAGGTAGTTTATTTGTGTTTGTTTATATGCTCATATCTTCTCTAGGCTTCAATGTATATACTCATCCGTAACTATTTTCTATAACTTGGTTACGGATTCGAGACACAGTTCCGTAAGAAAAGTTCCACTTTCTACTTACGGACCAGTATATACAAGAAAAATAGCATTTTTCTGTACAGGAAATTAATAATCTCCTTGTACCTTTTCTGGTTTGGAAATTGTTATAAAGAGTTAGAATGTGTTGTTTTTAATGGTTCCAAATGTACCTTTAACTTTGCAGCAGATTTATACAGATTCAGCAGATTCTAGTTTGATTTATTCTCCTGGGAGGAATGTTCCTTTTTCAGATGGAACACCAAAGGAATTATTTGATATATTAGATGAAGGAGTGAAAAGGTTTTATGCTAGAAATCGTTTGGCTTTTGATGTTGCTAGAGGAGAAGATTCTTATGTTTCTAGGATTGGACCTATATTGAAGAAGTATGACAGTTTTAGAGCAAGGGCTTTTGCACCTGTATTGGATCCAGAATTTGATGAGTTAGTTAGGAAAGTAGTAGGTTCTATGAATGGAGTAGGAGTAAGAGGTCATTTTCTTGAAGGTTATTTAAATTCAGAGAGAATAACTAAAGGTGTAAAAGTTGATAAAATAGATGTTTCTTTGAACCCAGAACTTTTGACTACTAAGGGAAGAAAAAGTGAAGTAAGAGTAGTTGAGGGAGTAATGGTAGGAGGATTAGGTTTGGTTGGTTTGTTTACAGTAGGAACTTTAGCTTATGAAGCACAAAAACAAGCACAAGAAATAAGTCCTTTATTAGGTTTGGCATTTCCAGTGGTTTTAGCAGGTGCTGCTTATGTAGGAATTAGACCAATATTAGATCAGACTATGGGGCTTCAATTGCAGGCTTTGCAAAGAGGGGCTGTAGATAGAGATAAGTTTCTTTCTGAGTTACCAAGGACTCCTTCTTTAGGTGAAATGGAATGTTTGTTTAAGTAGGTTTGTTCAAGGGCTAGTAGGGAGTAAGTTAGAAATTCTTGTTTTTTAGGTTTGAAATCGTGATTTTGAAGAGAAAGATTTATAAATAGTTCTACTTTCAAGTATAATACTTTGAGATATAATAAATTTATAAATAGGAAAAAGGAATTAAAGTTATTAGAAGAGTTGTATGGAGAAAGTAGTTCTAGATTAGTAGTTTTGTATGGAAAAAGGAGGGTTGGGAAAACTGCTCTTCTAAATGAGTTTGCTTCAAAACATAAAATTCTTTATTTTGTAGCTAGGCAAGAATCAATGATAGATCAGTTGAAAAAAATGAGTGAAGAAGTAGGGGAATATTTTGGTGATGATGTAATTAAGATAAATCCATTTACTAGTTATGATGCTTTGTTTAAGTACCTTATAAAGAATCCAAGTCCTGTTTTTTTTGATGAATTTCCTTTTTTAGTTGAGTCTTGTAAAGCATTACCTTCTATATTACAAGAATATTGGGATAAATATTTTAGTAAAAGAGATAGTTTTTTTGTTCTTTGTGGATCTTCAATTAGGATGATGGTTTCTTTGCTTGGTTATAAATCTCCTATTTATGGAAGGAGAACTGCTCAGATGTTGCTGGAACCTTTGAGTTTTAAACAGGCTTGTGAATTTTTCCCTAGAAGTTTGAGTAATGAAGATAAAGTGATAAATTATGCTGTTTTAGGAGGAACTCCTGCTTATTTGCTTGAATTTGACTATAAGAAAAATATTTATAAAAATATTTTAGAGAAGATTTTGAAAAAAAATGTGTTTTTATATCAGGATGTAATGTTTGTTTTGCAACAAGAATTAAATGAGCCTAGAGTGTATTATTCAATAATTCAATCTATTGCTAAAGGAAATACTAAGTTGGCTAAAATATCAAATGATACTAAGATTGATGCTATCAAAATAAGTAAATATCTTAGTGTATTGCAAGAATTACATTTAATAGAACGTCGTGTTCCTATTACAGAGAAGAATAAAGAAAAGTCGAAAAAAGGACTTTATAAGCTTAAAGATCAATATTTTAAATTTTGGTTCAAATTTATATTTGGGAATAAAGATTTTGTAGAGAGAAATAAAGAAGAATTATTAGTTTTGGAGAAAATTAAGCCTAATTTTAATGCATATGTTGGAGAAGCTTTTGAAGAAGTGGTTTTGCAATGGGCAAGTAAAAAGGAAGAGTTTAAGAGATATTTTATTGGTAGATGGTGGAGTAAAGAAGAAGAAATAGATTTACTTGGAGTAGATAGGATTAAGAAAAAGATGTTGTTTGGAGAAGTTAAATGGAAAAGACTTAGTCCAAAGCAAGTGAAAGATATTTTTGAAGATCTTGAAAGGAAAAGTTTGATTTTAGATGATTCTTTTAGTAAAGAGTTTATGGTAGTTGGGAAGAAGATTTCTGAAAAGAAACGATTGAGAGAAGAAGGCTATAAGGTCTTTGATTTAGATGATGTGGTTTAGAATCTTTATTCTTCTGTAGAATTCCATAATTCTGCAAAAAATTTTCAAAAAGTTCCTTTATAAGCATT
>CAZGQD010000004.1:0-27188 GCA_964527395.1 uncultured Methanosarcinales archaeon
GAAGAAATCAAACAAGAAAACCTACTTTAAAAGAAGTTTGCTCTCTTTCTGGTATGCATCCATTCAATTTCAGAGATCTCTTAAGAAGCTTTGGTTCTGCACTACACCAAATTGCCAACAACCCTTACAATTTAGCTTTAATTGAAGATGAATTAGGTGACCTAAACCAATACGATCCACCACTTCCAAAAAATGTATCATCTTATAGATCAAGATCAATTACTCCAAGAATACCAGAAGGGACACAAGAATCACAAGAAGCAATGGGACAAGTACTTCAACTATTTGGAAAACCAACACTAATCTACTCATCAAAATCTAAAGCACCAAAAACCCCAAGATTCACGCATCCCCAGCTCCCACAAGCACCTCCAAAGAGAAAACTTCTACACTTCCCAAAAAGAACACAATAACCTAATAACAAAATTCTAACCCTTAAGCTTTTAAACAAACACTCACATAAAGAAACTCATGCAAGTAGAAATCAACCTTAACAAATCAGTGGACGAGAACGCAGGTAGATACTTCGATAAAGCCAAGAAGCTAAAAAAGAAGCTAGAGGGCGCTAAAGAAACAGTAGAACTCTACAAAAAGAAGCTAGAAGATCTAAAAAAGCAAGAAGACAGATACAACCAACAAGAAGAAGCAAAAGAAAAGCAAAAACAAAAAAGACAAGAAAACGCTAAGTGGTATCACAAATTCCACTATTTCACTTCTTCAGAAAAACTCACCTGCATTGGTGGCCGAGACGCTACCCAAAATGAAATCTTAATCAAAAAACACACTGAAAAGGACGATTGGGTTTTACACACTGATATGGCTGGCAGTCCTTTTTTCATCATCAAAGAAGGCCAAACTAAAGGTACAGAACAATCCCTAAACGAAGCAGCTCAAGCTGTTGCTTGTTATTCTAAAGCTTGGAAGGAAGGCCACACAACCGCTGAAGTCTTCTATGTAAAACCAGAACAAGTAACAAAACAGGCTCAAACTGGAGAATTCTTAAAGAAAGGTTCATTCATGATCAAAGGTAAAACAACATATCTAAGACCAACAATAGAATTCGCCTTCAGCAAAGACAAAAACAACTCTCTTATCTGGGGCCCAAAAGAAGCTTTAGAAAACAACCAGAATCTAGAAACAAAAGATTTAATCACAATAGTTCCAGGCCGAGAAAAGAAATCCAAAATCGCAAAACAGATCTTAAATGAGTTTGAAACAGGTCTCTTAGACGACATTGTTGCAGCTCTTCCAGCAGGCGGAGCAGACATCAAAGGCCTAAAAAAGAAAAACAAATCCAAAAAGAACAAAAAGAAGAAATAATTAAAATAAAATAATCAAAGAGAAAATAAAATGATTAAATTCCCAGAAAGTTTCACACACAAAGAAAAGATTTTACTAGATTTGGAAGTTTACCGAAAACTAAATTTAGATCTTTTAGAAACTCTAAGCAAAGAAAACTTAAACAATCAAGAAATCCAAAACATGTGGCCAATAAAAAAGCATTTCTTACATCTAGCTAAGATTCAAGACTGTTATACAAAGGCCCTAAAAGAGAAAAAGATCATATTCGATTCAGAAGTAGTAGAAGAAGGTTTCCAAACAAAAGATCAAATCAAAGCTGAGTTAGAAAGAGCAAACAAAGACTTCCAAGAAGCTCTAAAAGATACAAACAGCGACATAAAAATCGACTGGTTTGGCGAATCTTGGACTCTTGAAGCACATTTGCAAGCTTTGGTAGACCACGAAATCCTTCATCAAGGTATTTTCATAAGTTACGTAAGACAATTAAAGCTAAACTTTCCCAAAAGCTGGCAACTTTGGGGTTTCTCTTAATATCTATTCCTTGAAATAAACTCCAAAATCAATCAAAACCTTCACGAGAAAGAAATCAAAGAAAAAGAAATAACTTCTCTAACATACACATTCTACTAGCAATGGACACAATTATTTTATGCTCAAATAAACCTAATTTATACTTAAAATAAAGACCCACTGGACACTGGACAACCACACGTAGCGCTTATAAAGTGAAAAACCTCTAAGCAATATATGGCAAGAGAAAAGAATATAAAAAAAGAAAATTCATTGATTGTGTTTGAAAATACAGAAGTAAGAAGAATATGGCATCAAGATCAGTGGTATTTTAGTGTAGTTGATGTTGTAGCTATTCTAACTGACAGCCCAAGAGCAAGACAATATTGGGGAAAGGTAAAAAACAGAGAATTTTTGTCTCTTCAGTTGTCCCCAATTTGGATACAACTGAAATTACTAGCTTCAGATGGAAAAAAGTATTCTACAGATTGTGCTAATACAGAATCTATTCTTAGAATTATTCAATCAATCCCTTCAAAGAAAGCTGAACCATTCAAAAGATGGTTAGCAAAAGTAGGTTATGAAAGAATTGAAGAGATAGAAGATCCAGAAAAAGGACAAGATAGAATCAAAAACTACTATGAGATGAAAGGCTACCCAAAAAGCTGGATAGATAAAAGACTTAGGGGAATAGCTATACGACAAGAACTAACTGATGAGTGGAAAAATAGGGATGTCACACCTGGAAAAGAATTCGCGATACTCACAAACGAAATAAGTAAAGCTACATTTGGTATTGATATAAAAGAACACAAAGAAATAAAAAAAATTCCTAAGAAATCAAAAGCAAACTTAAGAGACAACATGACTGATCTTGAACTCATCTTCAATATGTTAGGAGAAAAACTAACAACTGAAGCTACAAGAGGTAAGGATGCACAAGGCTTTGAAGAAAATAAAAGTGCTGCAATATCTGGTGGAAGTATTGCTGGAAGAGCCAGAAAAGACGCTGAAAAAAGACTAAAAATCAATGTAGTTTCGAAAGAAAATCATCTAAATTTAACCACAAAAAGCAAAAGACCTAGGTTCAAAAGCATCAAGTAACAAAAGAATCAATTTCCCCTTACAAAAGAAATTTTTCATTGTAAGGGGAAAATTTATAAATGGAAACTGCTTTAAAACATCATGGTTTATATTCATGTAAAAAAAGTTGGAAACAAAAGATATTACACTTTAAGAGTTTCTTCTAGAGATAAAGATGGGAAAGTTATAACTAAAGATTTAGAAAACTTAGGAACAGATATTAAGAAAATAACTATAAAAAGTCTTGAAAAGAAATATTCTAAGGAAATAAGGTCTTCATATCGCACTTTAAAACGTTTTTTAGATTCAAATCATTATCTTGAGAATGTAAAAAAAAAGAAATTAAAAAAGCAACTTTTACTCACAAAAGAGCAATTAGAAAAAATTGAAGCAGCAAAATTGCATTACGACAAAGTTTTCTTGAAAGTCCACAAGAAGACACAATTAGACATTTACAAACTTTTTCTAATAAAGTTCGCAGTTAGTAGCACTTCCATAGAAGGTAACACTATTACTTTAGAACAAGCTTACCGTCTGCTAGTAGACGACATCCTTCCAAAGGGAAAAAACTTACGTGAAGTATATGATTTACAAAATACTCAAGACGTATTCCTCAATTTACATAATAAGAAACCACCTCTATCATTAAAGTTAATTGAAAAAGTTCATGATTCATTACTCAAAAATATTGATCATCGCAAAGGTTACCGCTCACACGACATCAGAATTTTTGGCCAACCATTCAAGCCAAGTTATGGAAAATATGTTATTGCTGATATGAAAATTCTCCTAAATTGGTATAAAAAACACAAAAATAAGCTTCATCCGCTTGTTTTAGCAACCTTATTTCATCATAAATTCGAAAATATTCATCCATTCTCAGATGGTAATGGTAGAACTGGGAGAATCCTGTTAAATCATATTCTTAATTTACAAAATTATCCACCAATCAATATCTCTAAAACAACCCGTAATGAATACATAACTGTATTGAGTTTAGCTGATGAATCTATAAAAAAAGACCTAAATAATGTAGAGCACAAATCATATCTTCCTTTGATCAATTTCATTGTAGATCAATATTACAAAACTTATTGGAGTACTTTTTTGATTTAAACAACTCTTAATCAATATAAAATTCCCCTTACAATTAAATTTAAGATTGTAAGGGGAACGGCATGTCATGAACAAATACAAAAACATTTTAAAAGTTAATTCTCTTAAAAAACCAGCATCTTCTACAACAGAAAACTATATTAAACCTGCTGGATCTACAGCAACATCGAACCTTAGTATTTTTCAGTAACTCTTATTAATCATATATATCTATAACTACATTAATGTTAATTCAAAAGATAAAAGAAGAAGATTTTGATGCCTGGGTTACTCTGAGTTTATTGCTCTGGCCTAAACATTCAAAAAAAAAATTAGAAACAGAATTCAAAGAGATATTAAAATCAAAAATGGAAGAAACATTTATTTGCAAAAATGAAAAAGGGAATTACATAGGTTTCATTAATCTTTCATTAAAGTATGATCATATTCTTGGAACTACCTCTTATCCAACAGCTTATGTTGAAGGAATTTTTGTTAAAGAACAATATCGAAAAAATAAAGTTGCAAGAAAATTGATGGTTGCTGGAGAGGACTGGGCAAAAAGTAAAGGTTGCAAAGAAATGGGGTCTGATACTGAATTAAGCAATAAATCAAGCCAAGCTTTTCATAAAAAATTAGGTTTTAAAGAAAAAAACATATTAGTTCATTTCATAAAGAAAATATAGGTATACTTTCTTCTTGTTTAACTTCTCTGGAAAAACGCTAAATAACCCCCCTTCACACCAAAATCAAGCACAACTAACAGCAAGCTTTATAAAGAAAAAGCAGACAAACAGCAATTATGGCACGATTAAGAAAATTCGTAGGGTACAGAGGGCTAGAAAGGCCGTACACTAGAAAGAGTAAATTCAACAAAAAGAACTTCATTAGAGGTGGATTCCCTAATTTAAGGGTAGTTAAGTTCCAGATGGGTGACCAACATGCAGATTTTAACACTACAATCACACTTCATGCTACAAAAGGCTTACAAATCAGGCATAATGCTATGGAAGCTGCAAGGCAGACATCCAATAAGCTACTAGAAAAGAACCTAGGAAGAACAGGTTACTTCTTAAAACTAAGAATGTATCCTTTCCATGTACTAAGAGAAAACCCTCTAGCTTCAGGAGCAGGAGCGGATAGGATGAGTACTGGTATGAAGAAGTCTTTTGGAAAAATAATTGGCGCAGCTGCTAGAATCAGAAAAGATCAGATTTTAATGGAAGTTAGAACTGACAAAAAGCACTTAAAGTTAGCAAAAGAAGCACTAAAACGAGCTTCTGCAAAGTTCCCTTGCACATGTAAGATCAGAGCTACATTCAAAGAAGAAAAAAAGGCTTCACAAAATGGAGCACAAAAAGCAACTGCATAATATCATTTTATTTCAATAAGGGCGCATGTGTGGCCTTGGACATTCGCGAATACCAAAAAAGAATCAACTACGACCTGAGCGAAGCGAAGTTGAGAGGTCAGCTGCGAGGATTGGCCACATGACAAGCGAACAAAGTGAGCGCAGCCTTATTGAAATAAAAAAATTAGCAGAAGCTTTATAAAACAAACATAATCAGAATTAAAAATATTAAACAACTAAATCCCACCGAGGTGCAAAAATACAATGGAAAATCATGCAAGACCACTAGATGCTTTAAACGCAGCACGAGGAAAATCAGTACTAATTCAACTTAAAAACGGAGCTAAATTTAGCGGAAAGCTAAAAGCATTCGATATTCACATTAATGTTGTACTTGACGAAGCTCAAGAAACTTCAAAAGATGGCGAAAAAAGAACTCTTGGAAACACATTCATCCGAGGAGACACAATCATCTTTATCTCACCAGCATAATAACTAACAAAATAAGGTAACTAAAAATGTCAACAGCAAGTATGGGAAAAAAAAGTGGGAAGAAGACCCACATCACCTGTCGTAGATGCAGTGGGCACACTTATCACGTTAGAAAAGAGCGATGCTCAAGTTGCGGTTACGGTAAAACAGCAGCACGTCGTAAGTACAACTGGAACAAAAAGAAATAATTTCTTTAATTTTAACTTTTTTTATTCATCTAATCTTCTTAATAAGCTACTTTCTGATGCTACACATAAGCTATGATCTAATTTTTTCATTCTTGAATACAATTTTTTCTCTAATTTACTAGCCTCTCTACAATTTTCTGGTTGCATATAATCTCCAGTGCAGTATTGTTCTGGAAATCCATCATTATTTTTATCTCTCCAAATCATTTGTCCTGCATTATCAATAGAAGAATAAGCTACCATTACTGTTCTTTCTACAGAGATTCTATTTCCTCCAAGACTTTCTCCAAATCTAGCAATTGCGTAAGTTAATCCTAGTTCTCCAGTATCAATTTGACAAAAAACATGCTTATTATTAACTTCTTCAATCCTCGGAGCTGGAGCTACAAGCAAAGGGTTTGTGCTCTCCAAAGAAAGTGCCACTAACATATATGCTGGATTCACAAGAAACTAGCACCCAAACAGATACAAAAACCCTCTGACACATTCTACCAAGCAAACAGTAAAAAATACACTTTTCAAACTATACCTTTTTAAATAGATATAAAAAATCCACTAAAATGGAAGACCCAGAACCACAAATAACAGCACAGCAATTAGTATACAAAATTTCAATTTTAGCAGAAGGCGGAAACTTAGAAGAATTCAAAAGACTTGCAACTCATGTATTTGGAGCAAGAGGTATTGACCAATTAGGTTTAGCTAGTTTAGTTAGAGGAAAAGACAATGATCCCTCATATAATGGCTGTGGCGATTTAAGATACGATATTCATGCTGCACCTGGTTTCAATTTAGAATCAACTATGGGTTACAAAGGATTAGGTGAAGTTACCAGTCCATTGATCATGGCAGGCTACAATATTTCAACATTCAAAATAAACTAATAATTTCATTTAACTAAGTTCAGTAGGTTCTATTGTTTCTTCATAAAAAGTTCTCACTTTGTCTGCAAAATCTCTTCCACCAGCAAGTTCTGCAATATTAAATACATCTATTTGTCCTGATCTATAAGTTCCAACTGCTGTACTGGTTTCAAAGTAGAAATCTGAAGGACTCAAGTCTCCTTCTGTTCCAATTGCATCTGCCAAATATTCTCCAAATTGATGTAAGTATTCTGGCCCATCTGGCGCAAGTGTACCTAAATCTCTCAATCTATTTGAAAGATCTACTCTTTTAACTCTAATGTCTTCCATATTTTTCACATCCAAATCTCATTTATCTATTAATAATCCTTTTAGCCCTAAGCTCTTTCCACTTCCTAAGTCTCTCTTCTCCACCAGGACTTTGCTTCAACCTTTCAACAAACTGGTAGTGTTTATCAAATATAGAATTAATAAATTTAGTATGAATAGCCTTCCATTTATCTGGATTTTCTCTAACAAATTTGGCCCATCTCTCAATTTGATCGTTATGAGAACTCCTAAGTAACTGCCTTTCTATATCTGCTTTTTCCATTTTCAGTATATAACAAAGCAACTCTATTATTTAAAGCAATCTCAACTTTCCGAGCACCAAGTTTATATATAAATGCTCAAGTCCATATTCTCTATGGCAACTTTAAAAATTTCATCAAAACTGTTCGATAATTTCAATACCTTAAGAGTAGCAGCTCTAAAGCTAACAAATTTTGACAACAGTAAAGCAAGGCCAGACATTCTAGCTAAATTAAGAAGAACAGAAGAAGACTTAAGAAAAAATCTAACAAAAGACTCTTTAGCAAACTTAGAACATATCAGTACCTGGCGAAGAGCCTATTCTTCATTTGGTGCTAAGCCAAAAAAATACAAATCTTCAGTGGAAGCTCTAATTAGAAGAGTTTTAGACAAAGAAGATATTCCAAGTATTAGTCCATTGGTAGACGCTTATAATTATATCAGCTTAAAATACATGCTTCCATTAGGTGCAGACGATTTAGACAAAGCAAAAGAAGATATCGCCCTATCCTACGCAAGCGGAAAAGAAGAATTCACTCAAATCAATGCAGATGAATCAAAATTAGTACCTCAAGGAGAAATCGTATATAAATCAAACAACATTGTCCTTTGTAGAAGATGGAATTGGCGTGAGTGTGACCAAACAAAAATCGAAGCAAGCTCAAAAAACGCAGTAATTTATGCTGAAAGTCTTCTAGAAAAAAAGGACACTTTATTGGCTGCAATTACTGAACTTCAAGAGATCTTAGGCGGAGAATTTGTACTTCTATGCCATAAAAACAATGTCTTAGACACAGAAACTTTAGAAATTAGTAAACAAGAATTCAACGAATATTATGAATCTGAAGCAAAGTCCAATAAAGTTTCAGCTCCTAATAACTCTACTAACAAAGAAAAGATAAATAATAATAATAATAATAATAATAATAATAATAATAAATCAACTGCTGTAAAGCCACCATTTCCACTATATCATTGGGCAGATGTTGCTGCTCACAAAGTAATCTGCGAAAAGGGCGACAAAGATACATATGTGATCCAATCAGGTATTACTCCTAGTGGTTTTATTCACGCAGGAAACTTCAGAGAAGCAATCACAGCAGACTTAATTAGGTGCGCTTTCGAAAAAAGGGGCAAAAAGGTTATTTTCTACTATGTTTGGGATGATTACGATGTACTTAGAAAAGTTCCAAAAAACATGCCAAAGCAAGACATGATTAAAGAAAATTTAAGAAAACCTGTTTTCCAAGTTCCAGATCCTTTTGGTGACTGCCACAACAGTTATGCAGAGCATTTTGAAGATGTTTTCGAAAAAGAAATTCAAGCTGTAGGTATAAAATCAACTTATGTTTATCAAAGAGAAAAGTATCTAAACTGCGAATTTGCAGAACGGATCAAAGAAGTACTAGAAAAAACAGATGAAATTAAAGCTATCTTAAACAATTACCGATCAGAGCCTCTAAAAGATGATTGGTGGCCAGTTTTCATCTTCGATAAAGAGACTCAAAGAGACACAAACGAAATCCTCTCTTGGGATGGTGAATATACTCTAACTTACAAAGACGAAAACAATAAGCAAAAGACGGTTAACTTTAAGCAAGATGGTATTGTAACATTAAGGTGGAGAATTGACTGGCCAATGCGTTGGCACCACAACAAAGTTGACTTTGAAAGCGCAGGAAAGGACCATTTTGCAGCAGGCGGTAGCATAGACTCAGGAAGAGTACTTCAAAAAGCAATCTGGCAAACAAATCCCCCAAGTGGCTTTTGTTATGAATGGATTGGTATCAAAGGTAAAGGTGAGTTTGCTTCATCATTGGGCAACGTTGTAACTATTACAGAACTCCTAGAAATTTATGAACCAGAGATGATTAGATACATTTTTGCTGGAACACGGCCTAATAGAGCTTTCAATTTAAGTTTCGATGCTGATTTAATTGCATTTTACGAAGATTTTGACAAATGTGAAAGAATTTACTTCGACCAAGAAAAAGCTAAAAACGAAAAGGAAGAAGCAAAACAAAAAAGAATCTATGAGCTTTCCTATATCGGCAAGATCCCAAAAACAATTCCTTATCAGCCTAGTTTCAGACATCTAACAACTATTCTACAAACACATGAGTTAGATATTGACAAATCTATCGCTTTCTTAGAAAGTGAACTAAAAAATAAGCATGACAAAAACAGATTAAGGCTAAGAGCACAATGCGCAAAGAATTGGCTACAAAAGTACGCTCCAGAAGAGTTCAAATTCACTGTACAAAAAGAATGTCAAGTCACTTTAGCATCACAAGAAAAGAAAATCCTAGCAGAACTAGCTAACAAACTAGAATCGCACAATTTCACAGACAAAGAATTACATGAAGAATTCTACATTTTGTGTAAAAACAATGATTTTCCCACAAAAGATTTCTTCGCTATGTGCTACAAAGTCTTAATTAACAAAGACAAAGGTCCAAAACTAGCTAGTTTCATGTCAACTTTAGGACAAAAACGAGTAGCAAAGATCCTAAAAGCAGCAGCAAGCAGCTAGAAACACAAGAATAATCAAATATTCTTCATTTTTTTTTTAATTTAAATGATTTTCAGAATACTATTCTCTTAAATCTCTTAAGCCCTATAAATCTTAGGTTTCAATACTCCAACATCTCTAAGACAAGCATAATTTCTCCTACCATCTCCTTTTGCATCATAGTCCATCCCTCTTCCTACAACAAAATGATCTGGTACGGTAAACCCAACTAAATCTGCTTCAAACAAAGGCTTTCTTACACCCTCAACTTCAACAGTTCTTCTTCGAGCAGGTTTGTCAAGGAGTGAAACAACCCGTACATCTGTAACACTTACATCTTCAAGACCTCTACGTAATTCAAACATACAAGTGCCAGTATCAACAATATCCTCAACAATCAATAAACGATTTCTCTCTTTAAAAACCTCTAACCTATTTCTATCATATTGTACTTCCCCACTAGATCTATCTCCAATATAACTGCTAACTCTTTCAAAAAAAGGATCATGCCCAAACCTAATAGCTTCACTATACATCAAATCGTTATAAAAAACATTAGCTCCATTCATAACTACAAGAACATCAATTATCTCATCTGCCCCATAAACTTTTGACAGTTCTGCTGCCATTTTATCTGCTCTTTCTTTAACTTCTTGTCTAGTAATCAAAATACCTTCTAAATCTTTTCTATAAACCTCAAGAACATTGTTATCAACTGGTAGAAGTCTCCTTTTTCTCAGATCAATTCCAAGTCTATCAAGTGGACTATGTCTAACCATAACTAAGGAACACAAAAATCATTTAAATTAATTTCCATACAGCAGTATAAAGATCATATCAAAACACAAACAAAACATCTACTTAAACCAAAGCAGCAAATGAAACAAGCATCAGAAAAATCACTCACTGACAAACAAACAAACAAACACTTAAACTACCTCACTGGCCCCAATAAACATACAACATTTATATACCTAAACTTCATTATTCTTTGCAATGGTTACAGTAGGTGGAGATCTTTTCATTCAACTAGGTCTAGTCATAATTGCTGCTGCCTTTTTCGCTACAGTCTTCAAATTTTTAAAACAACCACAGATACTTTCATACATTCTAGTAGGTATTCTCATTACTCCTATCTTTGGGATAATCACAGATACAAGTTTGATTGAATCTATGTCTATGATAGGAATAGCCTTCCTTCTCTTTCTCGTAGGTCTAGAAATGGACTTAAAGAAACTAAAACAAGTAACACTAATATCAACTCTAGGTGCACCTATCCAAATCACTTTTCTCTTTGTAACTGCTTTTCTAATAGCATTGGCTTTGGGTTTTTTACCTTTAGAAGCAATCTACATGGGTTTAATGTTCGCCTTTTCTTCAACTATGATTGTTATGAAAATTCTTTCAGACAGAAAAGAACTTTCAACTCTTCATGGAAGGATCATTGTAGGAATTTTGTTAATGGAAGACATTTTTGCAGTTTTCGCCTTATCAATTCTAACTTCAATCAACGGTTTTAACGCAGGCATTTTAGGTCACGCTTTCTTAAAGTTCCTTCTTCTAGTTGGAGTAGCATATGTTGCTAGCAAATACGTTTTTCCAAAATATTTCGAATTTACAGCAAAAAAGCATGAACTTCTTTTAATCAGTAGCTTAGGAGTTTGTTTCTTATTCTCCTTAGCTTTTCACTATCTTGGTTTTTCAATCGTAATTGGAGCTTTCGCAGCAGGTTTAACCTTAGGTAACTTAAGGTATCAACTAGAAATAATTGGTAGAATGAAACCTTTAAGGGACTTTTTCGCTCTTCTATTCTTCGTTTCTTTAGGTATGACTTTAAAATTAAACAATATTATAGAATCCTGGCCAATAATTTTAGCTTTCACTTTATTTGTGATTGTTTTCAAACCACTCCTAGTTATTGTTTTAGCTTCAGTTTTCAGATATACTAAAAAACCATCATTATACTCTGGATTATACTTAACACAAGTAGGGGAATTCGCTCTAATCATTGGAATGCAAGGTCTACTCTTGGGCCACATTTCAGACACTACTTTCACAACAGTGGTAATAATTTCACTACTAACTTTAACATTCACTTCATACTATGTAAAATTCATGCAACAAATCTACAATTTGGTGGAAAAACCACTAAGATTCTTAAACAGATTTAATACTGAAGGTTTAGAGTTTGCTAAAAGTGATTTAAAACCAAATGTGGTACTTTGCGGACATAATCGAATTGGTTATAGCATCTTAAGAAAACTAGGTAAAACAAAAAAATCCAAAGAAAAAATCCTTGTTGTAGATTATAATCCTGAGATAATCAAATCAACTGCAAAAAGAGGCTTTCACTGTATCTATGGTGAGGTTGACGATGAAGAGATCATTGAAAAAATGAATCTATCAAAGATCAAGCTTCTAATTTCTACAGTTCCAGGATTAAAAGAGAACCTTCTACTTACAAGAAAAGTAAGAAAGGTAAACAAGAAGGCCAAAGTTATAGCTACTGCCCAAAGTACTGATGATGCTATGGCTCTTTACAAAGCAGGTGCTGACTATGTAACTCTTCCACATTTCTTAGGTGGTGAACATATAGCTAACTTAATCACTGGTGTAAGAAAGAAAGCCATCAACTTAAACCAAAGAAAAGAAGACCACTTAAAAGAGCTAAAACTAAGACAAAAGCACGGCCATGACCACCCAAGTTATTTTTACTAAAAAACCATTTACTCGTTTTTTTCTACTTTTTATCCCCTATTACTTATAAAAAAGCTCTATTTTTAAGCCCTTGATGTCATTAGAAGAAGATTTATCAATCACAGAACCATCTATGTCTCTAGAAGAAGCAAGAAGGTTAGATCAAATTAATTTTCTAAAACTAAAATCATTCATCCCACCAGACGTAAATCAAAGAAGATATTCTTCAAGAGAGTTAGATACTCTTCATCTTCATGCAATAGGCTCTAATTTCAAAATATATCCTTATTCTATAAACGAACTTGCAGTAGATATAAACACTTTTGGTCCAAGCCATACATTCCTTTTAGGTGAAATAATCCGAACACTAGTAGATAATTTAGCTCCTCCTGACTTAGATACCTTAAGGATTAACATGGTAGAAAATAATTATGACATATGGGGATCACAAAATGGCCTAGGAAAAACAGTAACTGATCTTTACGAAGCAAGAAAAACACAAATTATGGTAAGAAACCAACCATCTTCTATAAAAGATGCTTTATACAAGGCAGGTATTCCTGAAGAGTTAATAGAAACAAACCCTGACCTTTGCGAATTCATAAAAACTGCTGAAGAAAACGTAGCTCACACTAACAGATCATTCAACTTAGTTTCAAACTCAGGCGAAAGTTATTTCTTAAAAATTCATACAGATAAGGTGAAAGCTGACATTGAAGCAGCTGCTAACTATTTTCTACACCCAGAATTGGAACATTTAATAATTCCAGGAAAAAGCCCAAAATCACTTCTAGCAGGAGATTACCACATCACGATTCAAAAATCAAATAATAATGCAATCAAAGTAGCAAAGTCAGTAGAATATTGGGTCACTTCATTAGCACTATTCCATAGGGCAGCAGAAGACATTTTAAGAAGAAATAAAGTCCAAGTTCCACAGTTTCCTTTCCATGAAACAAACAGGTACATTCAACGACAAAGACAAGGTGAAACATCACTAAAAATAGATAAAAAAAGATTGACAGCAGCAATTCAATATTTGTCCTTGTCTTCTTACCAAAACGTCATTCATGGTGATACTAAAGGTCCAAATAGAATGGATCATTATCTTGTCGACTTAGAAAGAATATCAATAGGAGATCCCAGAATAGACTTGGCTCCTGTTTTAATAGAATACCAAGTTCCACAAGAAAGACATCAAGAACTAACAAACCTTTATCTCTCAACTTACTTCCAAGCTTCTGTAGAAGAACTACCAAATTCACAGTTGGCAGAATTCACATCGGGTCTTCCTCATGCTATGTATTTCTCAGCAGTAAGAGAGCATTGTGGTGCTTCATTAAGAGAACTAAACAAAGCCCAAGAACCACATGTCATCTCACATAGAAAATTCTTGCTTGCAGTATAAACTTACAATTCTTGAAGAAAGCTGCATAAACAATTGACTCATATGGTATTTATGTGCTAAAAAAACAGATAATTCAATCTTCTTATTATCACTCAATTCCAAACTAACTTTTTCACGAAATGCATGCACTTTATTCCAAATATTTTTTGCTTCAATAAAATCTTTCTTAAAATATGCTCCTTGTAATTCTTCAAACAAATCCAACATTTCTTTGGCACCAATATTATTTCCACTTTTGGCGTACCTACTTAAACCAGCAGCAATTTTCTCAATGGCGGTCACAATTTCTGCATATGTAAAGTTTTGATCAAAACCATACTTAACTAGCAAAATAGACCGAATGGTATGGTCACGCAACCTTCTGATGGTATTTAGAACAAGAGTATCTATTTCCTTCCAATCACTTTCTTCATTCAAAAGCATCTTAAACGCATATTTGGTACTATGAAACATTCTTTTTATCAATTGTTCACAATCCTCTCTACTAACTCGCACAAAAGAATTAATCTCTACATTTTTTCCTTCAATAGAAAATATTTCAAAACCAGTAAAACTATTCATCATTTTGTGCAACATCTCAAGTGGCACTTCTCCATTAAATATAAGCCTAACTTTAGAATATCCAGATTTGTAACAAGACGCTAAAATGCTCCTAATTTGTTCTCTATCAACAGTATCAAGATTAATATCTACACTCTTAATCTCTTCATTAGACTCAGACATAATCATCAAATTAGAACCTTCTTGTAATATCTCTACTTCATCTCCTGGTTTAAGTCCACGTTCACGAATCCATTTAACCGGTAGAAAGATTGTATTTCCTCCAACACCTTGCTTGATAATCTTACGTCTCATAAAAAACTCCATAATCAGTCTTATTTATAAATTCTATGCACAATTAATATTAATAATACTAGTAAATAAAAACTTCATTTAACTTCATTTATAAACACTTATTCAATCCAAGCACCATTCAGCACCAACAGGTTCTTAAAGAAACCCCGTAATAACACCCTACTATGAACTTCGAGAAAATCCCTCCTTTAGAAGATAGCAAATTCCTTCTAGATATAGCTTTCAAACGAGCAAGAGAAAGAAAAGATGAAAAGAAATTCAAAGGAAAGCCCATAGATAGGGCCAAAAACAAAGAATTAATCAAATTAGACTTAATTTCAGCATATCTAATAGCAAGACTTGACAAAGCCATCAAAATCTACCCTAGTTTTGAACATTTACCACAGTTCTACATCAAATTAATGAAACTCACCTTAGATATTGACCAATTAAAACTGTCTTTGGGATCACTTTCTTGGGCAAAACAAAACATTCACAAATTCCACAAACTTTACGTAAGAAAGATTTGCAAATCTCAAACATATGAATCTGTAAAAGATTACCAAAAGCAGTTCTACGGTCGTGTTTCTTCAATTATGAAACAAATCGACAAACATATTAGCCATATCAACCAAGCTAGAAGAACTATGAAAACTTATCCTGATATTAAAGAAGACTTCTTTACCATCTGTCTTTACGGTTTCCCTAACATTGGTAAAACCACCTTACTAAACAAACTAACTGGAACCAAAGCTAAGACAGCAGCTTACGAATTCACTACAAAATCAATCAATGTTGGTTACTTAACTGCAGATAAAGATAATAATCTAAAACCAGCTATTACTAAAATAAAGAAAAAAAAGCACCAAGGCGACTTAGTAGTTCAGGTTTGCGATGTTCCAGGAACCTTAGCAAGAAAAGACAAAATGAATATTATCGAATTACAAGCAGAGTTAGTTAAAGAAGAACTGGCCCAGATCATTATCTATTTGTTCGACTTAACTCAATATCATATTATAGATAATCAAATCAAACTCCACAAGAATCTAATAAAACAAGCAAAAAAGACCAAAGTCCCATTAATCACTATCTTCAGTAAGCAAGACTTAGTAAGTGAAGACGAAATAGAAGACTTCAAAGACGAGCATAACATAAGTGACACAAGTTTGGAAGACTTAAAACAAACAATTCTAGAAAAAGGAAAAGCTTTCTATAAAGAGTTAGCAAAACAAAAGGAACTAGAAGCTCAAAAAGAACTAGAAGCACAAGCAGCAGAAGCAGAGCAAGAAAAAGCAACTAAACAAGAGCAAAGTATCTAAGTAACTAGCAACAGAAACCTCAAATGAAGCTTAAGATCCTAAAAATAAATAAAAAATAATAAAAAAACAAAAAAACCCTTCCTTAAGCTATTTTTCTTCCAACTATGTTCACAAACGGCCCATGATTGGTTCTTTCAAAATATTCTATTCCAAACCCTGCTTCAGACATACAGTCACGCACAAGTTCAGGAGTGCTATAAAATTCAACTAGTCCACGCATAGCATCACTTCTTTCCTTAGAAATTGCAGCCATAAAATCATTTACATACCCAGTTTCAAGTCCACACAAAGTCCCTTCAATAATGGCATCATAATATGCACGTACTGGCACAATTAATCCTTGAAAGTCTTCTTCCATGGCATGATCAATTAATGGTACAATCACTCCTTTTCCAGAATCTCCAACAACTTGTTTATATCCTCTCTCAATTAAACCTTGACATAATTGTCCAAATAATGCTCCAACTGCAGAATATTGTCCAACACTTACCATGCCGTTTTCATCTAATATCATATAGCCTACTTTACCTTCTCTACCTGTATCAAGACCAACTCTTTGATCTACTACTCTAATCTCTGCAGCATCAACTCCTGTAATATCTAAGACATCAGCAAGTATTCTATCAAATTTGGCTTCACTATATTTCATATCAACATTTCCTTCACCAACATGCAGCTTTCCATTTGGTCTAAGTGCAGCAAAAGAATCATCACAAATACTTTGCAAATCAGCCTTTCTAGTGGTTGCATGATGGACAGAAACAGTCATATCCATAAAATCAAATTCACCAGGGAACCTCTTCAAAGCATGTCTTACATCTCCTTGCGCAATATAAACTCCAGAAGAAGTCATTCTCTCAGATCCAGAAATCACCTTATTATCAACTCCTTCAGCTCTAAGCTTCCCAGAAAGAACATTTAATATTGCAGGATTATAATCCAAGAACAATACTTTCCCCTCATTACCTCTAACACGATCAAGTAATCCCAAATTATCAATATAAGGCAGTGCGTCAGGCCCAGGCCCTATAATACAAATGTTGTTCCCACTTTCTTTTTCAGGCATCTGAGCAAGCTGCTCAAGCAATGTAGAATGCACTTCTGGAAGCAGTGCTCTTGCAAGTGCAGTATAAACGCTTTTACAAGCTATATCTGGTTTACTATTTTCAATTGTTTTCATATTTGTCATTTTCATGTCTCCTCCAACACCAAAATTCCACTTCAGAAATCAACATTTCAAGAATAAGATATAATTTTAAATAGTAGAAAATCATACTACTAAAGTTAGTACAAACTTATACTACTCCTAATTAAAAACCAAAAGAGGATAAATAAAGCATGGACACAACAATTCTCAAAGAAATTGGCTTAACTAAAAATGAAATAACAATATATCTTTCTTCATTAGAATTAGGGTCTTCAACTGCAATTGAGGTTGCAAAATACACTAAACTTCACAGGCCAAATGTATATGACACTCTTAATAGGTTAGTTAAAAAAGGATTAATCGCTCATTACAAGAGAAAAGATACTACTTTTTATGAAGCAGTAGGACCAGAGCAATTGTTAACTTTAATCAGAGGAAAAGAACTGGAATTACTAAAACTAATTCCTGAATTAAAATTAAAACAACTTTCAGCAAAGAAAAAGAGTGATTTAACAATTTTAGAAGGCATTTCAGGTGTTAGGAGAGCTATGACTGAGATGATAGAATCAACTAAATCTTTTTCTGTAATGGGTGTACCTAAGGATTTTGCAAAAACAATTGGTGAAGGATGGGCAAAACAATGGCATGAAGACAGAATTAAGAAGAAAATCACTTTCAACCATATTGTAAATCAAGATTACTACAAACACAGAATCAAACTATTAAACTCCTTAGAATACACTAGTATTAAATTTCTCCCAAAAGAATATGGTACTCCAATGACTCTTTTCATTTATGATCAAGGAATCATGCTAGGTTTCACAAGACCTTTAGTCATCATCAAAATAATTGGTGAAGATGTGGCAAAATCATTCAAGAATTACTACAAAATGCTAGAAAAGATAGCCACAGAGAGTCCTTAATACATTCCAATCTCCCAAAACATTTAAAACCCAAATTCCCTTTCTTAAACAAATACTAAAGATCTAGTGATTGTGATGGATACCAAAGTTATAGTAGTTATAGTCATATTCCACATAGCTGCAGCCCTCCTTCTCTATTCAATTTACCTTTTTATTAGGCAAGCTCAGAAAAAGCATCAGGAACAAATGCTTCTAAGCAACACAACTCTTCCAGAAATCAACAAACCAAACAAAAAAACACCTGACCTTTCAAACAGCATTATCGATTCTGCTCTAGGTGCAGATTTAGTCCCTGAAACAATAAACACAAAGCAAAGCAAAAAAGAAAGAAAGTCAAGCCCTAACCCCATCAGAGTATCAAGTGACCACGAAGAAGCAAAACAGGCTCTAAGAGACGCAGAGCAGCTTAAAAGACATTGGGAAGAGGAAGACATCAAGATTGCGTACGACAAACAATTGAACCAGATAGAAGAACAGTTAGAATCCTTCTACAAAACTGAAAAATCATACTTAAACAACCAAGCAAAGCAAGTAAACAAACAAAAAAGAACTATAAAAAACCAAAATAGAATAAAACAACAACAACAAGACATAATTCCAACAACCCATTTAAAATCAATTAACCAAGAAATCTATGAAGAAGAGTTAAGATGGATTTTAAGCGAATTACATATGCAAGCAACTGAACCACAAGAAACAGAAATAAGATCAAAAGAAGAAGAGTATGAATTACAACTAGAAGAAATAGAAGATAAGATAGAATCCTTAAGAGGTCAAAGAAAGTACACTAAAAGAGACAACTTAAACGAACAGGACTGGCATTTAGATATTAAAGAAGACCTTCACACTCTTCATCAAGAAGCTTTACAAACAAAAAACAACAATACAAACAAACAAAAGTCCCAAAACAAACTCCTAAACAACTTAAAACAAAGATTCACTAAGGATCAAAGAAAAGACTTAGAACAAGAGGCAGTAAACTTGGTCTCAAAATTCGCTGACATTATTGAAGCAGACCATCCAATCCCTGAAGACGATCTAACTACAATCAAAAAGCAACTACTAGATGTCCACAAACAGATCTGGCAAAAGTAAACTCTCTTTTTCTAAATTCTAAATTTCTTTCAATTTTATACTAACTTAAACTTAATAATCTCTTCAATCACAAAAAGCGTTCAATACTAATGAATAAAACCGTTCAATACTAATGAAAACCTTTATAAATGAAAGCCAATATCATGTATAAATGCTAAAAGAAACCATACAAAAGATAGTGCTCTCTCAAAAAAATGACTTAAAAACAAAGAAGAGCATTCAAAGATCTATTTTAAGCAAAATAAAGCTAAATTCTAGCCATATTAAGATAATTTCAGGTATTAGAAGAGCAGGAAAAAGCACCTTAATGACCCAATTAATAAAAAAAACAACAAATTATCACCATTTAAATTTTGAAGATCCAAGATTAATAAATTTCAAATTCTCAGATTTCGAAAAGCTAAATGAAATCTTTCAAGAAATATCTCCAAAAACAAACACTTATTTTTTTGATGAAATACAAAACATTCCTGATTGGGAAAGGCCAATTAGATACATGCACGATCAAGGCAAAAAAATAATCCTAACTGGTTCAAACGCATCTTTATTAAGCAAGGAATTAGGAACAAAACTAACTGGAAGACATTTAAGATTCGAACTTTTCCCTTTTTCTTTCGAAGAATACCTAACATATTTCAACAAAAAAAGGTCTCTCTCATCTTTCAAAAGATACTTCAAAGATGGCGGTTTTCCTGAATATCTAAAATCATATGAATCAGAATTATTAATGGAGCTTTTTAATGACACTATTACAAGAGACATTATTGTTAGGCACAAAATCAGAGAACAAAATGAGATCAAAAGCTTAGCTATTTATTTGCTAAGTAACATTTCATGTGAATTTTCCTTCAACAAACTAAAAAAGTTACTAAATTTAGGATCAGTAAACACTGTTATTTCTTACATCTCATATTTGGAGGATAGTTACTTAATTTTCACAATTCCTAAATTTGATTATTCATACAAAAAACAACTAGTCAATCCAAAAAAGGTCTACTCTATTGATCATGGTTTATCTAGAAATGTTTCAACATCTTTTTCTAAAAACGATGGCAGAATCTTAGAAAACATAGTCTTTCTTAGCTTAAGAAGAAAACACAAAGACATTTATTATTTCAAAGACAAAGGCGAATGTGATTTTGTAATTAAAGAAGGCACTAAGATAACAAAAGCAATTCAAGTTTGCTTAAACATCAATGAAGATAACAAAGACAGGGAAATAAACGGGCTTCTAGAAGCCATAAAAACATTCAAGCTAAAAGAAGGCTACATAATCACTTTAGATCAAGAAGACACTTTAACCTTCCAAAACAAGAAGATAAACTTAATCCCTGCCCACAAATTTCTATAAACTTTTCTTTACCTAAATACTACAAAATAGTCTCTAAAACAAGCAGCTCCACCATAACCCTTATAACTACTACCAATTTCTCCTATAAACATGGAAGCAAATTTCAAACAGATGCAAAAAGAGCTAGCAACTTACGATAAATCTAGAGAAGAACTCATAAAAAAGTCCAGAGACGTTCTAAAAATGAGCAAACTAATCATTTACGCTGTTCACAAGGAAGAAATAAATAAAGCAGACAAACTAAGAAAAGACATTCAAAAAGAAAAACAAGCCTTAGACAAGATCACTAAAAAAGCTAAAGGCTTAGAGTTCGAGGGCAGTTATAAAGCCGCAGTCTCAGAGTACGTAGAGGCAATTCTATATTTAGATTTCACCAAAACAGGCAAACTAACAAAAATCAACTGCAACCCAACCCATTACCTTCTAGGCCTTGCTGACTTACCTGGAGAATTGGTCAGACGTGCAGTTTTCCAAGCCTCTAAAGGCAATTCACAAGAGGTAGAAAGAATCAGACAAATCACTGACAAAATCTACGGCGAGATGCTAAGTTTCAATTTCGGTAACGGCGAACTAAGAAAAAAGACCGACGGCATCAAGTACAGCTTACAAAAGTTAGAGAACCTACAGTTCGAGTTAGCCATAAGAAACAAATAAGCCAGCACCTACAGCACCAACACCTACAGCTCCACAAAAACATTATTTTTCTACTTCTATTTTTCCTACTTAAAATAAAGCACTAACAGCACTATCCACTCACTGGCACTGTCATTCAAAACAAGACCTAAACAACGAGCATTTTTTGAGCCTGTCTCAAAAAATAGTACGCGAAGTGGTCACGCTTGCAATAAGTCTGATAGTGCGAAACAAAAGGAAGAAAATAATTCCTTTCTTTTCTAAAAAGAAGACCATTTTGACCTTTAAATCAAAAAAGAAGGCCATTTTAGCCGATTTAGCCAAAAAAAAGCCCAAAATGACCGCTAAATGCCAAAAGAAGCCAATTTTAACCGTTAGAGCCAAAAAGAAGCTAGTTTCTACCGATTCAAGCCAAAAGAAGGTCATTTTTACCGTTAGAGGTGAAAAGAAGGCAAATATTATCGATCTAGCCAAAATCCAGCCCATTTTGGCCGATTTAAGAATAAAATATAATTAAAAGAAAAATAATATCAAAGCCTAAGCAACTGCCTTCCAAAGAATTCTCTGTTCACTTCTGCCTTGAGGTGATGAGTTCTGTTCACCAACATCTCCAAAAGGTTCTAAATTGACCTTTGTCATTCCTAAACCACTTTTGTTATGATAAGAAATAACTCCCTCACCTACATAATCAAAGTTTGATATTAAATTCCAGTCATCATTTACAGTAATATATTCAACTCCTGCCTCAATAGCTTCAGGAACAATTGAATCTAAGATAGCTTGAGTCCCAGCTTCCCAATTTCCTCTTTTAGGAATCTGAATTGCATCTAAGTGCCAAACTTTTCTTCCATCCTCATAATTTTTAGTTTCAAACAAATAAACTGATCCAATTGCTTCAGCATCAGCTTCAGGTCTAACTTTTACATTGTGCACAGTAGGCATATAAAACGGTAGTGGTTTTCCTTCAGTACAATCGCCAACTAATTTTCCAGGATCTTTATCTTCCTGAACATTTGCTCTTCCATCTAGATACAAACTAACCATCTCTGCAGCAGAACTTGATGAAATACACTCTTGCATTTTCCTAAAATAATTTGCTACATTAGATCCAACAACTTCATACATTGAAATATAATCTTTCATAGCCTCAATCAATCCTTGCTGTATCTTTAGATCTGCTTTAGCTTCCTTTAACTGAGTTGAAATAGCACGTTTTTCTTCAACAGTCTTACCTTTCATTTGTTTTCCCAAAATTTTCTGGAGGGTAAATCCAGGTAAATCTGATTTACGAACATTCCCTAAGTACTGTCTTAATGAATCAATACTTTCGCAATCTCTTGCACCTTGAGCAATGTCATCCAAACCTTTGTCAGCTAAATAAGCTGGGAGAACTTCTAACAATACATCTGCTAATGAAAGTCTTTCATCTAAAATACGTGAAGCAATTGGAGATAATGGTATCTCTCTATTTTCTTTATAATCATAACATCTCTCTTTAAGATCTTCTTTCCAGACAAGATTCTCTGACTTATCTTTTAAAACTTCATCAAATGCTTTTCTAAACAAAGGAGAATCTAAAACTTTACTTCTAGAATTTTCCAAAGAGTCATATGCCTCTTTGATTACATTTTTAGTCAATTCACTAGACACTCCAGTTACAAACGAACATTTTGTTTCCACTTCTTCATATTTTTGTAATTCAAAAAAAGGGTCATACCATCCTAATGAATCACTTATACCTTCAATTATAGAATGAACTTCATATTGATTAAAACCAAGTCCATTCTGCATAAATCCCTTAAGATTTTCTCTAAAATCAATCAAATATTCTAAACTATTTTCAAAAAAGTCTAATGGGGAATTATACATAAAATTATACGTGTCATATGTTCTTTCTCTTTTATCATATTTACCATCAAAAAAGACTCTTCTTAAATGCACAAATCTATTAACTCTATCTTGTGAGATATAGCTAAAATCAATGTCATTCAATGGCACACTTGCTGGTAAAACCCCAAAAATTGCTTTCCCAGAAAATCCACCAACTCTTCTAGTTTCTTCTTCCACTTGTTTCTCTAACTTAGAAACAGGAAGGATTTCAACTCCACCATCTCTTTCAACACGAGCCATACCAATAGCTGCTAAATCTGCTTCAGGAATATCTCCCATTCCACCATATTGATCTAATAATGTAAATAAATCTGCCATATACACTCCAAAAACAACCCTCATTTATAAACCCCACTATAAAATAACTACTTCCAAGTAACAAACCAAAAAGCTTTTAAATAAGCCCTCTATCTAACACCTTATGAAGATCCTAGCACTATCAGATATCCACAGAGACATTAGTTTCATCAAAGATATGGCCAAGAAAGGCAAAGAAAGTAATGTCGATCTAGTTATTCTAGCAGGAGACTTAGCTGATGATCATGGTAGAATTGATGGTATGATCGGTCCATTTAAAGAACAAAACTTAGATGTAGCTATCCTCCCAGGTAACCACGAGGGACTCAGTGAGACTTACTTTCTAACAAATCATTACAATATTAAACATCTTCACGGAAAAACAATCAAACATGGTAAAATTGGCATTTTTGGTTGTGGTTATGCTGATGTTGGTGTACACCAATTAACAGAGCAAGAATTCTTTCAAACTCTAAAAGACACTCATAAAGAGCTAGATGATTGTGAACACAAAATCATGGTTAGCCACGTTCAACCTTCTGATTCTATTTTAGGCATTGGCATCTGGCCAGGCAGTACTGGTGTTAGAAAAGCCGTTGAAGAACTTCAACCAAGTTTACACATTTGCGGCCACATCCATGAGACTCACGGTATGGAAGACAGAATCAAAAACACTAGAATTATAAATGTAGGAAAGACAGGTACTCTAATCGAAATCAACGAAGAAAATGGAGAACACAAACTGTCCAGACTGTAAAAAGCTACTACATCAAGGTCAACATAGGTTTAAAGATGGCTTATATAAGGTTAGATACTGTAAAGCCTGCGGCTACAGAAGCGAAGTAGGTATCTAAAAGAAACAAGAAATTCAAGAACCTTCTAAGCTCCATTAGCTTTCAGAGTTTCATAAAGTCCACTAAGAGCATCTGTTCCCGGTTGCAGATCATCGATATCAAAAGCATACTCATTCTTAGTTGTTCTAAGTTGCCCATCGTCTCCTCTATAAACTGCTTTTCCTTGAACATAAAATTCCTCTCCAGGAACCATCTTAGGAACAACTAAACCTAAAGCAACAATAGTTTCTACTCCATCAGTAAGTGAGGTATGTGTATGAAATGGGACATATTCTATAGTCATAAAACTCTCAAGCAAATTTCTATTTAAAAAGCCTTTGAAATAAAAAACCACTTCTACGAATAAAAGCTTTATAAAAACGCCTTAAAAACACATAAATGCTATGGAACGAAGACCACCAAGAAGATTAAGGCAACCAAGACAAGTCAATCCTGCAATTAATACTCAGTTAAATCAAGACAGACTTCTATTTGTCCCACAAAGTTTTTTTAACCCTGGAGCTGATATTCCCACAAACCCAACAAACCATTCTGTGGCTGTTTTATATGATGTTTTGTTAAAATTCCCAGAAAAAGAATATGGTTTTGGAGACTTAGTCCTAGGAGTTATAGAAAATAGAAACCAAAGAGCAATTAGACTCACAAGAAGAATCCACCAAGGAAGAAACTTAGGTTTAGAAAGGATCTGGGCTGCTGCTAATGACCCAATTATTCCAGAAAACAGCCAAGAAATTGCAGATTACAGAATATGGCACTTGGAAAGTTATGGACAAGTCTTCCCAATGCAATATAATGGATCACTTTGGGAAGCTCAAGGCTCAGTATTAGTTTAGTAAGACAGTTTAACAGATTTATATCACTTAAAATAGAATCACTTCAAATTTCTCCAAATCATTTAAAAAACAGCTTTAATTATTAACAATTATGAGACCTGCTTTATTTAGTCAAAATCCAGAAGAAATGAATCAGAGAGCTTTAATTGTTCCAGAATCCTTCTATAATCCACTAGAAGTAACTCCAGAACAAAGAGTTCTAGTCTTATATGATGCCTTTTCTTTGCATAGGGAAGAAGATTATGTTCTAGGTGATATTGTTTTTGGAGCTGTATCTCCAGAGGAAATTAATTCTTTAAGAGCTAGGTTAGATCACAAAACAAATGTCAGTTTAGCCGATAGGATTGGTTATGAAAGAATTTTGGAAGAATCAACAGTTCCAGATATCCCTAATAATTCCAGAATAGATGATTATAGGGTTTGGCAGCAAACATCAACAGGGTTATTAATCCCCAAGCAGTACAATGGATCATTTTGGGAAATACAAGAGACAATTGAAATGAATAATTTGATGGTATCTTTGATCTCTTATGCTAGTTTTTGCGTTCCACCAAAGTAACCATATACACTACAATATTCCCAAATTAACCTTGTTTTTCTCTTACGTTTAAGTTTTGTAATGATTTTTGATATGTCAGTATCATTTGTTAATATTACAACAAACTTTTCTTTTCTTAACAAACGGCTTACAAGAGCTAAAATTCTCACATCTGCTCCTTTCAAAAATTTATTTTTTTCAATTTCTTCTTTTTCAGCTCCTCTTCCAACTTTCAAATCTAATAAACCTAAAAATAAGCCTTTCTCCTCAGTAGTTGGTCTAATTCCTTTACTAACAGAAGTTCTTTGAAAATATCTTAAACTGGAAGAAGATATCAGTGGCTTATGATGAGATTTCCCTTTATGTGTTAATTCTTTTACAACAGATTTAAGCAAAATCTTTTCTCCATCTATAGAAAACAACAATCTAACTTGACTTTTCATGTTTTTTTCTCTATCTGATTCAAGATATTTCAAAAAAGAGCTATCATAAATATAACAAATATCTTTCCCATTAATTATCCTTATGTCAACGTCATCTAGTCTAACTGTTGAAGCAAACATCAAATTTTTCAATACATCAGTCAAGATTTCTTCTTTTTTTGAAGAGAAATAATCTTGCATATCTTTAATTAAAGCAAGGTAACCAATTATTGTTAATTTTTTTGCTCTATTTTTGATATATGTATAGAAATATTTTTGAAAATCTTCTGTTTTCACTTCATGAAAATATTTTTTAACTTCTAAAAATTCTTTTAAAGAACCATTCTGGAAAGAAAATTCAGCCATAAAAAAATCATCATATTTATCTAGTTTCTCCTTAAATTCAGCAATAATTTTATGGTATTTTCTAGGAATTTTATTTGCAAAGGTATTCAATGCACTTTTAACTCTCTTAACTCTAATGCTTGTTCTATTTTGCTTCCTAATTAAATCTTTAACATACTTTGGTAAATGCTTCCTAATAATCCTAGACTTATCTGAAATTTTAAGCTTCCCTGCACGTATTTGCTTATTTATCGCTGGAATATTTACTCTTGCAAAACTAAGGATTGCATTTAAGGAAGAATATTGGTTTAAAACTGCATGCTCCAAATTTTGAATAGATTCAATCATTTTCATATGATTTTTTTCAAAAACTCTTTCTGGCATATAACTAAACAAAAAAACCAAGAATATAAACCTTACCAATCACTTAACATGTCAAAGCAACAATTAATTAGTAGAATTAAACACAAAAAGTAAAGTAAAACAAAAACAACCAAACCTAAAACTTCATACTTTTGCAAGACTAAGCGACTTAAGGAGCGCACGTCTGCTCCGTGTCCACCGCGGTTCAGTGGATCTAGAACTTCATACTTTTGCAAGACTAAGCGACTTAAGGAGCGCACGTCTGCTCCGTGT
>CAZGQD010000004.1:27288-62462 GCA_964527395.1 uncultured Methanosarcinales archaeon
CCACCGCGGTTCAGTGGATCTAGAACTTCATACCTTTGCCCATCTTCCCTTTCATTTTCTGCATCATCTTTTGCATATCTTTCTCAGAACCTGAACCCATACCACCTTTCATCATCTTCATCATTTTCTTGCTTTGACGAAACTGCTTTAGTAAACCACGTACCTCACGCACACTAGTTCCAGACCCAGAAACTATTCTATCAATACGTCCACTATTAATACTATCAGGGTTTTCCTTCTCATAAATTGTCATAGAATCCATTACATACTTCCATTTCTCTAATTTAGCTTCTTGAACATCAAGCGCTTCCTTGGGCAACTTAAGCGAACTCATTCCTGGAACCATTCCCAAGAGTTTCTTAAATGAACCCATCTTTTTCATAGCAGACATCTGTTCATACAAATCATTCAAATTAAAATCTCCTTTCATGAATTTGGCAGCCTTATCTTCCATATCATCTTGATCAAAAGCCTCTTGTGCCTTCTCAAGAAGTGTTTCCAAGTCACCCATCCCAAGCAATTGTCCAACGAACCGTTTTGGATGAAACTGCTCTAAGTCTCCAACTTTCTCACCAACTCCAATAAATACAATAGGCGTTCCAGTTACAGCGCAAGCAGAAAGTGCTGCTCCACCTTTAGCAGTCCCTTCTAACTTAGTAACTACAACTCCAGTTACTTTAACAATATCATGAAACATTTGTGCTTGTTTTTGCGCAGCCTGTCCTAAATCAGCCTGAATAACAAGTAACTTCTCATCAGCTGCTACAACTGAATGCAACAAATCAAGTTCAGCAACAAGTTCGTCAGAAAGCGCATCACGTCCAGCAGTATCCACTAAAACAATATCATAGCTAGAAAGCAACTTTTCCTTATACTTCAAATAAATCTCAGATGGAGTCCCCAAACTTTTGTCTCCATAAAAATCAACATTAATTCCACTAGCAGTCTGCTCAAGCTGTTCGTAAGCCGCAGGCCTCCATGTATCTGTTTGAATCACAGCAACTTTCTTCCCACGTTTTTTGTAGTAATTAGCTAGTTTCCCAATAGTTGTAGTTTTCCCTGCTCCAAACAAACCTACCATCATAATTACAGTTGGCACTTTAGAAACATTCAATTCATGGGTCTCACTACCTAAAAACTCCGTAAGTTCTTCATAAACAATCTTAATTAAATGATCTTTCTTAGAAATTCCTTTAGGCGTATCATTCTTTGCCCTTTCTTTGATCTTCTTTCCCAGCCCAAAAACAAGCTGCACGTTGGTATCTGACTGAAGAAGTGACCTCTGAAGGTCTTTAACTAGCTCATTTATCAGTTTGTCATCTACAAACATAGACTTTTTAATCTTAGAAAGTGTCTCTCGAAGTGAAGACCCTAGCTTTTCCAGTACCATCAAGCCCTAAAACTCCCTTACTTATATAAATAATTGCCTCAAAAAAAACCAATCTCCTAAGAAAAACACCTATAAAACATCATTTTTATACTTAAGACAAAAAATAACCCAAAAAGCTTATAAATAAAAGTTATATCAGTTGATATAATGTTAAAAACAGAAGAATTCAATACAAAGAACATCTTAAGATATCCTAGATTAGACACTATTCTAATGGTTGAGAATTTCATCAAAGAGCACGATGGCGAATTCAAAAAGAAACAATTGTGGGAATCTCTTCCAAAAAAGATGATGTATCAAACTTTTTGTGTTATTATTGACTACTTAATTTATTCAAAAAAGATTTCTATAGATTCAGAAAAGAAGATTGGTTTCGTAAACTTTCCGGAAATTGCACAGAAATACATATTAAGAGAAGATTTAGCTAGAAAGAAAAATGCATCTTCCTTCAAACATCAGATTCGCGGATAAAAAGACCAAAGAAGCCTTTGAAAAACTTGAATCTGGTGACAACCAAAATAGGGAATTATTCAAAACCTCAATTCTGCTTTAGACAACATCGAAGAAAATGCTTTTTGCGGTATTCAGATACCAAAAAAACTAATTCCAAAAGAATATTTGAAAAAACATGGAGTTTCGAACCTCTGGAAGTATAATTTACCAAATGCCTGGAGATTATTATATTCTATAGCTAGTGATGAAGTGCTTGTAGTTAGTATAGTTCTAGAATGGTTAAACCACAAAGATTACGAAAAAAGGTTCAAATATTAAAAACCGAGCAAAGATTAATAAATAGCAACTACAGATTAGCTGCTATTATAGTGGGCCCGTAGCTTAGTCTGGATTTGATTAAAAATCACTAGAAATAGCGGCCGGCTTCGGTTTAGATAAAAATCTTAGATGAAACCGGCAGGTCGGGGGTTCGAATCCTCCCGGGCTCACTTCCTTTTTCTAAAATTAAACTAAAAACAACCAATCTACCTAGAATCAACATACATCTCAGAAAGCAGCTTCACAGCAAGCTCTCTCTCTGCAGGCGGAATAATCAATTCCATAGTATTAAGTGGCTTCAAATGCTTAAATCTCTGCATAAAGAACACTAACTCCCGAGGCATGATCCCTCCAGGACGTCCAACAGAAATTACAGAAGAATCAAGTACAGAACTATCAATCAAAATATACAACTCACGAAACTTCTTCAAAATTGACATAACTCCTTCAGAAACTTCAAAATGTCCAGAATCATACACTTCTGACATTGGAAAGAAATGAAGCCCATTCCCCTTAATAAACGAAAGTTCACCTTTGGAGTATTCATGCTGTCCTAAAAAAACTACATTCTCCATTGGCAAGATGTGATGCAACAAAAGTTGATTCATCAGTTCCTTACTTTTCATATATGATCTAGCAGAAATTATCAAAAGTCCAGGTTTCTTAGCATCAATAATAAAATGTTTAACTTGCGCCAAACTATATTTGATTGACGAATTCAAAAACACAGTCCTACGATCCTTATCACCAAGCATCAATCCTTCTTTATAAGACGGACTATAAGCAATATCAATACCTTTCTCAGTAACCTCACGCGAAGCTACTTCTGAAACAATTCCTTCAAAAGCAGCAGCTCCATACACCAGTCTCATATAAGAAAAGAAACAAAAGGGGTTTATATACTTAACTAAATAGGATTTTAAAGCAAAAAACATAATCTTGTTTATAAATAACTGATTATTAATAATCAAAACATTTATAAATACTTGATTATTAATAATCAATGTGTTAAGAGAACTATTACTCCAAAATCCTTGGTGGACAAATCCAAACAAGATAAATGAAGATACAAAAGTTAAGCTAGCGACAGCTAATAAAACAAATATCAGATACCATTTTCTAAAAAAGAACTCAATTCTTCTAGGTCAAAGACAGGTTGGAAAAACAACTTATCTCAAATTATACATCAGAGAATTAATAAAAAACAACATTAATGAAAAAAACATAACTTATTTTTCTTGTGAACCTTTAACAAACAAGAATGATTTGATAGAATTGTTCTACGAAATTACAAAAATAAGTCCTGAAAATGGAAAAAAGTACTTATTCTTAGATGAAATAACTGCTGTATCTGATTGGGAAAAAGCAGTAAAATATCTATTAGAACAAAAAATAATTAGTAATTTTCAACTAATCTGCACTGGAAGCAATGCTCACTTTCTAAAGGAAGGTATTGAAAGATTTCCTGGAAGAGATATAAAAACAATTCTTTTCTTACCTTTAACCTTCGCAGAATATTCAAAACAAATAACTCAAAAAAAAATAATCAGCAAACCATATTACCAAATAAAAGAAATTTACAATAATTGCAAAAAATTATTTCCACAAATCAATGAAATAAACAAATCATTCAAGAATTATGCTAAATCTGGTGGTATTCCAAAATCAATATTCGAATTAAAAAAGAACAATAATCTCAGTTCTGAAACTTACGAGTTGTATGTCAATTGGATTCTCGGTGGATTAGCTAAATTTGGCAAACGTGAATCAATTTTCAGACCTTTAATTAAAGGGATAGTGGAGTCATACACTTCAAAAATATCTCTAAATGCCTTAGCAAAAGACTTCCAGATCCAAACACATTCAACAGTAGAAACTTACCTTGAGCTACTAAATCAATTACTGTTAGTAAATATTCTTCATTCAGTAGATCCTCAAAAAAAGATAGCCCAATTTAGAAAAAACAAAAAGATTTACTTCCAAGATCCATTTCTTTACAGCGTTTTTAAAGGTTATACTTATGGAAAATACCAAGATTATTCCAAGGATAATATGGAAAAAGTAGTTGAAGGTATACTTTGCCAAGAATTAGCTGCTCTAAAAAGAACAAAACCAGAAATAAACAATCATTTGTGGTATTTTCATACAAAAAAAGAAACAGATTTTGTTATGTTAAATCAAGATAAATCGCAATCTTTAATTGGCATAGAACTAAAATGGTCTTCAAAACCAAGTCCAGCTGACTTTAATAATAGGTTTACTTTCAAAGAACGTATTATCTTAACAAAAGATAAATTAGATTACGATAAAGAAAAAAAGATCTACTTAATTCCAACAGCATTATTCCTACTGTCATTACCTTCAACATCAAAAGTCTACCTTTAGTCTAAATATTTTTAGTGAAACCCAAGTTTGACAGTTTGCTCAAAAATCACCTGCGTCTAAGCTCTCGAGCTTAGCAACGAAGCGAGCCACAATCCGTATGGCGAGTACGTTAGCGTACGCAGTCCATAATTACGGAAAATCTCCAAAATAAGCATAAAATAATTCTCATTTGAATAGGAAAAGTATTTGACAGTTGCATTAAAATCACATGAATTTAAGTTTTTTAAAACAGATTTAGCTAAAAAAGATAATTATTTCTAGAAAAAAATAGCTTATTTTTCACAAAAAAGGACAAATCTTACTAAAATTAATGGAAATTTGCCAAACTGTCAAATTCATATAGCAAATAAACGCTAAAAAACTCTCTTTTAATGACGACAAGTTATCTGTCAAATACAATTCTAAAAAAGCGCAAAAAACTAAAAAATCACTAGAAATTGTCTTTAAAAAACACTTACTGTCAAACTTGGGGTGAAATACTCTTTTCTCTACCTTTTTCTCTTCTTTAGCTCCCAAACCTTTTAATATAATCTATCCTCCAAAAACAGATCATGGCAAAAACAACTCAAAATCAGAAAAATAACGCTAATAATCAAGCAAAAAACACAAATAATCAAAATTACGATCCAAAAGACTCAGAACCAAGGCTCCAAAAGTTCTGGGAACAAAGTAACACTTACCAATTCAACGAAGAAGACAAAACTAAACCAGTTTTCTCAATCGACACTCCTCCTCCAACTGTGAGTGGAAAGATGCACATGGGTCACGCTTGTTCTTATTCTCAGCAAGATTTCATAGCTAGGTTCAAAAGAATGACTGGCCACAACGTATTTTATCCATTCGGAACAGATGACAACGGTCTTGCAACAGAAAAACTTGTACAAAAACACAAAAAAGTGAACTTAAGAAAGTTGCCAAGACCAGAAGCAATCAAAACTTGTATAGAATTCCTAGATGAAGAAAGACCAAAATTCATTCAAGATTGGAAAAATATTGGTATGAGTTGCGACTTCAAAGCTTTCTATTCAACAATTGATGATTATTCAAGAAAAATTGCTCAAAAATCTTTCTTAGACTTGTACAAAAAAGGTCTTATTTACAGAAAGAAAGGTCCAATTACTTGGGACAGGGTATTTCAAACAGCTATAGCTCAAGCAGAACTAGAAGACAAAAAACAAATGGGCTGGCTAAATTACATCAAAGCAAAATTAAAAGATAAAGAGAACACATACCTAATTTATGCTACAACCAGGCCAGAAATGCTTTACGCCTGTGTTGGTATGAGTGTAGAAGCAAAAGGAAAATACGTTAAACTAAAAGTAACAACTAAAGACAAAGATGGAAAAGACAAAAGCGAATTCTGGATCACAGGTAAAGAAACTTACGAAGAAAAGTTCAAAGAGATAGATTACAAACTAATCAAAGAAATCAAAGGTAAAGACCTAATCAAAAAGACTGCAACTATTCCTTTCTCAAACATTGAAGTTAAAATCTCAGATGATGAAGCAGTAAAAGCTGATTTCGGAACTGGTATTGCTTACTTTTGTACTTATGGTGGTATAGAAGACATCGAATGGGCAGCACGGCACAATCAAGAACCAATTGAACTGATTCAAAAAGACGGAAGACTCTCAGAATTAGGAAAAAAGTACGCAGGAGAATTGGCTCAAGATGCAAGAAAGACAATAATTAAAGATCTAGAAGCAGAAAAGCACTTAATCAAAAAAGAGAAGAAAGAACAAATTGTTAACGTAGGAGAAAGGTCCAAAACAGAAGTAGAAATCATTGTAAGCGAGCAATGGTACGTTAAATATCTAGATAGAAAAGAAGAATTTCTCAAAGCATCAGAAAAATTAAACTGGAATCCAGAATTCATGAAACACCGACTCGACAATTGGATCAAAGGCTTAAATTGGGACTGGGGTTTTTCACGGCAAAGACATTTTGGAACACCTATACCTGTTTGGTATGATGAAAAAGGCAACATCATTCTACCAACCGAGGATGAGCTTCCAGTAGACCCAACTACAACAAAACCAAAGAAATACAACAAAGAAAATAAGAAAACAAAACTCAGCCCAGAAACAGACGTATTCGACACTTGGTTTACTAGTGCATCTACCCCATACTTAGCAACCAATCTAATCAAAGACAAAGATCAGAGAAAAAGAGTCTTCCCAATGTCTTTAAGACCTCAAGCACATGACATAATCAACTTCTGGTTATTCTACACAATGGCTAAAACAAGGCTATTAGAACAAAAGAACCCTTGGAAAGACACCACAATTTCTGGTTTCGTTTTAGATCCTAAAGGAAGAAAGATGAGTAAGTCTATTGGAAACGTAGTAGCTCCTCAAGATATTATTGAAAAGTACTCTTCAGACGCAATAAGATACTGGGCAGCAACATCTAACTTAGGTAGCGATTTGCCATACCAAGAAAAAGATGTAAAAACCGGACAAAAGTTCGTAAACAAATTATGGAACGCAGCCAAATTTAGCTTCATGCACTTAGAAGACTACAAAGCAGAAGATCTTAGAGTTACAGAAACTTTCGACCATTGGATTTTAGCAAAGCTGCAAAAAGCAATCAACGAATCAACAGCTCACTTCAACAATTATGAATATTCTAAAGCCAAATCAGCTACAGAAATATTCTTTTGGCAACAGTTCTGCGACCTTTACCTAGAAATCGTAAAAGACAGACTCTATAATCCAGACAAGAGGGGAAAAGAGCAAAGACAAAGTGCCCAATCGGCACTACATCAATCCTTACTGGCAGTAACTAAGATGATGGCTCCAATCACTCCATACATCACTGAAGAAGTTTACCAGCAATTCTTCAAGGAAAAAGAAAGCAGCAAACAAACAGGCAAACAAAAAAGTGAAACAAATGCAACATCTAGCATCCACACTACATCATGGCCAAATGGCAAAATAACAAACATAGACTTAGATTGTGAAGAAATTGGTGATCAAGCAGTAGAAATCATCCAAGCAATCAGAAAATACAAGAGTGAAAACAAGCTCTCACTAAAGGAAGAGATCAACACCTTAATCTTAATAAAAGAAGATGACAAAAGCTTCCAAGACAAGATAAAACAAGTAGAAGATGACCTAAAAGCCGTACTTCACGTAAAAAACATCAAATTTGAAGGAAAAACCTCAATAGAAACTCCAATCTACAAGATAAAGATCGGAATTGAACAGTAAAATCAGTAAATATTCGATATTTGAGCTAATTTAATACTAAAAATCACGATTTAAGCACAAAATACCTTCAAAACAGGCAATTTTCAACGAAGATTTATAAACTCAAGTACCAATCATGCTAAAATAGGATTTTTTTCCTTCGACTCAAGGAATACAAATCTTTTTAAGGAAGAACAAATAAAATCAATGAACAAACGAGGTGTGATTATTAATGGCAAAAGTAACAGAAGCATATTGTGTAAAATGTAAAGCAAAACAAGAAATGAAAGATGGAAAAGAAACAACCATGAAGAACGGACGTAAAGCTATGAAAGGTAAGTGTCCTGTATGTGATACTGGTATGTTCAGAATCATGGGTAACGCTGATAAGAAGAAATAATTCTTTCATTTTAATTTTATTTTTTTTATTTTTAATTAAATCAACAATTCTCAAATCTTCCTTTTCAATCAAAAATAATTCCTATTTCATCATTCTTATAAATCAATTCAAAAAACAAAGAAATCATGGTTCTAGCTACAGTTCATGCACTAACTGGCTTCACAATAGCTAAATTATCACAAAAAAAGTTCAATCTCTCTAATCTAACATTATACTTAGCAGCTTTTGGAGCCATTATTCCTGATTTCGACTTCATCCTAGCCATTTTCTTCCAAGACATGACTTGGCATAGAGCTTTCACCCACCACATAGCTATTCCAATCATCTTTCTAGCAATTGCCTATTTTCCATTAAAATCATATAGAAAAGAGCTTCTCTTCTTCAACATTGGTTACGCCAGCCACATTCTCTTAGACAACCTAGCAAAAAACACAAGCATGCTTAATCTTGCATTACTAGATGGCATTGCAATAACTATATTTCTTTGCATAATGCTTTATAAATCACTAAAACAAGAATATAAACATGCCAGAACTACCTGAGGTTGAAACTGTAAGACGTGGTTTAGAACAAGTTAAGGGTAAAACCATCAAAAGCATAGAGCTTAGAGACATCACCAAAAGCATCCAAATAACAAATGAATCTCTAAAAGACAAAAGCATAAAAAACATAGACAGAATTGGCAAATACCTTCTAATCCATCTGACAAACAATGATCAAAACAAAACTTGGTGTAACCAAGCTTGGCAGAGCCAAGTCCCAAGGGCTACGACCGCGGACATACCAAGAGCAAAGCTCGCAAGTAGCAGCCAAACCCTAATTTCTCATTTAAAAATGACTGGCCAATATATTCCTACAAAAAACCAAATTGAAACAAAACAAAAGCAAAACAGCCACACTAGGGTTCTTTTTCACTTCACTGACAACTCCTCTCTACTATACAACGACCAACGTAAGTTTGGAACCATGGAACTCTTAGAAACAAAAGAAGAGCTAGCAGCTTACTTCCAAAAAAGAAAAATCAGCAATAAAACAGACGCTCTTCTAATAGACGACAAAACTCTAATAACAAACCTAAAAAGCAAGCCAAACACCTCTATCAAAACAGCCCTTCTAGACCAATCAATCATAGCTGGCTTAGGCAATATCTATGCAATGGAGTTATGTTTTCTAGCAAAAGTCCACCCAAATACAAAAGTAAAAAACACAAAAAACAGCACCTTAAAAACAATCCACAAACATATCAAACCATTATTAAACAAGGCCCTAGAATATAAAGGAACTACATTCGATGGCAAATACGTAACTACGAGTGGAGATGCAGGAGAATTCTCCAATTTTCTTAAAGTTTACGGCAAACAAGACTGCCAAGAATGCAACGCTAAAATAGAAAAAACCAAGATCAACGGCCGAGGAACTTATCACTGCCCAAAATGCCAGAAATGAAATAATCTTAACAAGAAACATTAAACTTTTCTCGAGGATTTCAAATCTTCATTTAGAAACTTACTAAACAAAAATCAATTATCTAATAAAAACGGCTCTGTAGAAACCCTTTCAGGGGCGTCGATCGCAGAATGCTGAATGTTTCATTCAGCGTCTGAAAATACCACGTATTTTCATGAAAGAGATAATTTTCGTAAGAGCTTAACCAAACGACCCGAGCCATTTGGCGAGTGCAGAATCTTTGATTCTGCGACTGAAAATCCTTGATTTTCATGCACGTGGAGAAGAGCCTTTTCATTTATTTTTTCTTGAAAACTTGGCGAATAGTCAAGTCCCGAAAAATCTTTGAGGATAAATAAGCCAGGAGAGCTTTGCTCGACATTGGCTTCGCCCCGAATTAAGGGTTTCTACAGAGCCTAAGATAGTAAAAATATTAATAAAGAAAGCAAACACAAAAACCAACCATTTATATACCATAAAACAAACATTCCACTACACAATAAAAGTGATTTAAGGTGGTTGGTAAGTGAAAGGTGACATTAAGCTAGGTCGTATTCTAGGGATAGACATAAAACTGCACGCTTCTTGGTGGTTCATAGTAATTCTTCTAGCTTGGGTTCTTTCAAGTGGCTTCTTTCCCCAGTTCTACCCAAACAACACAACTGCCTTTTACTGGACAGCCGGTATTGCTTCAGCACTTTTCCTTTTCGTAAGCGTAATTATCCATGAACTAGCCCATGCCATGGTTGCAAAGACCCAAAACATGGAAGTAGAATCAATAACACTTTTCTTTTTCGGTGGAGTTGCAGGTATTACTGATGAAGACATCAAACCAAGTTCAGAATTCATGATGGCTATTGCAGGTCCATTAACTTCTTTCGCCTTATCAGCAATTTTCTTCGCAATTTTCGCAGCAACAAGCAACTTATTTATCAGCGCAATAACTTTCTATCTCTACCAACTAAACTTCATCCTAGCTGTTTTCAACCTAATTCCAGGATATCCATTAGATGGTGGAAGAGCATTCAGAGCAGTTCTGCACGCTTACTATAAAGACCTAAAAAAGGCAACCCTTATAGCAAGTTATGTTGGAAAAGGCTTCGCATTTGTTTTAATCATCTTAGGTATCATCCAAATCATTTCAGGATTCTTAGGAGGCTTATGGTTAATCCTAATAGGTTTCTTCTTAAATTTCATCGCAGGCGTTAGCTACCAACAAGTTGTCTTCAAGCAAGTCTTAAGTCAGTGGACAATCAAGAAACTAATCAGCAAAGACTACAAAACCATCCAATCAAACCAGAAACTATCCACATTCTTAAACAAAAACTTAGGTTCTAGAGACACAGCTTTCGTAGTTAAGGCTAAACAAAAAGTTGTAGGTATAACTGAGGTCCACAAAATTGATGCTATCAAACAAGCAGTAACAAAACAAATGACTGTTGGTCAAGTAACTCAACCACTAAGTCAAATAAAAACCCTAAATCAAAATGACAATGCTTACCAAGCTTTCCAAGAATTAATCAAATCTGACAGCACTTTTCTTCCTGTAACAGATAAGAAACAAAGCAAATCCAGAAGCAACAAAGCAGCAAAAGTAACTGGAATCATAAGAAAAGACAACATTATGAACGCTTTAGTTTGGAACTTAAAGTTTAAAGCTAACTTTGAAGGAAAAGCAGCAAAAGCAAAATCAATTAAAAGCAAAAAAAGCACTAAAAAAACCAATAAATCAGCTACTAAGAAAGCATCTACAAAGAAAAATAGCTCAAAAAAATCAGTTTCTAAGAAGCCAAAGAAAAAAGTCAGAAAGAAGAAATAGTAGCAAAAAGCTCAAAATTCTTCAATTGCCTTTTTAAAAATGACCTAATTCTCAACATAAATGGTTGATCGAGTAATATTAATTGGCGAATCTCATTATGATCTATTCAAAACAGAACGTTACTCCAGAGCCTTTGAAATTTATGATCCAGATAGTCTCTCTTTAGAATATTGCAAAGGGAATGAATATTCTAGTTCTTTAAATAGAGAATATATTAACTCTTTAACCTATCTGCCTGATCACAATAAAACTGCTTACTTAGATATAATGGATTCTTATTTAGAAGCCTCAAGGGTGTTTAGTAAAAGAACTGGAAAATGTTATTTTTCTAACGATGTTGTTACTAGTAAAGAAAGAGCTTATTTTGATAAAAGATTAACAACATTTGATGATGGGGTTTGGCAAGAAGTATTTAATCAACAAACTTTTTATGGCTTTATCATATCTTCGATATTTAGTAAGGAATATTTAATGTCTTGTTATAATGGAAGAATGAGTGCATTTAAAGCATTTTTGACTGGAATATCTAAAATTGCAATTAGTTCAGAAATGAACCACTTAGTATCTAGTCAAAATAAATTAGATTCTTTTTATTTTTTTGATCCAGCCTTTACTGAAGAAGAATATATTGATAGAATTACTAACTTAAATTGTTTTGATCGTGACACTTTTGCCATGAAAAGAATATTAGGACAATCTGGGACAGTAGTTCATTGTGGTGGTTTTGGACACTTTTATGGTCAATATGACAACTTATTTGAAAGGCTAAAAAGAGAAGGAATCCCAGTCGAAAGAGCAAAACTAATTGATTTCCATTCTGAAGACCCAGAAGAAACAGATAGATACAAAGCTACAGTTAGAAATACTATAGATGATTTTATTAGAGCTAATCCAAACAAGGCACCTAGCATCTTATATCCTTAATAATCTAACCTTTCCACTATCTTTTTATATCAAACCACAATTAACCAAACATGAAAGACCAATGCCTAAATGAAATCAAAGCTTTAACTAAACATGACTATGCAGATTTAACCAGCAGAGGTAACGCAAGTATCCTCATAGCTCTTCTAATCTCAAACAAATCCACAGTTTTAATCCCGCAAGAAGGCGGTTGGATCTCTTATGAATCTCTAGCAACAGCTTTAGGCAAAAAAGTCATCAAAATCAAAACAAATGATGCCATGATCGACATGAATGACCTAAAAAAGCACTTAAACAAAGACACAGTCCTTCTTTACCACAGTTTAGCAGGCTATTTCGCTCCACAAGACATCAAAGAGATATACAATCAAGCAGAAAAAAACAACACTCTAGTAATCTTAGATTCTTCAGCCTCTATTGGAACCAAATACTGTCATGGCAACTATGCAGACATTATTGTAGGCAGCTTTAGCAAATGGAAGATTGTTGACGCGAACGCAGCCGGTTTCATCTCTTTCACAAACAATGAACTTTATCAAAAAGCAAAACCCTTACTAAAAGCCACAACCTTCACAGGAACAACAGATCTAATCTTAAAAAGGCTACTAAACATCAAAAACAGAATTGACATGCTAACTGGCATCAGAGATCAAACAATAGCTGATTTAGAACATCAAGGTTTCGAAATAATTGGAAAAGAGCACCCAATCGGTTTTGTAGTCTTAGTCAAATTCAAAAATGAGATAGAAAAATTAAACATCCAAACCTACTGCACCAAACACAATTTAGAATATACCATCTGTCCAAGAGAAATAAGGGTTATGCAGGAGGCAATCAGTATCGAAGTAAAGCGTATTCCTAGTGTATAGATGATTTTTCCACTTTCTTTAATAATTCCCTTTTTTCTCCTAAATTCATCTCCCACGAACAATGTCACAAATCGCTCTAACATTCTTTCGTGTTGGTTCAACATCTCCTGCTAATGCATCCTTAAATGAATCTGAAGAAACAACTTGCATATAAGTTGCAGCTCTGTCATATGCACTTCTAATCAATCTTGGAAAACGAGGATGATCAAGTCTAACGCCTTGTGAAGAAAACAAACTTGTACCAGCATCAAAAGGATTATGTAATTCCATAATCACTCCTAAAAAAGTAGAATAATCTCTTCCACGCCGCGTGGGATAAGTAGATTCCAAAAGTCTTCTATGAAAATCAATCTCACGCACACCCAATTCCCTCTCACCAGCAATTTCTCTAGAATGTGGCTGAAGATAACTCCCAAGGCAGACATAAACCATATCCATTCTACTGATTTCTGTACCAACAATTGCAATATCAACAGCATCTCCACCTTCTTTAAACTTCATTTCACGTTGGTCTTCAGGCCTGATTGTAACACCAATCACTTCTCCTTCTAATCCATAACCATCATCACTTTCAACACCAAAGAAATTATCCAAGAAATTTTGATGAGTATATAAATTCGCCATAGGTCAGTAATGATCTCTAAGTATATATCATTATCCTAAAATTCACTTATACTGAAAGAACATTTCTTTGCACTTTTCCCTTTATAAATACTCAAAATTCTCAACCATAACCCTTAAATACCCTAATTTCAACCTATAAGCATGGCAATAAAAACATTCATTCAAAACTGTAAAGACAACAATATTGATCTAATCGCAAAAACCAGATTCAAAAGATTCTCAGTAGGCGACTTCCCAAGAGAACCAATTTACATAAAAATCATGTCAAAAGGATCTCAGGTCCAAACTGGCTTTGAATACGCTCCTGACCTAATTTTACTAACAATAGATATGCTTGGAGAAGACCATAAATTTCAAGGTGAAGCTTTACTAACTGCAGCTAAATCAGATCCAAAAGAAGACGTATCTGCTGCTAAGTTCAAAATAAAACTAAAAAAAGGTAAAAAGTACACATTAGAGTTCGACCTATCTGGAAAAGAACTAAAAGAAGCAATAAAAACTCTAGGAGCAAAATATGCTCTTCTGTTCCCTAAATTCACTGCAGATGATAACATCAAACTAAAAATGAAAGGCAGCCCACCAAAGCCAGGTTCATTAAAAGAGAAATTCTGCACTTTAAAGGTCACAAAAGAGCACACAGAAACTCTACTCCAAACATTCATGCCAGAAATCAAAGATCACAAATTCAAAAAGGCAACAATCAACATCGTATTCAACATCAAAGATGCAATTATCCCTAAAGAATACGAAAACGACTTAGCCTTAGCTAGATTACATGCTAAAAAACAAGGAACAATTAGTAGAACTATTGAAATTGATGGCAAAGAAGCAGCAAAAGAAGAATTCAACTTCGAAGCGTAAGCTTAAATCAAGCAATTTCTTTTTCTTTTTCTTCAATTATTTTCTAAGTTCACCAATTAATTAAATTCATTAAAATATGCAGAAAGCTTTAAATAAACTGAGTGATAATTTACTCATATGAATAAAAAAACACTCAAAATAAAAACAGTAAATCTAGAACTAGAAATAATCTCTCACTTCATCAAAACTAAGAACACTCCAATTCATGGAAGAGAGCTTTCAAGACTTTTAAAACAAAATCAAAAAACAACTCAAAACAAACTAAACTACTTAAAAAATAATAATGCTCTCACTTCAATAACAGCAGGAAAAACAAAACTTTTCCAACTAAACTTAAACAACAATCACTTAATCTACACTTTATTCCAAGCTCAAGTTTACAAGACACAAATGCTTATTAATTCTAATTTTGAAATAAAACAAATACTTCATGATTTAAGAGAATTAGGAGAAGCTCCCATAATTATTTTCGGATCGTACGCAAAAGGCTACCAAACAAAGCAAAGTGATTTGGACATTTTATACTTAGGAAAAAAATTAGACACAAACAAGATTCAACACAAATACACAAAAAAACTTCATACTATCAATATTCCAAAATCAGAGTTCACTAAGGGTTTGGAAGAAAAGCAAAGTTTCATGTTAGAATTAATGAACAATCACATAATTATTCAAGATATCGAATATTTTACTCAAAAATGGCTCAAATGGATAAGAAGATAATACAAATATGGCAAAAGAAAATATAATTGAAGTAAATGGGTTAGGAATAAGAATAAAAGATGTCAATTATGAGAAATATGTTTCTCTTACGGATATTGCTAAAAAGAAAAATCCTGAAGAACCTAGATTCGTCATAATCAATTGGCTTAAAAACAGAAACACCATAGAATTTTTAGGAATCTGGGAAAAGATTCATAATCTTAATTTTAACCGTGTAGAATTAGACACGGTTAAATCAGAAGCAGGATTGAATTCATTCACAATTTCTCCTTCAAAATGGATAAAAGAAACAAATGCAATTGGACTTTTAACAAAAAGTGGAAGATATGGTAGTGGGACTTATGCCCATGAAGATATTGCATTGGAATTTGCTTCATGGATCTCTGCTGAATTCAAATTATACTTCATTAAAGAATTTAGAAGATTAAAATATCAAGAAAAAGAATCATTAAAAACAAGCTGGGATGTAAAAAGGGAACTAGTAAAAATAAATTATAAAATTCACACTGATGCCATTAAAGAAAAATTAATCCCACCTGAAATATCAAAGAAAGAAGCAAAATTGGTCTATGCAACAGAAGCTGATCTGTTAAACAAGGCATTATTTGGAATGACTGCAAAAGAATGGAAAGAAGTCCATTTCAAAAAAGAAGGAAATATGAGAGATTATGCAAATGTGGCTCAACTTGTAGTTTTAGCTAACTTACAATCTCTAAACTCAGAATATATAAAGAAAGGATCATCTTCTTCTGAAAGACTAATTGAACTAAATAGAATCGCAATATCTCAGTTAAAATCACTAATAAAGAGCAAAAAATTAAGTTCTTTAGAAAAACGTAAATATTTATCTTAAAATTGGTTCAATTCCCAAGAGCTTTAAAAAATAGGTTATTATACAATCTAATTTTGTGCCAACACCTTTTTAAACCCAAAACTAAGGTGCAAAATCATGTATTCTACCTTTGTAACATTAGCCTTAAAAAAGCCTGTAGGTTCAAAAGCAGCTAAATATATTCCAATCATAGCAAATTAATCAAAAACACTTATAAAATCCAAGTCAAACCTAAGAAACATGCCTTCTAAAAAAGAAACTAGCAGCAAAAGCAGCATCAGTAACAACAAGGATAGCAAAAAGAGCGGTAGCAACAGCAAAAACAACAGCAAACAAGTAATCACTATGGCATTGCCATACGCAAACGGCCCACTCCATATCGGCCATCTTCTAGGTTTTATTCAAGCTGACATCTACAGTAGATACTTAAAACTAAAAAATCAAGATGCTATTTTCGTCTGTGCCTCTGATATGCATGGTACTCCAATTACTATCAATGCCAAAAAAAACAATCAAACTCCAATAAATTACGCAAATAAATATTACAAAGAACACCAAATCGACTTCAAAAAGTTTCAAGTTGAATTCGACAACTTCCATAAAACTCATTCAAAAGAAAACAAAGAACTATCTTTAGTATTCTTCAACACTTTAAAAAAGCAACAACTAATTTACACAAAAACAATCGAGCAATTATATGATAAAAAAGCAAAACAGTTCTTACCTGACAGGTTTGTTAAAGGAGAATGCCCTAAATGCAACGAAAAAGACCAGTATGGTGACAACTGCGAAAAATGTGGTACTACTTACGAACCAACTGACTTAAAAAACCCATACTCTACAATTACAAACACAAAACCAGTTCTAAAAGAAACAACTCACTATTATTTCAAATTATCAAAATTCCAAAAAAAGCTAGACAAATACATAAACAGCAAAAAAGCAGATCTTCAAAAAGAAGTAAAACACTTCGCAGAGAACTGGGTTAAAGAAGGCCTAAATGATTGGTGTATCTCTAGAGACGATCCTTACTTTGGTTTCGAGATTCCAGGCAGCAAACAAGAAACTGGTGCAAAAAAGTACCTTTATGTTTGGTTAGATGCTCCTATTGGCTACATCTCCTCAACCAAAAACTATTGCGATAAACAAAAAGACAATCAATCCTGGCAAGACTATTGGCAAAACAATAACACCAATCCGATCCATTTCATTGGTAAAGACATCATGTATTTCCACCTTTTGTTCTGGCCAGCTATGTTGGGTGAGATGAACATCAACCTTCCAAAAGTCAACGTTAACGGTTTTATCACAGTAGATGGCCAAAAAATGAGTAAAAGTAGAGGCACTTTTTTCACAGCAAGCGATTTCCACAATAAATACGGCTCAGACCAACTAAGGTTTTACTTCGCAAGCCACTCTGATAAAAGCATAAAAGACATCAACCTAAGTTTAAACGATTTCCAAGCAGTTTCAAACAACGTCCTTCTAGCTTCCTTAGGAAACTTTTGCTACAGAACTCTAAGTTTCACAGCAAAACACACAAAAACAAGCAAACTTCCAGCTCCAGCAAACAAAAGTGAAGAAAAACAAATAAATAAACAAGTAAAAAGCCTAATCAAAGAAATTGACACAGCTTACAACAGTAACAACCTAAAACAAGCAACAAACAAAATCATCCAAATTTCTGACTTAGGTAACGTTTATTTCCAAAATGCAGCACCTTGGAAAGAGAAAACACTAACAAAAGAAACCTTAGAAAAACTATCTTTCACTACAAATCTAGCAAAAACCTTAGCAATTCTAATCAAACCAATCCTACCAAATCTAAGTAAAAAGATAGAAACAACCTTAAATCTAAAATCACAAACTTGGAACGAGCTAAACACTCAAATAAAAAACGTAAATATCAAGCAACCAGAAAAACTCCTAACTAAAATTGAAATCAAAGAAAATAAATTAGCTAATGAAGCAGAAGAAAACCAATTCCCTGTAGAAATCAAAGCAGGTCAAATTATCAAAGTAAACGATCACAAAGCAGCAGACAAACTTTACATTTTAAAGGTAGATTTCAAAACAGAACAAAGACAAATAATTGCTGGTATCAAAGAGAAATACACAAAAAAAGAACTCCTAAACAAAAAAGCCTTATTCATCACAAATCTAGAAGCTGCAAAAATCAGAGGAGAAACTAGCAATGGTATGACTCTAGTTGCTGAAGAAAAAGACAAAAGTTTCCAACTTATAGAACTACCTAAAGATACAAAGCTAGGCACAATTGCAACTTTCAAATCTAGCAAAAAAGATAGTAAAATAAATCAAATAAATTTCAAACAGTGGCAAAAACTAAAACTCACAATCAAAGACAAAAAAATAACTTATGAAGGTCAAGTTCTAAAATTAAACAAAAAAGAAGTAGTCATCAACGCAAAAGACGGCGCCAGAATCAGATAGTTTCTAAAAATAAAAAAGATTCTAAATCAACCTCCATTTCTCATAGAACAAAATTAACTACAAACGGGTACAATTATCCTCTATAACTTCGATAGTTTTATATACAAAAAATCCCTCTTTTTTCTCTACTAAGAGGCTTTTCGGAATGGGAAAAAAAGGACAGGTTACAGTTTTCATAATTCTAGGTATCATCTTAATGGTAATTTTTGCTGCTGTCCTTTTCATTGTAAACAAATCTACAACAGAATCTATTGCTTATGAACAAGCTTTAACAAGTGATTCTGTTCCACAACAATTCGTAGCTCTTCAACAGTTTGTAGAAAGTTGCATGTATTCAGTAGGTAAAAAAGGAATAACAATTTTGGGTCAACAAGGTGGTTACATTAGCCCAGAAACATTGGGTGATTACTCAATCACAGATCAAACAAGTGGAGTTGGAATTGATTTAGATCCATTAAAAGTACCTTATTGGCACTACAATTCAAAAGATAATCAAGATCCTTCAACTCTAATAACATCTCTAAAACCAGCTTTGTACGATGAAGATGATTCTTATTGGAGTATTGAAGCTCAATTAGCAAGATACTTAGAAGCAAACATAGATGATTGTTTAGGTGACTTCCAAATATTCGACAGTCAAGGTTATTTAGTAACTCAAGAATATCCTGTTGCAGAAGCACAAATTCATGACAACGAGGTATATTTCTTACTAGAAATGCCTTTAGAAGTATCAAAAGGTGACGCAGATGCAAGTATGGAGAATTTTGTATCTGGTGTAGACATCAACCTAAAACAATATTATGAAACTGCAGAGCAAATTACAGCAGCTCAGCAAGAATACACATTCCTAGAAAACCACCTTATAAACGTCTTAAGCCTTTACGCTATGCCTGGTGGACACTTTCCTCCATTTTTAGCTACAACAGTTGACGAAATCAACACAGACGTTTGGTACACTTCCCAATTACAAATTAGTCTAAAAGAAATGCTAGCAGCTTACGTTCCAATGATCAGACATCAAGGCTCAGACAACTTCTACAGATACGATTTCCAAGCATCCGGTAGCAGCGACGAATTAATTCCACTTTACTCTCAAACTTACGATAACATGATTCTCCCACTAGAAATCCAAGACCAAACAAGTCCAATTACAATAGATTTCAACTATTTCGGCTGGGAACCTTACTTAAACATCAACGGTGGTGAAGATACAATTAAACCTCAAGAGGCAAACATTGAAAGTCCTCTTCCACTAGTAAACTTAGATTTCACTTTCCAAAATTACCTTAATACTTATGATATCAGCTATCCTGTATTAGTTACAATTGAAGACCAAGATGCCTTAAATGGTGAAGGATTCATTTTTAACATTGCATTAGAATCAAACATCATCAACAACGAAGCAATTGATATGGCTTATATTCAACCAAAAACCAGCATCTCTAACTTCGAATCAGTAGTTTGCAATGAAGAACATCTAAGCGACACTTTAGTAAAAACAATTGTAATTGATGCATACACAGGCGAACCAATTAGTGATGTTTTCTTTGAATTCAACGTTCCAGAACAAGATACTTGTGGATTAGGCACAACAAATAGTGTGGGAACAATTGAAGAACAATATCCATTAGCTGTTGGCGGAGAACTTAACCTAAAACATGAAGATTACTTAGACACATCATTCATTCTAAACACTGCTTACTTTTCAGGTGATTCTGCCTTTGTTGGTTACGCTGTAGCAACTCAAGATACGCCAGTGGTAGAACTTTACTCAGAAAAAGAATTAGAAGCAACAGTTAGTTTCAGACCAATCAAAAAATGTACTTCATATATTGATCAAGCAGAATGTTTAAGCAAATGGACTCAAGGTAATTTCAATGACTGTCAGGCAGAAATAATTGGAGAAATATGTGTTAGTGACTCTCAAAACATTTTCGGATCAGATAGCATGCTAAATATTTACGAAATAGACTCTGAAGGAAGTGCATCCACTCATCACACTTACCTTATGACAAACGGAAAAAAGTCAGTAACAGATTTCGAAAATGCCAAAGTATCTACTTTTGTTACCATGGAAAGAATGTCTGACGTTTATGGGAACATTCCTTTAATTATTGAAGACAGCCACACAGCTCTCTTCACAACAAGCACAGATAATCCAATAGCTACAACAACTTTATACCCTGGATTTTATTCTTTAACAGCTATCTCTAGTATTGAATTCAACGACGAATATATTATCCCAGCAGACTACCGTTGCAGTTCCAAAAATGAAAATTACTGTGAAGAACTAGACCAAATAAACTTCGATGAACAAATGTTGGGACAACTAATCTTAACAGAAGAAAATACATACATTGAAGTAACCTTAGAAGATTTATACTCAGCAGACGGCTTTGAAATCATAGTTCCTGCATTCGACTGGCAACAAATTCCTCAATCCATGGAAGTAGACATTGGAAACACTCCAACAACAATCAACACACGAGTTATAGAAGATGTACAAATAGTAGCCCAACTCTCCGAAATCACTAAGGAAAGTACAGTAAGATCCAGCTTAGGTTTAAGATGGAATTAAATAAGAAAAACTAAATTTCAATAAAAATGACATCACAAAAAAAGAATATCTCAAACAGCGAACCAATAATAGCTCCAGTAAAAGAAAACAAGCTATTTTGGCAACACATCGCAATGTTCTTAGTAGTTTTAACTCTCTCCTTACCAATTTACTCTTCAAGTGCTCTAGCAGCATCCATGTCAATCACGCACAACGCAGGTAACGACAACATTCAAAGTTTTCTAGACGCAGAATCAGACACATGGACACTGCAAGTTGAGCTAGGAAACTTAGAAGAAGATATGGCTGTAGATCCCAGTCAAGTAGTTTTGGATGTTTCTGGTTCAGAAATACCTTTCCAATCATGTTCAGGAGATTCAATTTCAACAACATGTGAGTTTCAAAGCGTTCTAACAGACGGGATTACTGAAAGTGAATATCCTTTTACAGTTAGACTCTATGACCTTATAATAGATGAAGAAGACGAAACTGCAACTGAATTTGGTTCAGAACTAGCTTCAGACACAGATTCAATCACTGCAGACGCAAGTGAACCAAGTATTAGTTTTAACGATATTGATCAAGAAGGCAGTGATTTGATCTTAGATTTCACAGTAACAGACAATCCAACTGGTCTTTGTGTTGGTTTAAAAGAAGTAGAAGTTATTGATGCTGATAGTGGTGAAATTTTAGAAACAATTGATTTTGAAGAACAAGGTGACTGCAGCTTTGATTACAATTCAGACACAGGTAATGCAGGAGTTTTACAATCAACACTCAGCGGAGAAGGTAAAAGAAATATTAAAATTAGGGCAACAGATTACTTAGGTCATGAAAAAACCAGTTCAGCTAAAGCGATTGACACTGATTTTGTAGCACCAACTGTACAAACTTCAACTCTTTTAATAGAAGATTTTGGCGATTATATTGGTAATTTCAAACAATCTAGTGATGTTTACATCAATATTACTGAATGTGAAGACTTAGAAACAGTTGTGGCTACATCAGAACAAATAGAATTCTATTCACAACCAGCAACTTGTAGTTTAGAAGACAGTGCATCATGTTCTTGGGAATGTTCTTGGCAAGATTTATACATTACTCCAAGTGGAACTTCAGTTTCAGCAACAGTAACAGCAATTGATGAATTTGACAATGAAGTCACTACAACTGCTTCAGCTAGCTTTCAAACAGATACAACAGCACCACAATTACTTTACTTTGGTACTAAATACTTATACGATGGCCTAAGTTACGTTGAGCAAGGTCAAGCTACAACATTTTATGCTTATATTAGTGAATCTGGTGCAGGAGTCTCAGAAGATACAATCAAAGCAAACCTTTTTGCTGTTGGCGGTTCTGAAACAAACACTCCAACAAGTTGTGAAGAAGACAGATCTGGTGTAGCTGACTACCTTTGTATTTGGGAAATTAGTAATGTTGGTGGAGATAGAGATACGACCTCTTCAAGAGAAATAACTTTATCAGTTTTCAACGATCTTGTTGGTAACGTAGGTGATGCTGAGAGTTTTCCAGTAATAATTGATGGTGTAGATCCAATCGTACGTGATATTGAACTTTACGGTGTATCTGCTTCAGGTCAAAAGAATTTCTTTCAAAGTAACGATGATTTACTTATAGAAGTTGAAGTTCAAGAAGGTTCAGGTGTAGTTGCATATGTAAATGTACAAGATATTGTCATGGACGCCTACACAAAATATCAGTATGGCACTAACAACGAAGATGGCGAGTACGAAGCTACAGAATGGGACGGCTGGGCAATCTTCACCAACGAAGAAAGCTGTCAAAGAGACGAAGAATCAGGTATGTGGGACTGTGAGTTCAATATCAATTCTATTAAAAGTGGTCATGATGGCAGTGCAGATATAGAAATAATCATAACTGATACTGCTGGAAACGAAGTAAATACTTGGCCAGAATCAGAAAAAGATGCTCAAAATGTTGCAAAAGGCGAAGAAGGTGATTATCAAATAGAAATTTACGCTTTAGATGAAGAGACACAACCAGACTTTTGGGAACAATCCTCTAAAACTCCTCTTCCTGACTTTATAAACCTAGATTCCGCAGAGTTAACTTACTCTAGAATGGATTACACAGTTGGTTTAAAGTCTTCAGTAGGCGCAAACCTAGCTTTGGCAGAGATCAGTTCATGTACAAGTGAAGAGTTAGGTGCACCGTCCCTTTCAAGAGAGATGTTATTCGGTGGAAACTTAGCTGAACCTGATGACTCACCTACTTTACATCTGATCTTAGAGTTTGAACCTTTCGATGGTACAACCATAGTAGAAACAGATGAATTAAGAGGAATTGACTCTTTTGAATCAAAATCAATAGATTACACTTGTACTGTTAAACTTTACAGTATCATTGACGATGTTGCTATGACTCACTTTGAAGAACAAGAGATCATTCTTCCAATAAAGTTTGGTTATTCGAGTATCGGCGCATTAGATGAGAGCGTAGAAGCTCTAATTTCAGAACATGTAAACCAAGCTGGTTTTAAGGTACTAAATGGAATAGCAGTAATGTCAAGAGTATTAAGAGCTCTACAAATGGTAACAACTGTCTTAACTACATTAAATACTTTAATGAATATTTTTGATGCAGTCTCTGCTACAATGGATACTGGTCGTTGGGCAGATGCTATTACTGGAAGTGCACCAACAAACTTTTGTCTTGGTAAACAAACAATAGAAGGAGAAATAGATCGAAATTTCATCCAAAAGGCCCATACAGTAATAAGTGTATTATATTGTTCTCCTGGACCTGCACAAGGTACAAAAATTGGTGCTTGGCAATCAGCAGTGTTGGAATGGTGGGGCGTAATAAAAGGTGACTGGCTTTTGAATAAGATTTCAACTGGTGAATATTATCCAAGCAAGATTGCAACAACTGATGGCATATCTAACATTGATGTTGGAAGTGCTGCAGGAAGTCAAGAGGTAGCTGATTTTATTAATTCACAACACAACCCAACTTCACTTTATGATAATTTAATAGTCTCTTCGGTGGGTTTATGTTTACCAGGAATAATTTACAATCTAGAAAAACTTCAACAAGTTCACTGTTCAAAATTATCTTGTCTTAAGAACGATGTTACAGCTGGCCTTGCAACAGTTTCAGATTGTGATGCTAGGTTCAGATATGGTATCTGTAAATATATCTGGGGAGAATTATTCGAGATTCCTCTATTTGGTTTTGTAGATGGTCTTGGAGAATTATTAAACAGTGTAATTCATGACCCAATAAGTCTTATCTCCTTTGCTTTATCAGCAACTTGTGGCCTTTCATGCCCTACATCTAGTGTTGGAAATGCTTTTTGTAACAACTTTTTCTTCTTTTCAGACATATTTAAAACAATTGGCGCAGTAGCAAACACTGTCAAATCAATACCTTCAATCAAACACGATGAATGTAAAGCAAACGGCATAGATGTTAAGGCTTACAAAGATCAAGCAACTGATACAACAGAATCAACTACAAGTGATGATGTAAGTACTACCACTGGCACAGCAGTATCTGAAAGTGAAGTTACAGAAGTAAGTGAAGAAGCAGCAGAGGCAGCAGAAACTTAAAAGTTAAAAAAAGAGTAAATAGGATGGCAAGAGAGAAGAACGAAACAGAAAATAAGCTATCTTGGTGCATAAAAAAGCCAAACGGCATAGAATTGATTGAACCCAATGAAAATCTATGTAAAAAATACTTCAATGAGGCTGATTCAACATTGATCACTTTAGAATCAATAAAAAAAAACAAAATGGGGTGCCATCATGGCTTATTATGCTTGTTATAATTCATTATATGCAATCCTTCAAAAAGCAGGCATTAAATGTGAAATCCATAGTTGTACAATAGAACTTATGGATCAAATATCTTTATTCACGAAAGAAGATATCAAATTCATGCAAGATCTAAAAGAAATTCGTCAAAAAAATCAATATTATCTTAAAAACATACTTATCGATGATCTTGATCGAGTAAAATCATTTATCATCAAATGCAAACAAGTATCAGAAGATACAGATCTTAAAAAATTATGGGATTTAATTAAAGATGGAAAAAAATAGACATATGTCTAATTTTTTAGACATCACTAAACTGTACTTAAGAGATTACCATAACTCTTTTTCCGGAAGAGAGATTGCTAGAAAATTGAAGATCAATCACCAAACTGCTCAAAACCACTTAAAACAGATGCAAAAATATAAATTATTGAATGTAATTACTGAAGGAAGAAATAACAAATATTCTTTAACTTTAGACAAATTACAAACAAAACAGCTATTAACTATGGCTGAAGAGTACAAAAGCTTTCAGAGTCTAAAAATTTTTGAATTGTCTTTATTGATTGAGAAAGCCTTACCTTTATGTGAAACTTTAGTTATTTTTGGTTCTTTTGCAAAAGCAAAGAACAAATCATCATCTGATATAGATGTAATTGCAATAAATTGTTTAAGACAAAAAAAATTAAATGAAATAAAAAAATTGTTTCCAAGAGATATTCAAATTTTTTATTTTAGTTTCACCAAATTCAAAGAATTATTAAGTAAAAAAGAACCTTTAATGATTGAAGTAAAGAGAGATCATTTACTTTATGGTAACGTTTATCAGATGGTAGATCTTTATTCCAAATAAGAGTAACTAAGATGGCACTTAAAAGCAAAACCCAGAAATCCAGAGCAACTAAAAGTAGCTCCAGCTCTAAGAAAAAAACAAAAAAAGCAGCAAAAAAAACAAAAAAAAAGCATGTTTCTCAGGAAGTAACAAATTCAAAAACCAAACGATCATCTTCAAAAGAAAATTACTCTTCACTAATCAATAACATCTCTTCTTTACTAGAACAAGGCAGAAAGCAAAGTTTCATTGCAGTAAACACTATCTTGATAAAAACATATTGGGAGATAGGAAAAAAGATAGTAAAATATGAGCAAAAAGGCAAAGAAAAAGCAGAATACGGCTCTTCTCTATTAAAAAATCTCTCAAAAGACCTAAAATTAAAGCATGGTAAAGGTTTTGGTAGGAATAACGTTTACCTTATGAGACAATTATATTTAAGATATCCAAAATTCCGGACACTGTCCGGAAAATTAACATGGAGTCATTACACTGAAATTATAAATATAGATGATAAATTAGAACGTTCATTTTATGAAAAACAAGCAGAATACGAAGGATGGTCAGTAAGGGAACTAAAAAGGCAAATAAATTCTGCATTGTTCTTAAGAATTGCTTTAAGTAAGGACAAAAAAGGCGTTCTAAAACTATCCAAAAGAGGAAATTTGATAGAAAAAGCTCAAGACATTGTAAAAGACCCTTACATTTTTGAATTTCTAGCTATACCAGAAGACTACAAATACTCAGAAAAGGAGCTAGAACAAAAAATAATAGACAACTTACAATTATTTTTGCTAGAACTAGGCAAGGGCTTCACTTTTGTAAAACGTCAATACAGAATAACTCTTGCAAATACTCATTATTATGTAGATTTGGTATTCTACCACAGAATTCTAAAATGTTTTGTTTTAATAGACCTTAAAATAAATCAAGCTACTCACAAAGACATAGGTCAAATGAATATGTACTTAAATTACTTCAAATCAGAAGAAAATACTAAATCAGACAATCCTCCTATAGGGATAGTTTTATCAGCACAAAAAGATAATCTTTTAGTTGAATACGCTTTAGGTGGAATAACAAATAAACTTTTCGTTTCCAAATACAAATTGTATCTACCAGATAAAAAAGAACTAGAAAAACAAATCAGCACATTCATTTAATAACAAAAAGATGGCAAGAACAAGCAAAAAGAGACTTAGTAAGCACAAGAAAGCTAGAACTAGTTCTAAAGCAACTCTAGCAGATATCTTTACTCTAAAGAAGATTCCTTTTGTTTTGTTATTGAGTATTGTTTTAGTGGCTTTATTGGTTAATGTCTTGCCTGGTGATGGTGCTTTGGTTGGCGCAGCTTATACTACTTACAATGATTTAAGTATAGGTGATTATTTAGTCCAACCAGACGGTTATTTCTACGAAGTAACAAAAATTGAAGATGATGATGTTTTCATTTCTTCTTATAATTCTGATGGTTCTAGAGCAAGTGAAAATATTAAAGTTCCAGATCCAACTGTAAATTATAAAGAGGGTTCATCTGTTTACACTAATTTTGATGCTGCCAAAAGTCAAGCAAAAATAAATGCAGAAGAATATGCCTCTTCCACTCAAACTGCTGCTGAAATTTTAGCAGATGACTCAACTGAAGTAGATGCTTCCACTCCATTAGCAGATGAAGATGAATTTGAAGATTTTGAATTTGGTTCTGCTATTGACGGAATAGTAGTACATGAAAGTTCATACAAATACGAAAGCGATGTAGAAGATGTTACAGATATATATATCACTTCTGATCAAGTAGGAGTAAGCCTTGAAAACCAAGAATTAGTTGTAGATGGAACAACTTACGATAATGTTTATTATATTCAACAAGAAGATGGTTCTTGGGAATCAGATTTGGGAACAGCAGCAGACGCAGCAACTACAAAAAAGCTAAATGAAGCTACTAGTACATTAGAAGCAAACGAACACTATGCAACTATCACAAACGCTGATGGTACTGTTACATTCGTTGACAGATCTGCCAAAGAAGATCAAGATGAGTTAACTTATAACAGAATCTCAGAAGAATTTGTTGTTGATATGCAAATAACTGATGAAACAGAAATAGAAATTGAAAGTACTGGAGGAGCAATAGTAGTAACTGCTGGAGATTCAAAAATAACTTATGAAGAACAAACTCCTACAACTGGATTTACTTATTTAGATACTACTTTTGAATATACTAACGCTGATGGAACTAAAACAACTGATGGCGCTAGATTATATCTTCTAGAAGACGGTACAAAGATCAAATCAGATCTAGATGGAAATATTAATGATTACGAAGGTTACTCTGGTAACTATGGTGGGACTGGACCAGTTGAACTAAGTAAAGGAAAAGAAGGAGATAAGCAAGACAAATTAAAGATTACTTCAACAACTAAAGATGCTGATAAATCTTCTACGACAGAATATGAATACAGCAAAGGATCTACTACTACAAGAACAGATACAAACTACCGAAGTTCTACAGTAGATACTTATTCAAGAACTAATCATAATGGGGATAAAACTACCAGTTCAGGTACAATCACTGATTTAGATTCAGATAAAACTTACTATTATGATGTTCCTGAAGAAGGTGGAGCATATGTTCTTAATGAAAAGGGAGAATTAGTTGGAGTAAAAACAGGTGTTGAAGCTGGAGATACAATAACAACATCACCTGAAGACGGTGGATCAGATATGTATTACGTAACAGAAGATGGTAAAACAGTGGGTAAATTAAGAACTGGAGCAGACATTAATGATGGTATCCAAGAAAGCGATTTATCAAGTACAACAGATCCAGATTGCAGTACAGATCCTCAAGTTTGCACACTACAAACCCAAAAATCCCTCCAAACAACCTTCTCAACACTATCAACAGCAGTTGGAGAGATAGGTTCAACTCAATTCTTCTCTAGTATGTTAGGAGCAGACGACGCAGTAGCAAGAGTCTTAGGTTTCGACGACATTGAAGCTTGGGATCGATGGTTCTCAGGAACTATCTTAGCTGAAGGCTACTTTGAATCATTAATTTGTGCAAGTAAATATCCTGACATTCAATCATCAGATGGTGTTTTTGTAGATAACGGTCACGGTTTCCAATCTGTAGGTTCAGTTAACGGAGAAATCAGCTACAGAACCAGTCCACAACCAATTTTGTGCTACCCTAACGAAGAAGGAGACTATGCATGCCCAGTTACAGCATACGAATGTTCAACAGAAGGTTATTGTATTGACGATAACGAAGACATAATTGAGGGTTACTTGTACAAATTCAGTTGGGGTATTAGAGCACCATCAGACAAATCTTTAACACCTTACAGCGATGAATCTTCGCCAGGATACGTAAGTTACAATATTGTTGCCTACAAAACTGACTTAAGCAACCAAAATGATGTAAACAGTATTACTGGAACCTTAGACACAAATTGTGCAGACACTATGTCTTCGTTAGAATCAGACTTAGCTGGTGGAAACCCAAATTGTATTCCATTATACGTAGATGGTTCAGCCAACACCAAAAACCCACTAGTTCTTTTGGGTGGAGAAGGTGACGGTCAGACAGTTATGGTTTGGTCTACAAAAAACAACTACGAATCAATCTGTATCCATTGGTCAGACGCTCCTTATACACAAGCTTATGGTCTTTTTGGAGAAGGAGCAAACTTTCTTTCAGGCGTAATTCCTGGTGATGGTTCTTATCCAACAAAACAAGAGATGGCTACAAATGGAAAAGGAAACTACTTAGCTCCAAGTTACTGCTCTAAAGTAATTGACTTAGAACTAGGCACTGTTGGTTTAGAAAACTTTGAAGACTTAGACGATCGATACACAACCACATCAAGCGCATCTAACACAGCAGGCTCAGAATCAGTAACTACTGCAGATGTAGGAACTACTGTAGGCCAGGTTAGCTTTCCATGAACCTTTATATACCAAAACATCAAACAAATAGACTATGCAAGATAAAAAATCATCTCTAATCACCAATATCAAAGCAAAAGCAAAGGAATTCATAAACACTTTCAAGACTAAAGAATTCAAAACATCAATAACTATAGATTTAGTCACAATTGCTTTAATCATAGCAACAATCCTTCTAGCAAACAGCCTACTAAATTCCAGTTCAGAACTGTTCGTAGACCTCTACGAAAACAATCCTATTGACCAAATATTATATGGAGAAAATCTTCAAGATATAGACAATTTAACTAAAAACATCCAACTATTAATGTTAAAGCTAGTATCCTTAACAATTCTAACTTTAGTTACTATCATAGGCCTCTACAGTTACTCTAGAAACCTACTTTGGAACAAAATAAACAAGAAAAAACAAAAAACTTGGAAAAAGTGGACTTTATTCATTTTCCCACAATTAATCATTCTAACATTAATCACGGTACTACTAATCCTAATAAAGACACTCATCTTATGGGTCATCCAAACAATCTTCAACCTCTACTTAGAAAGTATTACCTTCAACATAATTGACCAAATCTTACTTGTAATCATCCTTTTCATCTTGCTCCACATCACAATAGTGAGCAACTACACTTTCCATAAAGAGAAATTAATCTGGAAATCCATTGGTGATAGTTACCAACACATAAAACAAACACTAAGCACCCTAAAATCCACGGCTACAGCAGCTCTAATCTACATCTTACTAAACACAATTTTCATAGGAGTCTTATACAACTTCATCACTAAGAACCAAATTCTAAACATCACAATCCAAGTAATCATCTTAGCAATCTCAGTAGCATACTTAAGAACCAAATGGTACCAAGACTCAAAAAACACTCTAAGCCACCACAAATAACTACAAAAACCCACAAATAACAACACAAAGTCCTTATATATTAGCAAATAAAAATCAAAACATGCTCAATAACAAGCAATCCCAACCTCTAGCCAACAAAATAAGACCAACAGACCTATCTACATACCAAGGTCAAGAAGACATTGTAGGAAACGACAAACCCTTAAGAAAGCTCTTAAGCAAAAACCTTCTTCCAATTTCCATCATCTTCTGGGGTCCTCCTGGTTCAGGAAAAACAACTCTAGCAAAAATCTTAGCAAATATGAAAGGCTATGATTTCGTAGAACTCAGTGCAGTTAACGCTAAAAAAGCAGACATCACAGCTGCCATTAACAAACAACAACTAACAAGAAAAAGAACCATTTTGTTCCTAGACGAAATTCACAGGTTCAACAAAGCCCAACAAGACGCCCTTCTCCCTCACGTTGAAAAAGGCACAATTACTTTAATAGGTGCAACTACAGAAAACCCAAGTTTCGAAGTAAATTCAGCTCTATTGTCAAGATCACAAGTCTTCATTCTCAAGCCACTAACAACAGCCAACCTAACACAGATCATAACAAACGCCATCAACAACAAAGAACTAGGCCTAGGAAATAACCCTCCAACAATAACTAAAGAAAACATCACTCTTATAGCAAAACTAGCAAACGGCGATGCCAGATCTGCCTTAAACATTCTAGAGCTAGCAAATAGCCTAAGAGACAACAAAAGCAACGAAATCACCAAAGACATAATCAAAACAGCCATCCAAACACAAACAATTAGATACGACAAAAATGGCGAAGAACATTATAACATAATCTCAGCCCTACACAAATCTATGAGGGACAGCGACATTGAAGCTTCTATTTACTGGTGTTCAAGAATGATAGTTGCAGGCGAAGACCCAAAATACATAGTACGAAGAATGATCAGATTCGCCAGTGAAGACATAGGCAACGCAGATACAAACGCCCTAACTTTAGCAATAAACACTAAACATACAGTAGAGTTCTTAGGCTATCCTGAATGTGACACAGCTTTGGTTCAATTAGCAATTTACTTAGCCAAAGCCAAAAAAGACAACAGAGCATATTTAGCAAGCAAAAAAACAAAGCAATTAATCAAAGAAACAGGCAATCTACAGGTTCCTTTAGTCATGCGAAACGCTCCAACCAAACTAATGAAAGACCTAAACTACGGAAAAGACTACAAATACGCCCACACTAACCAAGAAGAATCAAAGAATCAGCAGCATCTCCCGGATGAATTGCATGCTAAAGATATTAATTTGTATGAAGAGAAAGAAGATTAAGGATAAGACCTAATGTATAAAAATATCAAAATAATTATGATTAATAGTAAAAAAAGTCTTGGGTCTATTTGACCTTTTTTATTTTTAACCACTGATTTCACATTATTTTTCCAAACTTCCAGCTCTTTAATTCTATTTTTTATATCAAATTTCTCTTTAAAAAGGCTAACTTGCAACTTATTTTGTTCAATTTTGTTATAAATATCAAATATTATCAAAAATAAAATTGTAATTAGAATAATTCCAAAAAATAGTAGCTTACCTTCCATCCCTGCTTTTGTTGGATCATAGAATATTGCTAACCCTCCCAATATCACTAAGGCTACTATCTGAATCCAAGCATCTTGTTTCATAAATCAAGAAGGTCCTAAGATAATATAAAGCTTCCTCACCAAAAATAATGAAAAATAGAAACAAAATAAAAAGAAAAAACAAACTTAACTTACAGTAATAATTAAGTCTCCACCATATTCTACTGACCAAACTTTCCATTGTCCAGGAGCTGTAAATGTGTGCGTATAGCTTTCTCCATAAAGTATTAAATCAGATAACATAATCTCACTTCTCTTCTCAACATTCTGAAATGTAAGTGTAATATCTAAATCACTTCTCCCTTTTTCGTTCATATTCAAGAAGCTAACTGATCCTCCAACAGCAACGTTATATTCACTAACATCAAACCCATCTGGTCCAAGTAGTGTTATATCTCCTGTAGACACAACAGTCTCACTAGCAGATTCAGGCATCCCAGGAACAATTGTAGCAACATATTCATCTCCATTAACTTCTTCAACAATTTGCACATCTTCCATCATGTCTGCATCTTCTTCAATTACTTCTTCAACCATATCATCTTCAGAAACACTTTCTTCTTCAGAGGATTCATCTATCTCAGAATCTTCCATCATCTCTTCTGTATCTTTATGACTTTCATCAGAACTACTGCTTCCATAATCTACACATGATACAAGTAAGAACATGCTAAGAATAGCCAATCCAATAAATAAAATACTTTTTCTCATATTATCTACCTCTTTTTACAATATATTAATCATAAATCAATCAAATCTAAACAAAGAACTCATTTTTATGTTTTACTGTTTAAAAGAAAATATTTTAAATATATTCCAGAAAAAACTAAGCACCTAAATATACTTCTGCATGTGGCACTCCACCAATCTCAATCACAGAAGCTTTATCTATAAAAGAAGAAAGTACTTTCACAGCCTCAGCACCACTCACATGCAGAATATAACTCCCTTTAGCCTTTTCAAGAATTTCAGCCTCAGACATCTCAGCCCCTTTATAAAATGAGGAACTAAAATCAAGCTGTAATTTCTCACTTTCAAACTTCTTACCAATAAGTTCAGCATCTGTTACAACTAATATTGCTCCAGAAGGTGATTCACGCACATTTACAATCAATGTCATTTTCAAACAAAACCCATAAAATCTATTTCAAACTTTTAACAGGCTTCTTAGTTCCACAAGCCATACATTTCAGATATGTAATTCCATTTCTATCAACAGTAAGTTGTGTATCAGGTTTGGAACATTCAGAACAAAATACGAATTCGCTAGCATATTTCTTAATTTTCTTATTAAGTGAACTTGCTGCTATTTTTGAAGCAAATATAACTCTATTTCCTCTCATTTTCCCAGCACTAGCTGTTTCACGCAGCAAATACTTAAGCAAATGCTCAGTTTCCCGCCCAAGTGTTTTAGCTATAGCTGGCAGGTTAATAATCACAGTTTTGCTACCTTCAATATGTCCTTTAACCTTATCGATGGTAAACCTAGATGACTCTGCAATTAGTTCTGGCAGTTCAGAATAAGCCTTATCTAGCATAGATTCATATTCACTCATAACAATACCGATCCCACACTCGTTTTATAAAGCTTTAGGTGCCTTTTCCATATCTCTTAGCAAAATTTTCAACACGAATACTCTTTTCTTTTTGAATTTGACGAATTTTTTTAATAAATCCAGGTCTAAGCTCAGGATCATTTTCAAATTCAATATACTCAGATACAACATATTCTATTGCTTCTGCTTTGTCTTTAAACCCAAACTTAGCTTTCACTATATTCAATACTCTATTTGTGTTGTCATCTAATTCTATCAATGCTTGTACCATATTAGTTCACCTAAGTCGGACTAAGTTAGACTTATTTATATGAGTTTTGTCCAATTTTACGAAATTTTCACTATTTCACCGAAAAGTTTCCGAAAATTCCTACTAAAGACATATTTAAACTGACAAGCAGTAAAACTAAATGACAAAAATAAAAGAAAATTTTATAAATATCTATTATCTAAAAAAGATATCTTTGGGTGATCAGAATAATCGCTGAAGATTACACTTGGAAAGGAAAGTTCCTAGTTTTCACTTGGCACTTCAAAGAAGAGTTTGAGAGTATCAATAAACCATTAAGCTTCATTTTAGAGATATTAGAATTTGGAGAACATATCTTAGTCTCTAAAAGACAAAACAAATACAATGTATTTTATCCATTTAAAGGAAAATTCCTTTGCATGTCTTATGTTGAGCATGAAAAAGTGATATTAATACACATCAAACCAATCAAAAGCAAACCAAAAGAGAGATTAAAATGAAAAAAAGCACAAAAGCTCCAAAAAAGTTCATGAGTACTTGTTATAAATGTAACAGCAAGCTAAAGATAGCAACAACTACAAAAGAAGATATAGAATTAAACTGTTTAAGATGTCCTAAATGTAAAGAAGAATATTTTACTTCTAGTGAACTTCTAAAATTTGATATTTTGACTGGTAGACAAAAACTTGTACGTAAATTTGGCACATTAGGAGATTCAGTTATGACTAGAATCCCACCTAAGATCTTAAATGACTTTAACATTAATCCAGGTGATTATGCTGTTTTTAAGAAGTTAGAAGAAGGTATTTTGATTAAACCAATAAGTGCAAAAGAATTAGAGATCTAAACCACATATCAAATCCAGCTTTTTTTGGCAAATCTGTTCCAATATACATTGGAAATAGTCTAGCTAACCCAAATTTAGATGATGCATTCACCTTACTACAATATGCTCATCAAACAGGACTCCTTGCAACTGTTTATGGTGCAATAGCAGAAGGTAGTGGTCCTATGGCAAAACATCTAGAAATTC
>CAZGQD010000004.1:62562-69469 GCA_964527395.1 uncultured Methanosarcinales archaeon
GTTTATGGTGCAATAGCAGAAGGTAGTGGTCCTATGGCAAAACATCTAGAAATTCACGGTTTTAATGTTGGAAAGTTTTATTCTGAAGCAGGAGATTTATTCTTCAAAAATCTAAAAAGAGATAGAAAAAGCAATGAAGAATCTAAACGCTAAACATCAACTAACTTCACTCTTAATCTCATCAGGTAAAACTCCTTCACCAACCATTTTTTCAGTCTTCTGCACAACTGTCATAAAGTAACATTTCTCACTAAAATGTTTATTTAATATTTCACAATTCTCTAAAAAAGAATGATCAAGTGTTCCATTTTCTAATATTTCACCAGAAGCAACCTTCTCCTTAGCCAAAGCTATGTCAGAATCATTCTGATAAACAACACAATTCACCTTAAGTCCAAGCAAACAAAGTGCTGTAGTTCTATGGCTTCCATCAAGCATAAAATATTCTGCTTTAGGCTTATCTGACTCAAATTCTCTAAATTTTTCAAGAACCTTAGAACCAAAATGCTTCAAAACAGATTTTTTGTGGATCACAGGAACCAAAGCCACTTTAGCTCCAGATTTACATTTCTTAAAGTAATCAATCAATACAGAATTGCTATATACTGGATAATCATTCAGAGTAATTATTTGTTCAGGTTTTAGTTCAATAGTTTTCATAAAAGAAACATTTCTCCTAAGTTTATATAAAACTTCAGATAGAAAACACACACAACAATTAAATACCAAAACTCAATAATCCACCCATGAAACAAACAACTACAATAATAACAATTCTAACCATAACACTTTTACTCCTAATCACATCATGCACCAACACAGCCACAACTGACACTACAGCAACTACTGAACCTACAGCAAACAACCAAGCACTTCCTCCTTTAGAAGGCACACCTACAAGTGAACCAAACAACGGAGATCTAGACCCATTAGACCACAACTTAGCTTCAGATGCACCAAGTACAGAACCAACTACTCAAGTAGCAACAGATACAACACAAGCAACTGCTACCCAAAACACAATCGACCTATCAAATGATTACATTATTCTAACAACAGAATCAAACAACCAGTTCCAAACAACAATAGATCCACTACAAACAGAAGCCTCAGTTCCAGACGCACTCACATTAACAGAAAACATAGCCAACTATAACAAAGGCACAATTCTAACAATTTTCGTAGACGCGCAAGATTTCCAAACAAATGGCCAAGGTTCAGAACAACTATCAATAATCAGTTCAAGCAACAACGCAGAATCATGGTCAGAAAAACACACAATCAATATTGAAGGTGCAGAAGGACACATTCCAGTAGACCCATCAATCATCCAAGAATCAGACGGAACATTAGTTCTATACTATTTCGACTTCACAGCTATGCAAAACCAAGGACTACTAGAACAAGGCCTAATTGATGAACTAAACTACGAAATATACCGAGCAGAGTCAACAGACGCAGTAAATTTCAAAGTAACAAATTTAGCTTACCAATCAACAACAGCAATCACAGATCCAGATGTGATCCTATTCAATGACAATTACTACATGTATTTGGCCACAAATGATGGCATCATAGTAGCAAGCAGCAATAGCAACGAAGAAACTTTCACTTACAATTCTAACACAAACGTAGAAGGTATTCCAGGCAGCATCATCCAAGACAACAAAGTTCATCTTTACGGTTGTAATCCAAATGGAATCATCATAGCCCAATCAGAAGACGCACTCACTTTCGGCAGCCAAGAAACCAGAACCGAAAGCTCCTTAAGCCACAGTTGCGACCCAGCACCTTTCACCTTAGAAGACAACACAAAAGCCCTAATCATAAAGAAGAGTTAAAATAAATCTTTCATGGGTAACTATTTCTCTTTTTTGATTTTTTGTTTAATATTTCTTTCTATGTCATTAAGATCAAAACAGAACACATTTTTCTTCCTAATTTTCCGAGTAAATGACTTTGCAACAATCACGAAAAGAGCCTCTTTATTACTACGATTAATTTCTGCTTCCAGACCAACTAACTTCAAAAGAAGCATTTTCGGATCAACATTATCTTTCCATTTGCATTCTCCAAGTAAGATACTCTTTTCATTCACAGCACATATGTCTATCTCATACTCATTTTTACCTTTTTCCAAACCTTGAACAAGGCCCCACTGTGATCCAACTTCTATAAATCGTTCAGAAAGAGGCAATATTCCACTAGTAATCCAAAAACGAATCATTTGTTCAAATACTAAACTCGTGTGCTTCCTAACCTGGTCTGAAGTCTTAGCTAACAACTCTTCTTGATTGCCAGTTTCAAGAAGATGCACATATCTCCATAAATAAGAAAACCAAAACGCAAAAATATTATTCTTAATCTTATAAACACCTCTTTTCCCACCGAGCATTGGGACATTTCTTTCTATAATTTCATAATCTTTTTGCAACAATGAGAGATATTTTGTGATGTCTGTTTGTTTCCTCCCAACAAAATCCGCAATTTCAGACAGTCTCGTATTTCCTCGTGCAATGGCAGAGAGAATAGAAAAAAACATCTTGTATTCACTACCAAATTCTTCACGTAACATTGTTCTAATTTCTTCAAAAAGAGGTCTAGGGTAGCTAATAAACATATCTTGAACAAGAGAAACACAACTGACCTCACCAATCTTCTCAAGAAACTCATAATATTTTGGAATTCCACCAAAGACTGCATAAAACTGAATAATTTCCTCAAAACTATAATTTAAATCTGTACCAATTTCATAAACTGTATTACAATCAAACTCTTTCATCTTCATAATATAATCAAATCTTCCATAAAGTGGACTTTTATACCCTTCAACAATAGTTTTCATCACACTAATTAACGATCCAGTCACTACCAGTTTAGGCCTTTTTTTATCAATTAAGTGCTGAAGATCATAAAGAAATGAATTATTCACTTTAAGTACATTCTGTATTTCATCAAGAAAAATAACAAAATCTCCAAAATGGCTAAAAACAAACGTAAAAAATTCACGAAAACTTGCAACACGAGGAAAACTATGTTCTGGATATTCTTCTACCCATGCTAAAATGATCTCTTTCTCAGCTTTTTCTGCTGGAAAAAAGAAACTAATGCTATTCTCATAACAGTGTTCTACTAACCGAGTCTTCCCAATTCTTCTTCTACCTAAAATAGCAATACGAAAATCTCCTTTGATTTGATCCAAAACCTTCAATTCTGCTTTTCTATTATAAAATTTCATAACAATCTCTCCAAAGATACAATACTTCTAAGGTATAATACCTATCAAGTATATAATATTTTCTATTCAAACCCTTATCTCCACTATTCTTTCAACACACAAGAAACCAGAACCGATAGCTCCCTGCAACACAGCTGCGACCCAGCCCCAATAATACTAGAAGACAATACGATGGCTCTGATAGTAAAAAAGAGCTAAATGTTTAAAAAAGACTATTAAAATTACAGTTTTTATGGTTTTTCAATTAATTCAGCCACAATCTTAAACGGCATCAAGCTAAGGGGTATTATCAGGCTATGAGAGAATTAATGAGTTGGGACATTTGTCAAAGATTTCCAATAAAAAGCTTTTTATAAGCAAATATAAAAAACCCCTCATGCAAGAAAAAACAATCCAAGTAAGATATTCTGGAAATTATTTAGATATCTCAACTTACATGCATAGAGGCAAAACAGATAAATGGCTATTCTGCCTTCACGGCTTGCAAACAGGTAAAAATCTATTCACAAAACTCTTACAAAGGTCAGCACTAAGTGGTTATTCTTATGTGAGCATGGATTTTGTTGGTTTTGGCAGTTCCTCAAAGCCAGAAGACTTCTCATATGATCTACGTGACCAAGCAGAAATCTGTAAAGAAGTGATATCTAACTTAGATCTATCAAACATATATATCATTGGACACAGTATGGGTGGCATGGTAGGTACAATGCTCTTAGGCATGCTTCCTGAAAAAATAACTGGTCTAATAAATCTTGAAGGAAACTTAGTTGAACAAGATTGTGGAGAAAGCAAAAAAGTAGCAGCAACAAATCTTGAAGACTACAGAAAAACAGGATTTGCTGCTTTAAAAAGAAAACTTCAAGAATCAACCGCACCTAGTGCAGAAATGAGAAGAAACTGTGTAGCCAAAATCTCAGCCCACGCATTCTATCATTCATCAAGATCAATAGTTGCTTATTCTGAAAGTGGAGAGTTACTTCCACTTTTCTTAGAAGCCCCTCAAAGAAAATTATATATTTTTGGTGATTCAAACAGATTCAAAACAGAAGCACTTGAAGGAAGAATTCAGTTAGCAGAGGTTCCAAATTCAGGACATTTCATGTTTCAAGATAATTTTCTAGCTACAGCAAAAGAAATAGAAAAATTTCTACAATATCACTAACCCTTGAAGTATATCCCACACAGCCAGAATCTTCTTAAACAACTAGCAACAAACTCTCAACTATGCAACTAATAAGCATCCATCTAAGCAACATCAGAACCTACCAGGACCAAAAAATCAACTTAAACAATGGTATCACTCTACTCAGTGGAGACATTGGTTCAGGCAAAAGTTCCATTCTTCTAGCTATAGAGTTCGCACTGTTTGGATCTTCAAGAGCAAACCTCCCAGCTGAAGCTCTTCTTAGAAAAGGAACCACTAAAGCTAGCGTCACTCTAAACTTCCAAATCAACAAAAACACTTACCAAATCAAAAGAACACTCTCTCAGCAAAAGACAGGTATCAGACAAGGCAACGGTCACATAATTGAAAATGGTATCAAAACTGACTTAACTCCTATTGAACTTAAAGCAAAAATAATCAACTTACTATCTTACCAAGAAGACTTAATTACTAAAGGCAAGAACTACATTTTTAGATACACTGTCTACTGCCCTCAAGAAGATATGAAACAAATTCTACAAGAGTCCCCAGAGAACAGATTAAACATTTTAAGGAAACTTTTCAACATAGAAAAATACAAAATTGTTCGAGACAACCTCCAAATTTACTTAAAAGAGCAAAGAAAACAAAAAACCATTCTAACAACCAGGTTAGAACCCCTAAATGATCTAAAAAAAGAAAAAGAAACTCTAGAAGAACAAACAAAACAAACAAAACAGCAAAAAGCCCAATATCAAGAACAAAAAACAAAAGAAGCAGACATTCTAACAAAAATAAAACAAACTTTAGAATCTCTCCAGAAGCAAAAAGACAACTTAATTACTCTAAAGAACCAAGAAACGAACGAAAAAACAAAACTGGAACAACAAACTAAGCAAAAAACAACTCTAACAAACAAAAATCAAGAAATAAAAACAGAGTTAGATTCACTTCTAATCCCTAAAGACCTTAACCAAGAGAAACTAAACATAGAAATCAAGCGTTTGGAACAAGAAATTGAACAATTCAATATCAAAAAAGCTACTACAAACAGTCAAATTGCTTCAACTCAAAATGAACTTAAGCAAATCAAATCAAAACTACAAAGCAACAACCAATCAAGCCAAACAAAGCAAGAATTAAGCACAGAACAGCAACAAAACCACAACCAACAGCAACTAAGCACCCTAACCCAAACCCTAAAGTCCCTAGAAACAATTGAATCAGACTTAGAAACCCTCTCAAAACAAGAACAAACTATAATAATAAGCAAAAACAACCTTTCCCTACAAAAGACTCAAATCACAGAAAAACTAAGCAAAATCAACGATTTAAACAACTGTCCAACTTGCTTACAAGAAGTCACAACAGATCATAAACATCAAATCAATCAAGAAGAAACAGGAAAACTAAGCAAAATAACAACTGAACTAACAAAAACAACAAAACAAGAAGAAGAAATTAAACAAAAGATCCAAACAATAAACCAAAAAATAACAAAAAAACAAGAAATAAAAGATAATATTACTAAAATAAACACTAATATTCTTCTCTTAGAACAAAAACAAAAACAAGAACAAGAGCTAAAAATACAACTAAAAAATACTATTCAAAAAAACAACCAACTGATGCAAAGCCTTCAAAATATATCTCAAGATGAAGAGCTAACCATTCCAAGAATGAAAAAACAACTTGAAAACCTAAAGAATACTAAACAAAAGTTCATAAAACAGCAAGAATTAATTAAGTTCCACCAGAAAAATAAAGAAGATATTTCAAACACAACTAATAACATTCTCGAAATAAACCAAAATATAATAAATATTCAAAAAAATATCCAAGAAACAAAAGACCCCACAGAAGATATTACCAAAACAAAACAGAATCTAGAGACACAAACAAAATCTTACCAAGAAATAACTATTCAATACACCAAAGCTGCAACTGAAGCAAAAAATCAAGAACAGCAACTTCAAACTTTAACAAACAAAATAACAACTCTCAACAAAACAAAGCAAGAACTAACTGTCCTCTCAGAACACTTAAACTGGCTTTCTAACTATTTCATAAATCTCACCTACACCATAGAAAAAGAAATCATGCTAAGAATCTACTACAGGTTCAACGACCTTTTCATAACTTGGTTCACTTTACTAACTGAAGGCTCAGAACTAACTGCTAGACTAAATGCAGAATTCACTCCAATCATAGAACAATCCGGCCACCAAATCCCCTTCTCATACCTTAGCGGAGGCGAACGTACAGCTGCTAGCTTAGCTTACAGACTTTCCTTAAACAAAGTGATCAACGACACAATTCACGACATCAAAACCAAAGATCTTCTAATCTTGGACGAACCAACTGACGGTTTCAGTTCTGAGCAACTAGACAGATTAAGAGACGTCTTAGAAAGACTAAATCTCAAACAAATCATCATAGTTTCCCATGAAAAGAGCATCGAAGGCTTCGTGAACCAAGTAATTAAGGTAGAAAAGCAAGCTGGAGTCTCAGTTATTAGTTAAAAC
>CAZGQD010000004.1:69569-81741 GCA_964527395.1 uncultured Methanosarcinales archaeon
GAAGCATATGGTGCAGGGAAAAACAAAGGAAGAAACATCTCAAGAGAAGATATAAAAAAAGCTAGTGAAAAGGTAGCAAGAGAAATAGCAAAAGAGTTAGGTGTAGATTTAGATTAATTGCAACCAACAAACACAAACAACCTCTTAACATTCATAGAAATCAAGATTTCTTGACGTTAAAACCCAAAAAACCCCTTCACATTCTCAAAAACAAACCTATTTTTGGATACCAAAGCCTCTAAAGCCCAAAAAAACTTTTAACATTCTTAAACCCAACCTTCACAAACTGATTTGGATCAAGTCCTCTCTCCTTAAGCTCTTTAAAACCCCACTGAACATGCGTAGATCCTTTAGGTACAGCAAAACCAGCCTCTTTACTCAAATGATTCAACTGATTCAAAGCAGCAGCCCGTGCCAGAACTGAAGCAGCAGCCACTTCTACATATTTAGATTCAGCCTTAGTCTCAGCCAAATCTCCAACTGAACATCCAGGATATTTATCTACAATATGATAACCAGGATACAAATCCTTAGCAACCTGCGCATGCATTTGATTAAGAACTTCAGTCATCCCTTTCTCAGCTACAGCAACGTTATACTCATAGGGGTAAAGTGTTTTAACAGAACAAGAACAAACCTTCCTAATCTCTTTAGCCATCAGAAGTATCTCTTTATCCTTAAGCACCTTAGAATCTGCAACCCCTAGCTCCTTTAACTTAACACGTATTTCATCATCAGCTTTCACAGCAGCAACAGTAATTCCACCAAAGCTATCTCCTTTCAAAGATTCATCGCTACCAATCACACGCCCGATTTGATAATTAAACTCAATAGGTTTCTTCTCATGACCAACATGTTCACTCTTCCCACGAAAGAAATTAGCAGTCTTTTCAACTTGCGCCTCATTTCCTTGAAGCAAAAGTTTCCCTGAACTATAAAGTATAGCAAGCACAGTTTCTCCCTTTTTGCTTCCCTTCTTAAGACGCATTTTCTCATAAATAGTACGTACTTTAATCTCAACAAAACCTTTCTTAAGCAATTTCAATGCATCTTCTTTTTTCATTCCTGTAAACACAACCATAACACAAAACAAAGATGCCAAGATTTTTAAGTCTACTGCTAAAGCCACCAAAAGGATGGGCTTATATCAAAGAAATAAAGAACCTTTACATAGGGTTCAAATAGTAATTTATGCTGCAAATGCAACTAGATATATAGGCGACATAATTGAAGAAACAATAGGGAAAACAAGAAATCCAGTCACCATTTTAGCAGACCCTCAAGTAAATCCTGTATTAACTTTATCTGGCAACGATTTAGTCCCAGTTTCAAGAACCTTAGGTGCTTTAATTTATATTTTAGATCAACGTGGCTACGAAAGAGGTATCCATTATAGGTACAAATAACCCACAACTAATAATCACTATCTTAAGACAGGATAAAGTTCATCCATATTCAATTCACACATATATAACTCAGAATCTCTTTTTCTACTAACTGCATATAATGTCTGTGTACCCAGACTACCCCAAGAAGTTGCAGCAAAATGTCCCCATGCTAATGTTCCAGACAACCTTGATCTATCAGAAACACCAAAGCCACCTAATAGCCTTTCAAATTCCTCATTTCTCATGGCCCCATCATTTGGTATTCCAGAAACCATTAAACCTATATGTGTAAAGCCTGGTCTTTCAAGATAATCTGGACCCATAGAAGATAAATATCCTTCAGTGCAACCTGCAACTAATCCATCGGGTAAATCTGGATATCTATCTCTTAATCCCATAATAAAAAAAGAAAAATATCCCTTTATAATAATATTGGTAATGATTTAGCTATTTTAACTCAATAATCTTCCAAACTCCTCTGCTTTTTCTCAGCAACAAGCTTCTGGTAAGGTTTCCACATCTTCCTAAACAAATGCTTACATTTTGGATCATCAAAATGCTCTTTCAGAAAATTACGTGTTTTAGCCTCTCCTAAATACCCAGACCCAAAATCAATCCCAATTTCCTCTTTATAATGTTCAATAATTCTGTCTCGAATAACCTTAGCTACAATTGAAGCTGCTCCAACTACATGGTACTTCTCATCTGCCTTATGCATTACAACAATTTCACAGCCATCTACAAAATCTCCAACCAACTTCTTCTTAAAATAAGCTGAATATGCTGGAACATTAATCGAAGGACAATCCACAATCACCTTAGCTGGAGCCAACTCAGACACCATTCGAGCAGAACTATCTGCTTCTAACCAATTCAAATTAGAGTTTACATCCATTAAACAAGCATCAATCGCAGAAGCTTCAATCACCTCAACCCGGAAATCTTCCACAATTTCATGGATTCTATCAAACATCTCCTCACGTGCTTCTCGACTAAGTAACTTAGAATCTTTCACACCGAGCCAAATCAATTTCTGAACCTGGTCTTCATTTGCAGCTATCGCTACCATTACCATCGGACCAATGACCGGGCCTCTTCCGCTTTCGTCCACCCCTACAGAAATCTTCTTAGTTTTCCTCAATGTCTTCTTTTTCTTAGCCACAAATAGAAACCAGCTACTTAACCTTTTTAAATTAAATGAAAAAACCTCAAAAATTGCCTTCAATTTCCAAAACATTTAAATATGTGGAAACATGTGAAAACACAAATGGGAAACATAACTTTAGCCTTACCAGATGATTTACAAGCTAGAATGAGAAAGCACACTGATGTTAGATGGAGCGAAGTAGCTAGAAAATCCATTAAAAGTAAGGTAGAAATGCTAGAATTAATAGAGAAAATAGCTCAAAAGAGTAAATTAACTAAGAAAGATGTTGATGAAATATCAAAAAAAATAAAAAGAGATAGTTTCGAAGAATTCAAGAAACTATGATATTTGTAATTGATGTAAACATTTTACTTTCTGCTTTTATAAAAGATGGTACAACTAGAGATATTATCTTAAATTCTGACTTAGAACTCTGTTTTCCTGAGATTTCACTAGTAAAACTCAAAAAATATCATGATTTGATAATAAAAAAATCAAATGTCTCTGAAAAAGAGTACTTAATTCTAAAAGAATCAATTTTTAGCATTGTAAGGATAATCTCTTCACAAGAACTCAAACCACATAAAAATGAAGCTTTAGAAATAATGGAGCATATTGATCCAGAAGATACTACTTTCATAGCAGCAGCATTAAGTCAAGAAAACGCAGTAATTTGGTCTGATGATAAACATTTTGAAAAACAAGATAGGATCATAACTCTAAAAACTCAAGATGTGATTAATTACTTCATGAAAAAACAAGAAAGATAACAAACCTATAACCCAAAAGCTTCTGTGAACTCACGCATCTTTCGAAACTCTTCTACAAAACCAAGACCTTTGTCAGTGATATGAATCATCTTATTCACAGTCTTTTTCATCTGAATTTCACGTACTTCCACCATTTCTTTACGCTCAAGTTCGCCAAGATAATTAGTAAGGAGTTTATGAGATAAGTTAGATTTGTACATCAGATGTGTAGGTTTTATCTGTCCACCACGGTTTTGGATAGCTTGCAGGATATCAAACACAAGTTCCATTCGAGATCTTCTTGCTTTTGCCATTTACTCATCTCCTCCAACAAGCTTAGATCCACCAACTTGCTTTTGTATTGAAACATAAGTATACAAAATAAGCCCAAATCCAAGCAGTGTAAATAATTCTCCAATGAAGTACAGTCCTGGCATTACAAAGATGAACAAAAAGAAGATCTGTGCAATCATAAGTGATCCAAATGACCACATTACTCGTAATGCATGCTTAGATCTACTCATCAAATAATTCTTATAATAGTGCATCACAATCAAACCTAGCATAACTAAGTTTGTCAAGTAAAATACTCTATATTCAAATGTACTTACAACAGCAAGTAGTAAAATCAAATATGTAAAAAGTCCTATTTGTGATACTTCATACATCTTATTAAGACGATCACGTGCTTTTTGACTTAGTAAATAAAGTAACAATAACGATCCCATTGTAGCTGCCATCTGTAAAAAGAATCCAGCCCGATACAATAAATTCCGATAACTAAGTCCAACTCCTTGCGGAAGTCCAGAAACAACTTCAATGGTTCTAGCAACTGCAAATTTGGCAGACGCTGCATAGATTACTGAAAATGTGATTAATTTTGATACAAATCCTAAGCTCATAAGTCCAAATGCTACTGCAAAATAAAAGAATTTCTTCTCACCTGACAAATGATATATTCTAGAACTGTATAGTGTAATAGTAAGTGTAATTAGAACTGCGATTAGGTCAAAGACTAAATCTAATCCTTGAAACCACACTGGAGTTTGAAATAATGTAAACATTCTTTAAGCCACCTTCATTTGAGTCTTCATAGCCCATCACCACAGAACAAAGCATATCTCTCACACTTCATTCTTAACCAAGCAACTGCGAGGGAACCTCTTAGAGCTTGGCTCATTCTTCACCAAGAATCACCGTACTAGAACAAAAATCTTATTTCCCATTTAAAAAGATTATGCTACTAACTTCTTTACTCTCCCCTCACTCTCTTTATAAAGCTAACCCCTAATATGATTAATGTTCTTCCAAACACCACCAAACAAGGAAGGCCCCAAAAAACTAAGATTCACCTCTTGAAAACGGGCCTCCTTTTTTACCTCCAATTCTAGATCTTCTAAAAAAGCAATCATTTCCAATAACTATCCCAATCAATTGGCCCTAAAGATTGTACTGCTGTAGGTCTTTGAAATTGTACATCTGCTCTAAAACGATACATTGAACCAGGTTCTTGCTCTCTAATTGAAGTAACTCTACTTCTTTTAACCACTTCACCTATTCTAATACTTGGTTGATTAGTTCTACTATTCATTAAAACTGTTGCAGTTCTACTAGAATAACTTTCTACATCCAGTGCCCCATATGAGTTAAAATAACGATATTTAGCCATCTCTCCTTGTCCTTTAGACTTAGCTAACCATTGGATCCATCCAAATTTATCAAATGTGTGTGTTTCAGCTTCAATTACCTTTCTTTCAAATACATCTTCATCTACTTTTGGTTGAAATAGAATATTAATATCTCCTCCATTCCTTGGCCCTAGGCTTGGATCTTTTTCAAATGCACGTTGCAGATGTCTAACGGAATAAGTCAAACAAGCATATTCAAATAAAGCTCTGGCTGAATCTCCACTAATTAAAGCAAAATCTTCTGGAGAATAATTCATTAAACGACAATAGATTTTAGGATCATCAAGGCGCATTATTGATGCAAATAAAATTCCTGACACATCTGTTTCTAACGGATTCATAGACTCTTCTCGAACCCAGTTTCTTTAAAAACTTAAGCCTAAATATACTACAAAAGCTATGTTGAAGATGTATGGGGGCGTAAATTGCAGAAAGAGAACAATCTAACAAGACCAAACGACCTGAGCCCATGGCGAGTGCGGAGAAGAGCCTCTTCGCCAATCGCCCCCATTGAGCAACGCGAGATCTTCAACATAGTACATAAATATCCAAAATATTTATCAAAAGATCTACTTTCTCCAATACCATGCAAGTAACATTCAAAAACCAAAACCAAGAAACTCTAAACGGAACACTCTTCGGAAAAAACAATCGTAAAGGCGCAATCATCTTCACTCACGGTTTTCCATCAGATTCCAACAAATTCAGCATCAAACTCCTTTTGTTCCTTCTCTCTTTAAAAGGCTACAAAACCCTAGCTTTCGATTTTGCAGGTTCAGGCAGATCCGAAGGAGACTTTTCCAAAACTAGCTTCTTCAAACAAGCAAAAGACATTCAGGCATCTAGAGACTACTTAAATCACCCAAACACAATCTTAATTGGGCATTCAGGAGGTGCTATAGCTTCAACTATCTATGCCTCACAAACAAAAAATCCCTTAAATAAACTAATTCTTCTATCCATGCCTAACAGTTGTAAAGAAATAGAAGAGTTCACTAAAGAACAAAAGCAAAGTTTCAAACAAAACGGCTACATTACTTACAATGCCAAAGGTCAATCTCACCACAAAAAACGTCTAAACAAGACATTCTACAACGAATTCAACAAACTAAAATTAGAAACATACCTAAAAAAAGTCAGTAAACAGACTAAACTCCTCCTAATCCACGGCTCAAAAGACACTTTAGTTCCAGTAAAACACGCAACTGAGCTAATAAATTCAAGTAACACCAAAAAATCAAACAATAAAAGTAACATTAAACTAAAAATAATCAAAGGAGCTGATCACATCTATTCAAATCCATTGCATACAATAAAACTTTCAAGACTAATAAGTAAATCTCTCTAAACCAAAGAGAATCTCTTTTCATTTAGATTTCACAAGCTCAGCAAAAAGAATAACATCACTTAATATCTTAGTTTCTCTTACTTCTAAACCTACCTTTTTTGCAATGTTAGATATGTCTTGAATATCAAATGTCTTTGATTCATATCCTCTCAAGAAAAATGTTTCATCTGATTCATCAAAACTAATCACTTCAACATCAATAGATTTGTATAATTCTAATCTCTGTTTTAAAGTTCCTTTAAGAAAAACAGTGATAAAAATACTTTTATTAGTAATCTCTCTAAATTCCGCTAATATTTTCACAGGCTCACTGACATTCCCTAATGTATTCCAAACACAAAGGCTATGATCAAAATAGTTTTTTGAAAAGATCTTACTTAAATTTCCAATATCTCCCTTAATAATCTCAACATTTGAGAATTTTTTTGCAACTTTTAATGAATTTACAACCATAAAATTAGAATTATCGATACCTATAAGTCTCTTAACAAATGGCGCAATTTTAGGAATCAATCTCCCCAGGCCAACTCCTGCTTCCAAAACTCTCTGAGAGCCTTTTAATCTAGAAACTAATAGGTCAGTTTCTTCTTTAATATATTTTTGATAACTTACAGGATAATATTTAGGGATAAGTGCCTTAAATTCTCTAGTAGAATATGACTCTCCTTCAAAAAAACCTCTTCTCATATGGCTCAACGAATTTAATATAATTTAAGTTTTTCTATAACCAAAAGAACCAATAGTGTCTAAAGCCGCCAAGAAACCCTACTCAACCGTAACCGATTTAGCCAAATTCTTAGGTTGATCTATAGAGCACCCTCTCTCCTTAGCAACATAATAAGACAATAATTGCATAGGAATAGTATTCACAATTGGCATAATATAATCTGGCACCACAGGAACCTGTAAAGAACAATCAGAAGCAAGTGCAATGGTAGAATCCACATGATCAGTCACCACAATCACAAACGCTCCACGCGCTTTAGCCTCTTGGATAGACGACAAATTCTTCTCAAACAGTGGATCATTCTTACTCAAAAATGTAACTACTGGAAACCCATCTTCCAATAAAGCAATCGGTCCATGTTTCATTTCTCCAGAAGCAAATTCCTCAGCATGGATATACGAGATCTCTTTTAACTTAAGTGCACCTTCTTTTGCTACCGGCAGATTCACTCCACGACCCAAGAAAAACACAGACTTAGCATTACAAATCCGTTTTGCCACATTTTCAATAGACGAAGACAACTCCAAACACTCAGACACATACTTAGGCAACTGCTCCAATTTACCAATAATAGCACGTATTTCATCCTGAGTCAAATCTCCACGTATTTGTGCAATTTTGGTAGCCAAAAAATTTAAACAAAGAACCTGTCCTGTAAATGCCTTTGTAGATGCCACTCCAATTTCAGGTCCAGCATGGATATATATTCCTGTATCAACTTCTCTTGCCATTGAAGATCCAACTACATTAATTACTCCAAAAGTTTTAGCTCCACGAGATTTGGCCAATTTAAGTGCAGCAAGTGTATCTGCTGTCTCTCCACTCTGAGATATAAACACAACTAAATCATCAACCCCTACAATCGGATTCTTATATCTCCATTCTGATGCTACTTCAACTTCAACCGGTATTCGTGAATATTTTTCAATCAAATATTTTCCAACAAGTGCTGCATATGATGAAGTTCCACAAGCAATGATACATATCCGACGCAAACCCCGAACAAAAGAAACAGGCAAATTAATAGATAACCGAATGTCACCAAACATTTTATCGATTCTTCCAGCTAAACAATTAGCAAGTGTAACTGGCTGTTCATGTATCTCTTTAAGCATAAAATGATCATATCCATTCTTTTCAACAGCTGCAATGTCCCAATCTATATGGTCTTCTTTACGTTTGATACATTCTCCATTATGTTTACACAAACTCTTAAGTTCATATGAATCCTTCCCAACAATCAAAATGTCATCATCTTCTAAATACAAAACTCGTCGTGTCCGATCTAAAAAAGCTGCTGGATCTGATGCAACAAAGTTCTCTCCGTTCCCAATCCCAAGCACCAACGGACTACCCTTACGTGCTGCATACAATTTATCTTCATCTTTATGAAACAAAACTATCCCATACGCCCCAACAACGTCATGCAGCGAAGCCCGAAGCGCAAGTTCCATATCGCCCAATTTCTGAAAATGGTAATCAATCAACATAACTAATACTTCTGTATCTGTTTGACTTCGAAACGAGTAACCTTTAGCCTCTAACTTTTTCTTAATAGAAAGATAGTTTTCAATAATTCCGTTATGTACAAGTACAAGCGACCCATCCATGTTAGTGTGCGGATGTGCATTAACTGAGTTAGGCTCGCCATGTGTTGACCAGCGCGTATGTGCCAGACCCATATTTCCAACTAATTCAGCTCCTTTACCCTCTAGATTAGCAACTTTCCCTTGCTCTTTGTAAATTAAAATAGAATCAGATACATCAACATTAGAATCGCTAAAACCAATTTCACTAGCAATTTTCTTAGTAGCAATTCCTGCAGAATCATAACCACGATACTCTAGCCTTTTAAGCCCTGTAAGAAGTAACGGATACGCCACATCTGGCCCAATATAACCAACTATTCCACACATATTTCAAAACACCTATAATTATTCAAAACTAAGAAATAAAATCCTATTTTCCCTTTAAGAAGCTTATGGAATACTAGCTTCATTCAACAACTATTTTTTCTAGGTCTACTTCTTCAACTCTACGATATGCGGTATTACAAACTACAATATATTTTCCTTCTTGAAAAACTTTAATTCTCTGACCACATTTACTTAAAACTGATTCTTGTCCTCTTCTATGTCCAGTTTCATAAACTACAGTAGCCCCATATATCAAAGCACCAAATGCAGCTAATGCACCAACAAGTTTCCAAGTTTCTCCATCAGCAAAGATTCCAAACCTTTCTGGAGTAATCAAACTCTTATAATGATCATACTTGTCTCTAAAATCCATAGAACCAGCAAAAACAAGCCCTATTTTAAAGCTCTTCCTAATGAAAACAACAACAATAACAGCACTGTCTCACCACTGGCAATGACATCCAACGCATTTAAACTAACAACGAGCATTTTTCAAGCTAGTCTTGAAAAATTAGAAGCGAAGTGGTCACGCCTGCACTAGGTCTGACAGTGCGGAAAAAGGAATAACATCTCCTAACTTTTGTCGACCATAAGCTAGAACAAGCAATTTTGCCCTCTAAATCAAAAATAAAGCCCAAAACTCTCGTTAAAAACAAAATCCAGCCCATTTTGACCGTTAGAATCAAAAAGAAGCCTGTTTCTCCCGATTCAAGCCAAAAGAAGCTCATTTTAACCGATTTAGCACAAAAGAAGCTTGTTTTTGCTGATTTAAGTCAAAAGAAGCCCAAAATGGACGTTTTAGGTCAAATAAAGCTCATTTTAGCCGTTTTAACCATTACACAACTACTTTCAAACCAAAATATTTAAATAAATACACATGTTTACACATAACTATTAAGCACAAAAGGTAATAAAATGGCAACTATGACTTTAGCATTAGGAAATGATTTGAAAGCAAAAATGAACACTTTTCCTGAGATAAATTGGTCTGAGGTAGCTAGGCAATCATTCACTCAAAAGGTAAAAGACATGGAATTAATTAAACTTTTCAAAAGTGAGAGCACTTTAACAGAAGAGGACGCATTGATCTTAGGTAAAAAAGTTAATAGGGCTGCAAGCAAGAAATTCTTAAAAGCAGCAAAAGCTGCTGGAAAGCTTTGATGAAAGTAGTAGTAGACGCAAACATAATTTTCGCAGTTTTAATTAAAGAAGCTTATACTTCTCACATCCTTTTTAACAACAATTTAGAGATGTTCATTCCAAACTATGTTTTCTTAGAGTTTGAAGAACATAAAGAGGAATTATTTAGGAAAACTAAAAGAGAAAAAGAAGATGTCCTTAGGCTCTTAGATTTAATCAAAAGAAAATTCACAATAGTTCCTGACAAAGATTTGTTTGATTTTGCCAGAAAGGCAGAAGAAATAAGTCCAGATGAAGGAGATATCCACTATTTTGCTTTAGCTCTAAAACTAAACTGTCCTATTTGGACAAACGACAAGAAACTAAAGCAGCAAGACAGAATAAAGATCTACCACACTCATGAGATTGCAGAATTACTCTCAAAATAGAAAAATAGTACTAATTTCTCACATAAGCTTTAAAAAATAGCCTCCAAATGGTAATAAAGTTATGACTAGAGCAGAAACTCCTAGAACTTTGATTGCAAGACTTGATCCTAGCTTCCAGGCTGGATACAATAACATTCCTCTTACTGCTATTGCTCTAACAAGAATGGATGAATTATTATCAAACAAAAATCTAGGAAAATCTGTTGATGAGGAAGGTTCTATTAATGATTGGGATTATAGATTAGAAAGAGTTGCATTTCAAAAAGGCAAAGACCCTGAAGATTCTTATGCATCTATAACATTTTCAAGAACTATTCCAATAGTTGGAGAAGATGGTTTAGGATTAAAATTATCCAGCAGATTTAGTTATCATGGACAAAGAATTGAAATTGGTGAAAATGCTACAATTAGAACAGGAAGAAGAAAAAAGAAAAGAAAAACAGTTTTCAGATATCGTCCACTAAGTCCCTTATCTTTAGATTTAGAAGCTAAGGCAGTATTACATCTTCCAAACAGACAAATTGATTGGACAAAAGATCCAGCAAACATTGAATTATACACAAGAATTAACAGAACTAAAAAATCTCCCACTCTTTCAGTTACTTCAGGTTATAAAAGAAACAGACCAGGTTCTTTACCTCCAAGATTAGGTGGGTTATTATTATCTCAAGTGTCCTTAAGATCACATCCAAAAAACCATCTAAACCACCAAAGATTCCAGGACCTTTACGACTTAGCTTCAGCAGATTCAAGAACTCTAACTGAAGTAAAACTATTTCTAGACCAAAGCTATACTGCAAGAGCATAACTTCTAATCAAAGGCCCAAACCAGGCATAAAGCATCACAATCCTTATATATTCTAAGTTAAAAAACTCCAAAAACAATGACAAGAGATACACCTAGAACCTTAATTGATGCACTAAGACCTGATTATAAAAGAGCCTATGGATCTCTTCCTTTTATAGCAGCTTCATTAGATATATTTGACCATCTTCTTGCAGATACTGCCTTAGGAACAAATGAAGATGCAAAATTACAAAAACAAGGTTGGAATATTCATATCCAAAGAGCAGCAGTTCAAAGAGGAAAGCCTTCAAAAGCTAGCTATGTTGCAGTAGCTTTTACAAGAACCATTGAAGCAAGAGCTAGAGGAGGATCATACGCTTTATCAACAGGCTTTTCTTATTTAGCAGAAGATATTGAAGAAGCATCTACAAGAGGAAGAGTTTGGACTCCCGCTTATTCAGATAATCTTACTTTTGGTTTAGAGGCCAAAGCCGTTATGCATTTTACAGGAAGAAGGATTGACTGGGAAAATGGTCCAACAAACGTTGAATTAAAAACTGATGTCAAAAGAGGACCACTAGACCAAGAAGGTGACTCTCTTTTTCCTTATTCAAGTTATAGAACAAACTATTTGGCAGGAAATGTACCTACAAATGGCATTTTTGTTGGAGACCAACATAGAAGAGGAGCTGATCTTGACCCTAGTAAGTTCCAAGGCCTTTACGACTTAGCTTCAGCAGATTCTAGAAGCAGAGAAGAAATTGGAAGATTCGTAAATCAACTTTTTGGTGCTTGGTAGATACAAACCCCCACAACCCACAACCAATACTGGCATAAACCATCACAACCCACCC
>CAZGQD010000005.1:0-77906 GCA_964527395.1 uncultured Methanosarcinales archaeon
AATTCTTAAGTCAAAACTGCTGAATTTTGAGAAGAGTATTTTAGCGAATGGCTCTATTAGATAGGAGATCAATTGCTCCAGAAACAAAAGAGTGGATTAGAAGAGATTTTGAAGAAACTAGATGTTATGCAGTAATGCAATGTACAGATCCAACTTTTTGGGCAAGTATTTTAGAGGAAGGAAGATTATATGATAGGGAAACTGGAGATTTTTCTATTCCTTTAGAAGAAAAGTACCCTGGTGCAGTTGATTTGTTTGAACCAAGACAATTGCTTGAAAGAGTTGCTCAATATCTTCCAAAAAATAGGCTTTCTGTTGCAAAAAGAGTTTTGACTGGTTGAGACTTACTTAACTAGGGCATCTAGACCTGGTAAGTGTTTGTTGTTTAGGAAAGTCATTAGTGCGCCTCCGCCTAAAGAAACATGAGATATGTCTTTTTCTAGTTTTAAGCTTCTTAAGAATCTAGTTGAATCTTTGCCACCGATGATGCTGAAGCTTTGGTGGGTTTTACTTTGTTTTGCAATTTGAGTAAGGAGTTGTTTTGTTGTAGTTTGGTACTTTTTTTGTTCAATTTGACCCATGGGGCCATTGATTACGATGGTTTTTGCTTGTTTGATGTAGTGTCCAAAGAGTCTTGTTGATTCTGGACCAATGTCAAAAGCAGTTTCGTAGGATTTTATGTTGTTTACTTTTCTAAGAGTTGTTTTACTGTTACTTGCGAGCTTTGCTCTTGGTACTTGATTGCACCAAGTTTTGCTGTCTGTTGAAGTGATGAAATCTGTTGGGAGGATGAGCTTATCTTTGGCTTCTTTGAGGTTTAGGATCTGTTTTGCAAGATCAGTTGCTTTACTGTTAGATAAAGAGTGACCAATGTTGTAGCCTTTGGCTTTTAAGAATGGGAAGGCTAGAGCTCCTCCAACTAAAATGATGTTTGTACTGTTACATTTGATGGCTTTTTTAATGGTGTTTAGTTTTTGGAAGTTGGTTCCTCCCATAAGCCAAATGCATGGTTTTCTTGGTTTTAAAAGTCTTAGTTTATGTTTTAGTTCTTTTTCTAGAAGAAAACCTGATGAGTTTGGAAGGTCTCTTGGGAGCTTTGTGATGGAACTTTGCTTGTAATGTGAAATTGAGAATGCATCGTTGATGTAAAAGTCACCTAATTCAGCTAAGGAGTGGGCAAAAAGATCGTTGTTTTCATTTTCTTCTTTATAGAACCTTAAATTTTCGCAAAGGAATATAGATTTTTGTTTTGCTCTTTTGATTTTTTCTTTGATGTCTTTACCAATACAGTCACTTAGGAATGTTATTTTGGTAGTTTTAGTTTTGTTATTTGTTTGTTTTTTGGACTTTTTAGGCTTTTGTTTGCTTTTTTTATTAGGATTGATTAGGATTTCTAATTCTTTTGCTATCTTTTTAGTAGAATATTTATCTTCGTGGCCGTTTGGTTCTCTCAAATGGGTGAGAATAACAATTTTGCAGTTGTTTTTTAGTAAATGTTTGATAGTTGGAATAGTTTGTTTGATTTTGTTGTTGTCTAGTATTGAATATGATTTGTTGTTTTTGTTTAGTTTGATTGGGACATCATAGTCTACTCTTAGAATGACTGTTTTGTCTTTGATTTGTTCTGTAGTCTTTTGGTCACTTAAGTGAGGTATTTTGTTGTACTTGTCTAATGCATTGTTATTACTATTTGTAATAATGTTATTACTTTTTAGACCAATAAGCTTCTTTAGAAGTTTTTTTACCATCCTGTCTTTCTTGGATGTGATTTTTATTTATATGTTTATTGATTTAGTGTAGGTATTAAGTTGCATTTTATATCTGAAGACAGCACGGTCAGGCGTTAGTGCAGGTACAAAGCACTTCGTTACTATTTTTGTTCATTTCATGACAAAAATCTTGTGCTTACTGTCTTGCTTTGGATGGGAGTGCCAGCAGTGGACGGTGCTGTCTTCATAATAATTAACGCAACTTAATACCTACGATTTAGTTGTTGGACAGGTGCTTTTGATTTAAGAGTTTCAACTGACTCTTTAGGTTCTTTTGTTTCGTTTGTTTTTATGGATTCTGTTGTAGTGTTTGGGAGCAGAGTTGCAATTGTATCTTTGATTCTAGTTTCAAAATCGTAGTTTTTTTCTCCTTCGTTTTTGTTAGTATGCAGAGTATTAAGTAGATCTTGGATAAGTTTTAGTTCGGTTTTAGTTTTGAAAGTATTGAATTGGCCCAAATGTTCTTTGATCAGGGATTCTTCGATATTTGCTGGAGTTTCTTGGCTGTTTGCTTGGAGAATTTCAGTGTATTCTTCGCCCAAAACTTTGATGTCGTTTTTGAGGATAACAAATGCGCCTTTTTCTTCCAAATCTTTGAAAATGTTTGTCCAATCTAAGTCTATGGATTTGCCTGATTTTAGTCTACCACTTGTTCTGATAGTGATGATCTTGTCTTTGATGTCTTTGTCTTGGAAGTGATTTTGAATTTCTGATTTTATATCATCTGGGGTTTTGTTAGTTGCACTGATATTTAGATGGATGTGGTCTTTAATTTTAGTGTCATGGAAAGTGATGTTTTGGGTGTAGGTAGAGGTTGCTTTGTTGTTTTGGCCATTTTGGTTAGGTTGATTAGTTGAGGTTGTTTTGTTTGTTTCGTTGCTTTGATTTGTAGTTTGCTCTTTTTTTTCTTTTTTTACATCAATAATATAGAAACCTCCGTGTGAGTATTTCTCTAATTCTGCAAAATTGTTGGGGAAAAGCGCTCCCGTGTAGGTCATTGTCCCATAATCAGTGATTTCTACTTTTGTTTGGTGATGGATATGGCCGCCAGCATAATAGTTTTGGTTTTTTGGTAAGAAAGTTGCAGGTGCGCTGTCAATCATTTCTAGGTGTTTTGGTTTTAATTCTGTTAAAGTTGTATGAAACATGAAGATTTTGTAGCCAGGTTCTTGTTCTAATTGTTCTCTATTGAGGTTTTCGTAGTAGATGGTGTCTAACATGCCACGTCTTCCTAGGATTCCTGTTATTTTGGCGTTTGTTTTGGGGTCAGTTTGATAGTTTAGTTCAAGTAGTTTTGTTTCTTTGTTGACTTTACCTTTACAGACGTTGATAAGTAGGCCAGCTGATTCTAAAACATCGATCATAGATCTATTTGTGGGAGAGAAATCGTGCGAACCAGGGATTACGTAAAGAGGAATGTTGTGGATTTTTAGTTTTTGGAGAGTTTTTGCTAGAAAATTGACAATATCTATGCTAGGAAGAGCATTGTTGAAGATGTCGCCTGCGAAGATGATGAAATCTACTTTGTTTTCTATGCAGGAATTGATGGCTTTTGTGAAAGTTTGGCTGGAAAGTTGCCTTAGTTTTGGGTTTCTCCAAGAACCTAGGTGGAGGTCTGCTAAATGTGCGTATTTGAATGAAGATTTTTGGATTTGTTGGGATTCCATAATGCTTTTTTCTTCGTTTTTGCTATATTAGCCTTATGGTTGGGTAGAATATAAAAAGAGAAGGAGATTTTTGGTTGTTATGAAGTCATTATTTGTAGAAGTTAAGTATGTTGGAGAGATTAAGTACACAGAAGAGTTATTTGATGCTCTTCCTGAGAGAGTGGTTTTGTGTGGGAATATTCAATATTTGGATTTTTTATCTGGTGCAAAAGAGGCACTTGAAGCTGCTGGGAAGCAAGTAGTGCTTTTTGGAAGTAGACATGGACAATATCCTGGACAAATCCTTGGTTGTGATGTGTTTAAGTTTGAACCAGAAGAGTTTGCTGGAGAAGAGTATGCTTTTGTTTATCTAGGAGATGGTTTGTTTCATCCAACTGCACTTCTTTATCGAAATGATATGCCAGTAATAATGTATGAACCGCGTGGACAGAAAGTAGAAGTACTTGATAAAGATTATTTGGTTAGGTTAAAGAAGCAGAAGATGGCTCGGCTTTCTAAGTTTTTAGTGTCTAAGAATATAGGTGTGTTGGTGACTTCTAAACCTGGGCAGAACCAGAGTGCTGCTGTGAGAAGATTGCGGGCTGAAATGGAAGGTAAAGGTAAAAATATTTTTGTGTTTGTTACGGATAATATTCATATAGAAAAATTAGGAGATTTTAACTTTATTGATATGTGGGTAAATACTGGTTGTCCTCGAATAGTTCAAGATTTTTCATGTGTAAATCTTCGTGATTTAATGGAGATGAACTATTTTAGCGGTGAGAAAATGGTGTTTTAGATGATTTTTTTTAGGAAATGGAATAAGAATATAGTTTGCTTAATCTGCTTTTGTTTTGCTAATAAGTTTTAATTTTAGTTGTTGTTTCTCGACGGTGAAATAGATAGCTTTAAATACCTGATTTGTGTGTTTTTTTCTTGTGAGGGTCAAGTCCCAATCAATAAAAGAAAACCAAAGAGAGGTGGTAAGTTAATGGCTAGAGTACAAGTTGTTGCTAAAACAAGAATAAAAAAAGAAAAAGGATATTTGTATTTCATTGATAAGAATGGAGATATCTCATGTGCTCAGATGAGTAGAGCTGGTCGAACTAAAGGACGAGCAAAGCGTAAGAAAGTAGCAAAAGTAGGTGTTAAAAGAGAATCAGGTTACTTATATTTCATTGATGGTAACGGAAACGTTTGTAAGGCTGCTATGGCACGTGGAAGAAAAGCTTCTAAGAAGAAAAAATCTGCTAAGAAGAAAAAAGTAACTAAAAAGAAGACAGCTAAAAAGAAAGTAGCTAAGAAAAAGAAGAAAGCTACTAAGAAAAAGGCTTCTAAAAAGAAAGTTACAAAAAAGAAAACCGCTAAAAAAAAATCTTCTAAGAAAAAAGTAGCAAAGAAAAAGAAGGCTACTAAGAAAAAAGCAGCTAAGAAAAAAACTACTAAGAAGAAAACTGCTAAAAGAAAAGTAGCTAAGAAAAAGAAGGCTACTAAGAAAAAAGCAGCGAAGAAGAAGCGAAGAAGATAATTTTCTTTTTTTAATTAAATTTTTTATTTTTTTAACTTATATTCTGTTTTGTCAATTATGTTATTTGTGTCAATTAGGTGCTTTTTTTTTCTGGTAAGGGGCTATAAATTATCGGAAAGTTTAAATAATAAGTATACTCTAAGTATACCATGTCAGTTACAACAGTAAAGTTATATGAAGAAACTAAATTTGGTTTAGATGAGATTCGTTTAGAAAATGAGTCTTATGATGATATCATTTCAAGATTATTAATGAAGTTTAATCGGAGTGTTTTGAAGAATAAATTAAGAGAAGGATATATAAGAAATTCTAAGGAAGATACGCGCTTGGTTAATGAGTGGGAGATTAGTTCTTCGGAGTTGATTTAAGATAAATTTTGTTGTAAGGAGGGGGGAAATTTGGTTAGTGAATTTAGATCCTACAATTGGTTCTGAAATTAAGAAAACTAGGCCTGCTTTGATAATTCAAAATGATGTAGGGAATAAGTATTCTAATGTGACGATAATTGCTCCAATTAGCTCAAATAATGTGGAAGATTTTTATCCAGTTGAAGTGTTAGTTTTACCAAAAAATTCTGGACTCTTAAGAAAGTCAAAAGTTGTTTGTAATCAAATTAGGGCAGTAGATAAAGTAAGGTTGGTAAAGAAATTAGGGTTAGTAAATAAGAGAACAATGAATCTTGTTGAAGAAGCTTTGAAAATAAGTTTAGGTTTGGTTGAAATATAATGTTTAAATTGTATTATTGAAAGAGGTTTTGTGTCATATCCTTTATAAATAGCTGGCTTTTGGGTGTTTCTATGGTAGCTTTAGTGTCAATTGGTTCGTTAGATTCTAGGAATTTTTGTGTTACATTGGCTACTGTTACTTCTACTATCACTGCTACTATCACTAGAACTACTTGTTCTTAAGGGAAGACATGAAGAAATCATCTTTTGTGTCGTGTGGGCGGGATCAGTGGAAAATTTTTGAAAAGATATTCTTGATTTGGAATAATTTAGTATATCTTTTTATAGTTTGATTTAAGAATAGTGAGTAGAAATAACCAAAGTGAGGTAATTATAATGAAACCAATAAAAATTAAATTTTTAAGCTTTAATTTTCGGGGGTTCCGAAAATGAAACTGTTGGCAATCCATAGTGATTTTATTGAGTTTAAAGCAAAGAAAAAGGCCTTTAAAAAGGCAGAAGAAGACGTAAGTAAAGAAGTTGAACGTGTAGAAGAATGTTTAGTGATATTTACTGCAGCTGAAAGTTCGGATGAAGCAGGTGCTGCTAAGGTGCTTGAGAATTATGTGGCTGAAGTGAAATCTATCTCAGAGCAAGTAAATTGTAATAAAATTGTACTTTATCCATATGCACACCTTAGTTCTGATTTAAGTAATCCTTCATTTGCATTAAAGATTATGCAAGATGCTGAAAAAGAGTTGAAGAAATCTAAGGATTATGAGGTTTATCGGGCACCATTTGGGTGGTATAAATCATTTAATATCTCTTGTAAAGGGCATCCATTGTCTGAATTAAGTAGGAAAATTGGTTGTGAAGATAAGAAAAGTAGTTTGAAGCGTGAGTATAAAGATGAGGTTTTTGCTTTTGAGGCTAAGGAACTTGATTCTAGTGATAAAATTAAGATGCGAGCTGCTCTAGTTCTTGCTGCAGTTGTTAAAAAATTGTATCCTAAATCTGAAATTAGTGATTGTGGTTTTTATCATGACCAAGTTTATTTGGATATTTCTGGAATTAAACTGCAGGAGAACAATTTTGGAGCTTTAAAAAAGCAGATGAGAAAATTGATTAGTGCAGGAGATAAAATTAAGAAAGTTGTTAGTTCTAAAGTTGCTAATGATTTGCAAAAAGATATTTTGTCTGACATTGGTAAAGATGGGGTAGCTTATGGACTTGGAGATGTAACTATTGTATCTAGATTTTTAGGTTCTTTGAGTGGTGCTGTTGATTCAATTGGTGCTTTTGAACTAGTTTCATTGGGGTCGGTTTATTGGAAAGGAAATCAGGAGAATAAGCAGCATATGCGTATTCGTTTAGTGGCGTTTTCTGACAAAAAGGGACTTGATGATTGGAAACAAGCATTAAAAGAAGCAGAAGATAGATCGCATCTTAAGATTGGTAAAGAAATGGGATTGTTTGTGCAGTCAAAATTGGTTGGTTCTGGACTTCCGTTAATTGCACCAAAAGGGATGGTTATTCGAAGTGAAGTTGTAGATTTTCTTTGGGAATTGCATAAGTTGAAAGGTTATAAGCGAGTTTGGACTCCACACATTGCAAAGAAAGATTTGTATAAAACTAGTGGGCATTGGGACAAATTTGGAGATGAATTGTTTAAAGTTAAAGGTAAGACTGAAGAGTTTATTATGAAACCTATGAATTGTCCGCACCATATGCAGATTTTTGATGGTTTTGAGTATAGTTATCGTGATATGCCAATAAGGTTTTTTGAACCAGCTACAGTTTATCGAGATGAAAAGAAAGGACAGCTTCATGGTTTGAGTAGAGTTAGAGCAATCACACAAGATGATGGACATCTATTTTGTCGTGTTCATCAAATAAAAGAAGAAGTTGCTGTTGTTGTTGGAGTAATTCAAGAGTTTTATCGGACTTTAGGGATGGATAAAGGATATTGGGTCTCTCTTTCAGTTCGAGGTGAAGATAAATCTAAATATCTTGGCTCAGAGAAAGTTTGGAAAGTTGCTGAGAAGGCTCTTAGTGATGTAGCTAAAGATTTAAAGTTGCCTTTTAAACGAATGGAAGGTGAAGCTGCATTTTATGGGCCTAAATTAGATTTTATGTTTAAAGATTCTCTTGGACGAGAAAGACAGCTTGGAACTGTACAATGTGATTTTAATTTACCTGAACGGTTTGATTTGAGCTTTGTGAATGAAAAAGGTGAAAAGGAGCGTCCTGTAGTAATTCATCGTGCTATTTCTGGAAGTTTGGAGAGGTTTATGGGAGTTATTATTGAACATTTTGCTGGTAAGTTTCCATTATGGCTTAGTCCAGAGCAAGTTAGAATCTTGACAGTAACAGATAGGGGTTTTGAATTTGCAAGTGATCTTTGTTTGAAATTATCTAAATTAGGTTTTAGAGTTGAAGTGGATAACAGGACAGAAACTATTGGTAAAAAGGTTCGTGAGGCTCAATTGGATCAGGTGAATTATATTTTGACAGTTGGTGACAAAGAAATTGATACTGGCTGCATTGCTGTACGTGATCGTGGTACTGGAAAAACTGAATTTGGAGTAGCTGTTGATTCTTTTTTGGCAGATTTAGTTGCTGAAAGAGATGAGAGGAGGCTTTAGGTAGGTTATTTTTTCTTTTGATTTTTTCTTTTTAAGTAGTTTTTTTGTTGCTATTTTGTTTTTTCATTAATTTAAGCATAATCTTTATATAGTGAATTGTAGGAAGAGAGGGTACTTTGTTTTAATTTATTTGCCGAGGTGGCACAATCTGGTACTGCGCAGGATTGCTAATCCTGTTTCCTTCGGGATTTCTGGGTTCAAATCCCAGCCTCGGCGCTTCTTTTTTTAAATTAAATTCCATTAAAGTTTTGTTCTTTTTTATATTGTTGTGGTCGGTAGATTTAAATAGGTGAAAAACCTTTTTTTGTTTTAGGATGGTAGGTAAAAATAATTCTTTTTTGGATTCAAAGCAGTTTAAAGTAAGTGTTTTGGCTGTTATTGTGATACTAAGTGTTTTTGTTTTGTTTAATTTGATTGGTCAAAGTGATGAAGCAATAGTAGGACATGCTGGTGGGGATGCAGATATGGCATCAACTTTAACGGATTTAACTGTTGATGTTGATTTGAGTGGTGATTCAGGTGAAACAGAAATAGAAATTCCTGGATTAACTTTTGAAGGGAAAGAGCTTTGTGAGGATAATGATGGTTATTGGGTAGGTTTATCAGAAGAGAATACTTGTTTTGAGGGAGTTTGTTATGATAAGTTAGATTTTCAAGGTGTGACTTGTGGAGATACAATCACTGCAGATGGGAAATATATTTTAAAGTCTTCTTGTGTATTATTGCCTGGAGCTGGAGCTAGCCATGGTATTGAAATATTATTAGATGATTCAACTACAGAAGTTTTGCTTTATTGTGAGAGTGGAGATACTTTTAGGAATGGATTAAGTAGGGGTTCTCCGAGTGGGATTTATGTTAGGGATTCTAGTAGTTCTGGAGTGGATCCAAAAGTGACAATTGTTGGCTGTGGGATAGAGGGATTTACTAATGGGGTTTATCTTTCAGGTGTAAGTGATTCTGAATTTGCAGGTTTGACAGTTACTGATTCAGAAGAAGTAGGGATTTATGCAAATGGTGGCTCAGATAATAATTTTTGTGGGAATAGTATTCAGGATTCAGGAACAAGGGGAGTTTATTTTTATCAAACAGAGGAGCCAGATTTTCAAGAAAATGTAGTTTATGGATCAGGACTTTACGGAGTATATTTCAGTGAAGTATATGCTTTTGATTTAAGAGATAATGTAATTACTTCATCAGCTGCAGACCCTTCTTCTTCTTCTTCAGGCAGTGAAGTCTATATTGATTCCTCAGATGAAGGTTATTTTAAAAATAATGACTTGTGTGGTTTAGATGGTGCAAAGACGTTAACTTGTTCGTCTAGTACAGGAATTATAGGTGATGGGAACAGCTTTGATTTATATTCTGCTTGTGATGAGAATTGGCCAGATTTAGAAGATGGGAGTGGCACAGGAGATTATACTGGATGTAGTTCAGGAGTTGGTTATGGGTCAGGAGCTATGTCTGGAACTTTTGAAATAGATTTGGATAGAGATAATTTTGGCAGTGTTGGAAGTGGTGGTTTAGATTGTGATGATTCAGATGCTTTAGTGAACCCAGATGCTACTGAGATTTGTAGTGATGGCGTAGATAATGATTGTGATTCTATTACTTCTGATGATATCAGTGATGGGTTTTGTAGCTGTGCTTCAGGAGAAAGTATGTATTATGTTGATTTAGATGTTGATGGATATGGTGCAGGAACAGTTAGTTGTCAAAGGACTGGAAGTCCAGGTTATTCTGAATATAGTACTGATTGTGATGATTCTGATTTTGATGTCAATCCAGGAGCTACAGAAGCTTGTGATTCAGTAGATAATGATTGTGATGGTACTGTTGATGAAGATGATGTTTGTGGTAGTTTCGAAATAATTGGAAATGTTTATTATGATGATGAGGTAGTTGATGATGGTGTTTTGGATTTTGATGATGTAAAAAAATTCATAAAGCAGACATATGGGACTAGTTAATTTATGATAAAAAAAGGTGTTTTAAGATGGCAAGAAAAAGAAAGGTAAATAAAAAGAAGAGTGCTTCGAAATCGAAGTCTGTTCATAATAATGTGAAGAATAAAAAAAGTCATTCTTTAAGGCATAGTAAGACTGCAGAAGAACAAAGTACTAAGATTTTTGTTCTAGTGGCTGTTGCTATTGCTGTTTTGGTTCTTGGAACACTGTTTTTGTTTACTTATCAGGATCGTGATGCTGCTATTGCAGGAGAAGCTGTAAGATATATTGCTGATTCAGGAACTTGTGGTAGTGGAGAGATCTGTTTTGGTTATAAAGATGGTGATGGCAATTTAAACCTTGTAAATTATGCAGAAGTAGGTTCTTATGTTGATTATGAAGGAAGTTCCTCTACTGAAATAAATGATGTTTTTAATCTAACAGTTTATGTGAACTTAGATGGTTTACAAGAGAATAGTTTTTATACATTTGAGACTCCAATAACTTATCCTCAAGATTTGGTTACTTTAGAGGAATATTATTTTACTGTGGAAGGACAATTATATCAAGCAGATTCTAGTGTTATTAATGGAGTTATAGGAGCAACAGGAAGTGAAACAGGAGTTTATTATTTTAGTGATGATGGTTCAGGTAATGTTAATTTTCAGTTAGCACCAGATTTGAGTTCTTCAGGAGTTAGTTTGAATGATGAAGGTTATTTTGAAGTAGTTACTTTTAGTTTTAGGGCTGTTGATGGAGCTAAAGGAGATAGTGAGTTAGAGTTTGATAGCTCAAAGGATTTGTTATTTGGGTATGTTGATTCTTTAAGTGTTTTTGTAGAAAAAGATTTAGCTCCAAATAGTGTTTTTAATGTAGATGTGGTTTCTGATGTGACTTGTCCTTCAGTTTGTTTAGATTCAGATGGGGATACTTGGTGCGATAGTAGGGAAATTGCAGAATTTGGAGAAGATACTACTTATCATTTAGATCCTAATGAACATCCATTGGATACAGATTCAGATGGTTTTTCTGATGATGTTGAAATTTATTTTGGAACAGACGCAGGGATTACTAGTCCTCCAAATCCAGATGCTGATCAGGATTATCCTTTTAATCTAGATTGTGATGATTATTTTGATCAAAGTTTGACTTCTGATGCACCAGATGATTTTTTACTTAAAGGAGGAGATTGTGATGATGAAGATGATACTGTTGGTGCAGGAACTTTATATTTTGAGGATTTAGATAGAGATGGTTTAGGGAATATAGAGTCAGGTGCTTACCTTTGTCCAGATGAAATTACAACAATTCATGTAACAGATAGAACAGATAGTTGTGATGATTATGCTGATTCAACAGGTGCTTGTGAATCTTGTGATGCAATCTATTATGAGGATTTAGATGGAGATGGATATGGTTCAGGAACAGCAGCTTGTTCAGGTGAATTATCTAATCCAGTAGCTGGAGGAACAGATTGTGATGATTCTGATAGTACAATAGGTGCACCAAGTGATTATATAGATTCAGATGGTGATGGTTATGGAAATTCAGATATTCTTGTTTGTGAGGGAGTAGATGATGGAACTGATTGTGATGATGCTGTGTACAGTGAAACTAATATTTGTGGCTCATGTGCTTCAGGAGAGAGTTTACAATATGTAGATTCAGATTCAGATGGTTATGGTGCTGAGGCATCTAGTTGTGTGCTTGATGGTAGTTCAGGATATGTTTCAGTTGGTGATTATCAAGGAGAAGATTGTGATGATTCATCTCATGATGTTGATAATGATTGTTCTGTTTCTGCTGCTGTTGAAGCTGCTACAGTTACAATTGTTGATTCATCTGGAGCCGAGCTAAGTGGTTTGTCGTCATTAACAGTTGGAGGACAATATACTTTTGATGTGTCTGTGACTGCTGATTCAGACTTTTCAGATCACTTGTTATTGTTACAAGTTATTTCGAGTAGTACTGGAGAAGTTGAGTTATTAGTGTCTCAGTCTATGCCAGCTTTGACAAGTGGATCTACGGAATCTATGTCAAGTAGCTTTACACCTACAGCAGGAGGAGATTATACTGCGCAATTGTTTGTTTGGGATGATTGGCCAGCTAGTGGGGGAACTTCGCTTGTTTCATCAGTGGAGGTGAGCTAAATGAAGAGGCTAAGTTTGTTTTTTTCATTTATTTTTATTTTTGTTTTGTGTAGTTCAGTAATTTTTGCATTAGATGTAAGTGTAGATGCTAGTTCTAGTCCAGTTGTGATAAGTGGAAGTTGTACTGCTCAAGAAACAGTGATGGTTCAAGTATCTTCAAATGGGATTTTAGCTTATATTGGTGAAACAACAGCAGATTCAAATGGAGATTATTCTTTAGAATTTACATCTACTTCTGAGGGAACTCATTCAATTTCAGTTTCCTGTGATGGCGATTATTTAACTGATAGTTTTGATATTGGTTCTACAACAAGTTCTTCTTCTACAAGCGATACAGGTTTTTGGGTCCAAGTTGACTCAAGTTCAAGTTCTGTGGCAATTACAGGGTTTTGTTCAGAAGGAGATGTAGCAACAATGCAGATCTCTTATGGTGGTCTTTTAGCATTTATTGGTGAAGGAGATGTTGATTCAAATGATGAATTCTCTGTGGATTTTACATCTACTGGTGATGGGACCCATAGTATTTATATTTCTTGTGCTGGTGAAACACTTAGTGGTGATTTTTGTGTAGGTAGTTCTTGTAGTTCTACTCTTGTAACTTTTGGGTCTGTTGATTCAGGAGATGTTACTGAAACAACAGGGACAACAGATGATGGAGGGGATTCAGGAGGTTCTTCTTCAGGTGGTTCATCAGGTGGAGGAAGGGGTTCATCTTATTATTCAGATGATTCTTCAAGTGGTTCAACTGATACAACTGATGATGGTACGTGTACTGAGAGTTGGTTTTGTGGTGAATGGACTGAATGTAATGGTGGTCAACAAACAAGAAGTTGTGCTGATGAGCACTCTTGTGGGACTTACTTAGATAGGCCTGAGGAGACAAGAGATTGTACTGAAGAAGGTAGTAGTAGTTCTAGTTCATCTAGTGGAAGTTCTCAAGGAAGTAGTGGTACAACAAACCCACCTTCTAGGGAAACTCAATATGTTCAAGAAACTAGCTTTATGGATCCAGTATACTTCTTTTTTGCAGAGAATTGGTTGTTGGTTCTAATTGGAGTTTTTGTTTTGTTGGTATTAATTGGAGGGATTGTATTCTTTCTAAAATATCGTGAGCACCATGCTCCTGCAGCAAATATGGATGAATTGCACGGTTATATCGCTTCAGAAAGGGAAGCAGGAATGACTGATCAACAAATTGAGACGAGTTTAGTTGAAAGTGGTTGGGCCAAATCTGAGGTTGATCAAGGTTTGGGAATAAATTGAGAGATAATATTAAATGAGGATGTTTAGATGGCAAAAGGGCAAGTTAATGATTCAAAGAAAATTTTTGTAGGTTTATTTTTTGTGTTGGTTTTAATAGGGATTGTTGTCATTGGAGCATCCTTGTTTTCAGAATCAGATGGAGCTATTGCAGGTCAAGCTATAAATTATAACTCAGAAGGTGAAGTTTATGAAATAAGTGGGTCAGATAGTTGTGGAGCAGAACTTGATATTGAAGGGGCAACTTATGTTATTTCAGCAGATTTAGATTGTACTAGTGTAGTAGATTCTCCTGGTTTGAATGTGATTGCAGATGAAATTGAGTTATATTGTGAGGAAGGTGTTACAATAATTGGGCCTTCTGAGGGAGATTATGCTGGTATTTTATTAAGTGAAGGAAAGGATGTAGAAATATATGGATGTAATATTGAAGGATTTAAGAATGGCCTTTATTTGGATACTGATTTTGAATCAGTAGGAGTATATTATGGGTCAGTAAGTAATAGTGATGCTGAAGGAATTTATATCGATTCTTTTAGTGAGAGCTATTTTGAATCAGTTTTAATAAGTAATGCAGGAGCACAAGGTATTTATTTAAGTGAAAATACAGAAGGTGTTATTTTTGTGGATATTTCAATTAGTGGTAGTAGTGCAGAAGCAATTAACATTGCTTCAGAAGGGAACATTTTGAATAATATTCACATTTCTGATGATAATGGGTATGGAATTATGGTTTCTGCAAGTAATAATGAATTAAATAATGTAGTTAGTTGTGGTTTGGATTTAGGATGTCATAGTGGTTTGACAGGTTTATTAGGTTCGGGCAATTATTTTAGTAATGTTGGAGTTGATTGTGATAGTGGTTGGCCTAAATTGAATACAAATTATTATTTATGTGAAGATGTTGAGGTTAGTTGTGATGATGGTGGAGATAATGATTTAGATGGTGCTTTTGATTCAGAAGATTCAGATTGTATCTGTGATGATGGTACAATTAAACAATATTATGAGGACTCTGATGGTGATGGATATGGGGAATATTCTTCAGGTCCGGTATGTTCAAGTGATTTAAGTAACCCTGTAGAAGATGGAACTGATTGTAATGATTTAGATGAAGAGATTAACCCAGGGGAGGCTGAAATAATCTCTGATGGCATAGATCAAGATTGTAGTGGTGTAGAGTTAGTTTGGTCAGATCTTTCTTCTCAAGATGAGTGTTCTACTTTTAATGGGCAATGGGATTCTGAAACAAGTTCTTGTTCTCCAGTATCAGATGGTGCTAATTGTGAAAATCCTTCAACTTGGTATACTGATTTTGATGGAGATGGATATACTTCTGGAGGATCGGAAGTTTGTAGCCAACCAGAAAATACTATTGATTATTCATTGGGTGAAGATTGTGATGACAATGATGGTGGTGTTCAAGGAGAAAATACTTGGTATACTGATGGTGATGGAGATGGATTTACATCAGGGTCATTGGAAGCTTGTCAGCAGCCAGAAAATACAATAGCTTCTAGTAAAGGTGAAGATTGTGATGATGGAAATTCTGGAGAAAGTGAAGCTAGCTATTATACAGATGAAGATAGTGATGGATATGGGGATAGTGATTCAGGAGTTTTATATTGTTCTGATTCAAGTGATGTGAATAATCCAACTATGACTGGAGGAGATTGTAATGATAATGATGCTGATCAGAGTCCTGGTTTGCAAGAGATCTGTAGTGATGGTAAAGATAATAATTGTGATGGGAGCATTGATGAAGCAGATGATTGTTTAGATCTTAGTGGTGTAGATATTTCTGAGATTGATGAAGATGAGTTCAATGAGGAGATGTTAATGAATTTAGGCGTAGAAGTTACAAGTGGAAGTCCTTATGAGGGGTATGATTTAAATGATGATGGGTACTTGACTCTTGAAGATATTAAAGAGTATATACGTGCAAAATTAGGAGGGAGCAGTTAAAATGGCAAGGAGAAATAAAAAGAAGTCTGGTAAATCTGTTTTACCACCTTTGTTACATGAAGGTCATGGTGAAATGAATAAGGCTTTTGTGCTTGTTATTGTGAGTATTGCTTTGATATTTTTTGGAGTATTATTGATGTTTGTTTTAGATAAACCAGAAGGGCCTTTGGCAGGACAAGCATATTATGTAGATTTAGTTGGTTGTCCAGATGATACTTTTTGTTTTGAATATGTGGATCCTAGTGAAGAAGGGGCTTTGACTGGTGTTTCTTCTGCATTAACGCTTGCTCCAAGTGAGGATTTTACTTTAAAAGCAGTTTATCAGTCAAGTGTAGCAGTTAGTGATGTGGCAGTTGGAGAGATAATTGTTAGTTTTGATCCAAGTTATTTGAGTTATGGAGGAATAAGTTCTTTGTTTGTTGATGAGACAAGTTATTCAATTCAAGAGGAAGATAATTCTGGAGATAGTGTTTCAGATACTTTGGTGATCTCATTTTGGGATTTAGATGCTGCATTGTCTTTAGTGTCTGGAAAGAATGATCTTTTTCAGATTGATTTTAGTGTTTTGTCTTCTCTAAATGTAGGGGACGTATCTACCGTTAGTTTTGATAGTAATAATTATATTCAAAGTTATGATAGTTCTAGTAATTTGTTTGTGGATGTTGCAAGTTCAGGGCAGCAGAATGTAGATATTTCTGTTGTTGCAGCTGAAGGAACTGTGAAAGAATTAAGTTGTGGAGATAGTTTAAGTGATTTTTCTTCTTATGATGAGTTTACTATTTCAAGTAATGGTCTTGATTGTAGTGGAAATGGTTTAAATTTAAATGTTGAAGATATTAAATTAGACTGTGCAGGAGCTACTATCTTGGGTGGAAATACAGGTTATGGTCTTTATGTAAGTGCCTCTGATGTTGAAGTGAGTAATTGTATAATTGATGGTTTCGCATATGGGATTTTCTTTGATTCTTCTTCTTCAAATAATGTTTTTAATTCTATTGAAGTTTCAAATAGTGGTCAAAGAGGAATTGATGATAACTCAGGTGGAAGTAACAGTTATAGTGACATTGTTGTTAGTGATGTTTCTGGAAGTACAGCTTTACATGTTAGTTCAAGTAGTAATACTTTTTCTAATTTAGGAATAAATAGAGCAGGTAATAATGGAATTTATGTAATTGCTTCAAATACGTTTAGTCAAGTTTCTGTAGTTGATTCAACAAGTAAAGGAATTTATGTAGGAGGAGGTTCAAGTGCCTTTAGTGATGTTTTTATTATGGGAAGTGGGGGAGAAGATATATATTTAAGTTCAGATGATAATGAATTTAATTCAGTAATTGCTTGTGGAGATAGTTCTGAAAATTTGTTTTGTACATCAGAGTTGTCAGGATTGAGTGGCTCAGAAAATTATTTTGTTAGTGTTTCCACTGATTGTGATGTAACTGGTTTAAGTTATTCTGCTTGCGAGGTTAATGAAGTTAGTTGTAGTGATGGAGTAGATAATGATGGAGATGGAACTATAGATACAGATGATTCAGATTGTCAAAGTGTTTGTAGTGATAGTGGAGAAGCAATTTATTATGCAGATGTAGATTTTGATGGTTATGGAGATGCTTCAACTGGTCCAGCTTGTATGTCGGATTTTACTGGTGATTATGTAGAAGATGATACTGATTGTAATGATAATGATGCTTCAATTTATCCTGGAGCTGTAGAAGTGATTTATGATACAATTGATCAGGATTGTGATGGATTGGATTTAAGTTATGGGGATTTAACTGTTGAATCTGATTGTGTTGCTGAAGGAGGTACATGGGATTCTACTAATAGTGATTGTATTGCTCCAACTGAAGGAGCAGATGCTACTGTAGGGAGTGATGCTGATTTAGATGGTTATTATTCTGAAGATACTGGAGGAGATGATTGTAATGATAATGATGCTTCAATTTATCCTGGAGCTGTAGAAGTGATTTATGATACAATTGATCAGGATTGTGATGGATTGGATTTAAGTTATGGGGATTTAACTGTTGAATCTGATTGTGTTGCTGAAGGAGGTACATGGGATTCTACTAATAGTGATTGTAATGAGCCATCTACTGGGCAAGCTTGTACATCATACACTTGGTATTATGATTCAGATGGAGATGGATATGGAGATCTAGATGTAACTACGGAAGGATGTGATCAACCACAAGATTATGTGAGTAATTCAGATGATTGTGATGATTCTGAAACTGATAGTTCAAATGTTTGCTCTGATTATGGTGGTGCTTCAGTAGGATTAGTAGATTCTTCTGGAAATTCAGTTGATTTATCTTCTGATTCTTTAACTGTTGGTGAGGAATACATAATTTTTGCTGAAGTTAGTTCAAGTGATGGTTTTGCTGAACATCTTTTACTTTTACAGGTGGTTTCAGATACCAGTGGGGAAGTTGAATTACTTGCTTTTCAGTCAATGCCAGGTATAGCTGTAGGATCAAAAGAATCAATTAGTAACAGTTTTACACCAACTAGCGGTGGGACTTATACTGTGCAGTTATTTGTTTGGGGAGATTGGCCAGCTAATGGAGGAGGATCTTTGATTCCAAGTGTGACTGTTAGTTAGAATATCTGTGAATAAAATATTATTTTATTTTTCTTATTTAGTTCTTTTTTGAGAAATAAAGAAGTAGCGAGGGGAAGATTTGAACTTCCGATCTCTGGGTTATGAGCCCAGTGGGCACTCCTGACTGCCCCGCCTCGCTGTGTACTTTTGAGAAATGATTTGTTTTAAAAAGCTTTGCTTTGTTTAGGGGTTTTTTTTGCTTTTTTCTTCTAAAGTTTTATTAAGAAAAATGGTATGATTCAATTGTTATGGTATATAATAGAGGTTTTTTAACATTTTTGTGATTTTTGTTTTGGCTAGTTCATTTTATTTCTGGTTGTTCAGTTGAGAATGGAAAGGATATAGATCTTCCAGGAGCAGGAAATTTGCTTGATGAGGTACTTGTTGCAAAAGCAATGGGAATAAATGCAAGGTATTCTTATGATTAAAATGATGCAATTAGTTTATGCTTATTATTTGGTTGAAGGTAAACTGTATTCAGTTAATTTGATTTTTAATTTATTAATTTTTATCAACAAGTTTATATACGAGAAAATAGATGCTTTTTGTTATGGTTGGAGTAAATAAAGTTACGGATTCTAGTAAACGTTTTTGGATAGTTTTTGGATCTATTTTTGCAGCTTTGTTCTTTTTTTTGGCCCTATTTTTTGTATTTATAGGGACCTTAGTTTCTGGAGGTCAAGAAAGTTATTCAGGAAATGTAGCAGTGATTTCTATTGAGGGAGCAATTGTTGGAACTAGTGATTCTTCTGCTTTTGGTGGGGGGTCTTTGAATTCTCTTGATTACGTTGAACTTATTGAAAGTGCTAATTTGGATGATTCTATTGAAGCAATTGTACTTGAAATTAATAGTCCAGGTGGAAGTGCTGTTGCTTCTGATGAAGTTGCACAAGCAGTAATGCTTAGTTCTAAACCTGTTGTTGCGCAGATTCGTGAGGTGGGTGCATCAGGAGGTTATTGGATTGCAAGTAGTGCAGATTATGTTATAGCTAATAGAATGTCCATTACAGGGAGTATAGGTGTGATTAGTAGTTATCTTGAGTTCACAGGTTTAATGGAAGAATATGGTGTTGCTTATGAGCGATTAGTAGCTGGTGAGAGCAAGGATATTGGTGTTCCATTTAGAGAACTTGCTGATGATGAGCGTGAGATTTTACAAAGAAAACTTACAGTTATACATGACTATTTTATTGATGCTATTGCAGCAAATAGAGGTTTAAATAGAAAAGATGTAGTTAATTTGGCTACAGGGGAGTTTTATTTAGGTGTTGAAGCACTTGAATTAGGTTTAGTAGATGAATTAGGGTCTGCAATTGAGGTTGAACAGTACCTTTATGACGTTGTAGGTTTGGAATTTGTAGAATTTGTTAGTTTTGTACAAGAACCTAGTTTTTTAGATGGGTTTTTTGGGGTACTTAATAAAAGATCATTTAATGTAGGATTAGGAATTGCAGCTGGTTTGGAAGAAGATGTTGTTTCAGATATGTCTTTTATTGTATAAATGGTTTTTATTGTTTGAAATCATTTTTAATTATATGTTTGGTAAGAAAATCATTTTTTAGGGGTTTTGAAGAAGATGAAGATAAATAATAATCTTGGGAAAAGTATATTTGTATCTTTTGTTTTGAGTGTTTTAGTTTTATGTTCTTTATTAGTTTCTTCAGCTGTAGATAGTGAACAAACATATGTTGATAGTAAAGTAATAAGTGAATTTGATGATGAATCTGAAGTTAGAGTACTTGTTAAATTAAAGGATGATTCAACTGATGCTGCTGAAGAATTTGTTTCAGATTTGGCTTTTGATGTAGAAGCAAAGAGTTCAAATAGTGATTTATTAGGTATTTTAGGTGTTGAAGAAAAAAATTCTAATTTGGATGAAGGGGATGTTGATGTTGAGAAAGTTTTTGAAGAAAGTTCCGCTGTGGTTTTGACAATTCATGAAGAAGAAGCACTTGATTTGTTGATGGAAGATTCTGATGTTGAAGGAATTTACTATGATTATCCTGTTCAAGCATTTTTAGATACAAGTGTTGCACAAATAAATGGAGATGATGTTTGGGGTCTTGATTTAGGTTTTGATTTAACTGGTGTTGGTCGTTCAGTTTGTGTAATAGATACTGGAATTGATTATACTCATAGTTCTCTTGATGGATGTAGTCCTGTGAATTATACAACTAGTGGAGATATAGAAACACTTAGTACTGCAGTTGAATCTGATCATGATTATAGTAACTCTGAAGATGTAACTTATACAATTAATATGAGTGGGTATTCAAATATTGCAATTCATTTTAGTAACATCAGTTTAGAAACTCTTGATGCAGGTGATGCTACAGATAGAATCTATGTTTATAATGAAGATAATGAAACTGTTGCGGTTTATAAAGGAGTTCAGTCAGATATCTGGACGCCATCATCTAATGGATCTATTATGTATGTTCGATTGGTAACTGATGGATCTGTAGTTGATTATGGTTTTGTGGTTGATAAAGCAATAAATGGGACTACAAACACTACTGTAAATTGGACTGATTGTCCTCGAATAGCTGGAGGTTATGATTTATATAATGATGATTCTGATCCTTATGATGATCATGGTCATGGAACCCATGTAGCAGGAATTGTTGGGTCTAACAGTACAACATATATGGGTGTTGCGCCTAATTCAAGTTTGGTTGCTGTAAAAGTATTGGATTCAAGTGGAAGTGGGTATAGTAGTGATATTGCTGCAGGTGTAGATTATTGTGTGAACAATCAAGACAAATTTGGAATTGATGTTATTAGTATGAGTTTAGGTGGAAGTACAGAATATGATTCAGAGTGTAGTTCAGATTTGATAGCCCCTTCAATTAAGCGTGCTTATGATGCTGGTATTGCGGTGGTTGTAGCTACAGGTAATGATGGTGCTAGTGACGGTGTTGCTGCTCCTGCGTGTGCTCCTTATGCTATCCCAGTTGGTTCTACTGATTCAGATAGTACAATTTCGTCTTTTTCTAATGTAGGGAATTTGTTGTCACTTTTGGCACCAGGTTCTTCTATTACTTCTACTTTTGCTACTGTTGATGGTGCTGGTTTTGGAGCTTTATCAGGAACAAGTATGGCTACACCACATGTTTCTGGGGCTTTTTTGTTGTTTCAACAGTATGCACGTGAAGTTCATGGAGCTGCGTTTGATCCTTTGGCTGTTGAAAAAAGGTTTAATTCAAGTGGGACTTTTGTAAATGATACTGCAAATTCAGGAAATAATTTTAATGAAATAGATGTTTTGGCTGCACTTAAACCGCAAATAACTTTTGGAGATTTGGTTGTAAATGATTCAAGTAGTCAAGTAGAACATTATGTGTTTGTAAATGTTAGTTCGGATGTAAATTTAAGTATGGCTTTGTTAGAATGGGACCATAGTAATGGTACTTTTGAAAATATTACAATGACTCAAGAGAATGAGACTCAATTTGTTTACAATATGACTGGACTTAAAAGTGGTTTAGATTATTTTGCAGTTTATGGAAATGATTCTTATTTGATGGGGGAAACAGAGTTACGTGATGTAACAATTATTTCTGATTTGAAGGCTGCTTTAAATAATCCTTTGAATAATAGTGTTCATGCAAGTGGATTTTATGTTAATTTGTCATTTTTGTCTAACCAAACTAATTTAAGTTATGCTAATGTTAGTATTTTTAATAGTAGTTCTAATGAAGTAGTTCTTGTAGGTGGATCTGCTGATTCTATTTGGGCTGCAAGTTATAATTTTAGCTTTTTGTTTAATATAACAAATTCGTCTTTTGCTCATGGTAATTATACTTTGCTTTATTTTGCTAATAACAGTGAAGGGGAAGAATTTTTAGAAAATACCAGTTTGTATATTGATCTTGTTGATCCTAGTTTGTCTACTGTTTCATCATCTGATGTACATGTTAATGTTAGTGATACTGTTTTGTTTCAAGTTAATGTGACAGATGATTTTGTGAATGAGAGTTATGTATATTTTGAAAGTAATTTTACTGGAAGTTTTGTTAATTATTCTATGACAACAACTGATAATTATACTTATAATTATAGTTTAGATGGTTTAGGTAACTTAAGTGGTTCAGAAAAAGTTGGTTATTCTATTAATGCATATGATAAAGCTGGTAATGGCGTTGTTAGTAGTTCTGCTACTTTTACAGTTCAAAACAATGCTGTAGATTATGTAAATATTACTAGTCATGATAATGGGACTCAGATTGAGTTAGGAGCCCTTGTTAATTATACTGTAGATGCAACAGACAATGATAGTGATTCATTTACTTATGAGTGGAATTTTAGTGATGGAGATTCTAATGTGAATTATTCTGATCAGAATGTGTCTTATGCTTTTAGTAATATGGGTGAAAATACTATCTTTGTTAGGGCAGATGATGCTAATAGTACTTTGATGTATAATATTACGGTCTATGTAAATGATACAGTAGGACCAAATATAAGTTCTTTGACAGTGAGTAATATTAGTACTAGTTCTGGAGTAGCAGAAGCTCAGACTGTGCGGGCTACAGGTGCTGATTTGAATAATGTTAGTTCAATTAATTTGTATTATGATGGGGATTTGGTTAATAGTAGTGAATTAACTAATAGTTCAGGAAATTGGACATTTGGTAGTTTTTCTTCGACAGAGTCAGATGTGTCTTTTATAATTGAAGTAGTAGATAATTCAACTAATTATAATAAACGTAACCATACTTTTACTTTTGATGTAACTGCTTCAGGTTCTGGAAGTTCTGGAGGTGGAGATTCAGGAGGTAGTAGTGGTGGATCTTCTGGAGGAGGAGGTGGTGGATCTAGTTCATCTTCATCTAGTTCTTCAACTGAGATCTCTGAGGAAGAAGCTTCAAGTGAAGAAAGTGGATCTGAGGATTCTACTGAGTTTGGAGAAACTGATGGGTCTGAAGAAGAAGTTGAAGAAGATAATGCTGAAGCTGAAGAAGAAGTTAAAGATGAATGTGGAGATAGTTTTTTGTCTAAGGCTTTATGTTGGATTAAGTCTGTTGTGAATACTGTTACTGGAGCAGTAACTGGGACGGGGAACGCAGTTTTTGTAGATGCGGAAGGGTCTGTTGATTCAGAAGAAACTGGTGAAGTGATGTCTGTTCCGGAATCAGAAGATAATTCTGGTCCGGGAATAAAATTTGTAGGGATGTTGTTTTTAGGTGTTTTAGGGTTATTTGGTGTATATGCATTAGTTAGACCTAAAGGAGGCTATTAATAGTTTTTTTGTATTTGTTTGGATTAAAAAATATGTTTTCTAAGAGAGATAATCTTTTAAAGAGTTGAAATGATTGTTTTTTTAAAATGAATGGTTTGAAGAAGATTGTTAATGAATTAGGTGTACCAAGAGTTGTTGGTTTTTCAGCAGTTGCTTTAGGTTCATTAGGTGTTGGTTTTTATGTGGGAGTAAGTAATTCTGAATCATTAGGAGAATTAGTAGGTTCAGGAGTAGTTTTAAGTTCTGTTTTAGGAGCTAGTTTGGCTCAATATGAATCAATGAATCCGTCTGATGGAAAAGGTTTTGCCCCAGCTGTGGTTGGAGGAATTGTAAGTGGGGGAGCTTCTGGAGCATTAGTTACAGGAGGCTATGTAATGGGAAAAGTAGTGAATTATTTTTCTTAATTTTGAAAATTCTTTAGTTGAGGTCTTGGTGACAGAAAAGCTTATAAAGGAATGACTGACCAGGAGAGATAGATGAAACGAAGTAGTAGACGTTGGAAAAAGAAAGGCCAAATGCGTTGGAAGTGGCAACGTAAGAAAATGAAAAAGGCTAAGCGTAGACGAAGGCTTCGAAGCGGTTAAAATTTTGTTTTATTTTTGGAAAATTTCTTATATTTTTGTTATTCTAGAGATATTGCTGCTTTTCGTCGACAAAGAAGAATTTCAAAAAGGGAAAGCTTTATAAATAAGAGGTCTCCCGAAGAAGTTTATGTGTGTGCTTAATATAATGATATTAAGTATGAATGAGGTGATCCATCAAATATCATTTGATGTGACGAATATGTATAATCTACTTTAAGTTTTTAGATAGCGACGAATTAAAACGTACAATAAAATAGGATGTAATGAAAATTTTTACCGAATTTTCAAGGAAGGTTTTTGGGAAAAAATTTTCTAAAATAAGAATACCCGTTGATCCTGCGGGAGATTGCTGCTATGAGAGTTCGACTAAGCCATGCAAGTCAGAGGGTCTTTATGACACAGGCAGAATGCTCAGTAACACGTCAATAATCTGCCCTACAGTCTGGGATAGCCACGGGAAACTGTGGGTAAAACCAGATAGGTAATCGATACTGGAATGTTCTTTTACTGAAAGTTTACGCTGTAGGATGAGTTGGCGGCCGATTAGGTTGTTGGTAGGGTAAAGGCCTACCAAGCCTACGATCGGTAGGGGCCGTGAGAGCGGGAGCCCCGAGAAGGACACTGAGATACTGGTCCTAGCCCTACGGGGTGCAGCAGGCGCGAAACCTTTACAATGCACGTAAGTGTGATAAGGGAACTCTCAGTGCTCATGTATTGCATGGGCTTTTGTCAAGAGTAAATATCTTGGCGAATAAGGGGTGGGTAAGACGGGTGCCAGCCGCCGCGGTAACACCTGCGCCCCAAGTGGCAATCATGATTATTGGGCCTAAAGCGTTCGTAGCCGGAAAAATCAGTCTTGGGTGAAATCGCTGCGCTTAACAAAGCGACGTGCTTGAGATACTGTTTTTCTAGAGACCGGGAGGCGTTAAGAGTATTCCAGAGGGAGCGGTAAAATGCGATAATCTCTGGAGGACTACCTGTGGCGAAGGCGCTTAACGAGAACGGGTCTGACGGTGAGGGACGAAAGCTAGGGGAGCAAACGGGATTAGATACATTCAATTTCCTTGCAGGAAATTTCTTGGTTTAGCAAACAAATTTGCCTTTAAAAAACTACTTTGTTTGACAAATTGAGATATTTGAGTAATTATGGAAATTTGAGTGCTAATTACCCCAGTAGTCCTAGCTGTAAACGCTGTGAACTAGATGTGACGCAGTCCACGAGGCTGTGTCGTGTCGGAGCGAAGGTGTTAAGTTCACCGCCTGGGAAGTACGGTCGCAAGGCTGAAACTTAAAGGAATTGGCGGGGGAGCACCACAAGGGGTGCGGCGTGCGGTTTAATCTAACTTTACGCAGAGAATCTCACCAGCAGCGACGGCAGAATGAAGGTCAGATTGAATGTCTTACCTGACGAGCCGAGAGGTAGTGCATGGCCGTCGTCAGCTCGTGCCGTAAGGTGTCCTCTTAAGTGAGGTAACGAGCGAGACCCATACCCATAATTGCCAGCAGGTTCTTTAGAACGACTGGGCACATTATGGGGACTGCCCTGGAAACGGGGAGGAAGGTGTGGGCTACGTTAGGTCTGTATGGTCCGAATCTGCTGGGCTACACGCGCGCAACAATGGCATGGACAATGGGCTGCGACACCGAAAGGTGAAGCTAAACCTCGAAACCTTGTCTTAGTCTAGATTGAGGTTTGTAACTCAACCTCATGACAACGGAATCCCTAGTAATCGGATTTTATCAGAGTCCGGTGAATATGTCCCTGCTCCTTGCACACACCGCCCGTCAAACCAATCGAGTAGGGTCTGGGTGAGATTTACCTTTTAGGTAACTCGAATCTGGGTCTTGCAAGATGGGTTAAGTCGTCACAAGGTAGCCGTAGGGGAACCTGCGGCTGGATCACCTCCTTTTTTTTTATTTTTTGGAAATTTTTCCAGAACAAAAAAAACAAAATTTAGCCTCTGCAATTTGCAATAGTTGCTTTGCCTGGATGGGGCTAGCGTTACCTTATGGGCCCTTAGCTCAGGGGGAGAGCGCCGCCCTTGCAAGGCGGAGGCCACGGGTTCAAATCCCGTAGGGTCCACTCCTTAATTTATTAAGGAAATATGGGCTTTTCAAATGAATAATTTGAATTAAGTTCAAGTGCATTCGCAAGAGAGATACTTGCGGCTGGATTGGTTAGAGTTAAAATCCCAAATTTATACTCAATGAGCTATTTGTACGTATGAGTCTACAATTATTATAATTGTAGTATTATTATAAGTAAAGAAATGGGAATCGTCTTTAAGACGATTTTCGTGACTGGAAATTCACAGAAATGTGAGTTTATTTTGTAATGTAAAAAAACTTTGATTTTTTAAATCAAAGTAAACCTACTGTAAACTATTAGGTGGATGACTTGGCTCAAGCGCCGATGAAGGACGTGGCAAGCGACGATATGCCTAGGCGAGCCGAAAGCAGGCTTTGAACCTAGGATTTCCGAATAAGACATCTGTTTAAGCCCATTAGGGCTAGGGAACGCAGGGAATTGAAGCGTCTTAGTACCTGCAGGAAAAGAAAGCAATAGCGATGCTGTGATTAAGAGCGACTGAAAGCAGCACAGTTCAAACTGAATCCTATGCAGTAATGCATAGGAGATGTGGTGTTGAGGACTTTCTTTTAGACCGTTTTTTTGACTTGAAATTTTTTGGAAAATTATACCTTAGAGGGTGATAGTCCCGTAAAGGAAGAGAAAATGGTTTTGGAAGTATCCTGAGTAGTGTCTCCTGGAAACGAGGCATGAATGTGGGGCGCACTAAGCCCCAAAACTAAATACGTCTTGAGTCCGATAGCAAACGAGTACCGTGAGGGAATGTTGAAAAGTACCCGTAAAAGGGAGTTAAAAGACCTGAAACCTAATAGTGATAGAGTGGTAGTGCCTTTCGAGGTTCTACCGTTCGTTTTGAATAACGTGCCAGGGAGTGTATCTATGTGGCAAGGAGGAATCCGCAGCGAAAGCGAGATCCCGCAACTTGTGAGGGGAGTGGTATGAAAGTGCCATAAGTCACGTGGATACGACCTGAAACCGGTCGATCTATTCTTGGGCAAGGTGAAGTGGGGGTAAGACCCCATGGAGGCCTGAAGGAGTTCTGTGTGCAAGCGTTTCTCTGACCTGAGAATAGGGGTGAAAAGCCAATCGAGATCGGCGATAGCAGGTTCCTAATGAAATTGACCTTAGTCAAGTCTTGTATGAGAGTGAATAGGTTGTAGAGATACGGATTGGGGGTTTTGGCGGGGAAACCTGTCGGCCTCCTGTCCAACTCCAAATGCCTATTCCTTGTAGAATACAGGAAACAGGGAGTCTTGGGGTAAACTTGACTTCCGAGAGGGGAACAACCCAGACTATGGTTAAGGCCCCTAAGTGTCAGCTAAGTGATAAAGGGTAAACGGTGTCCGTGATCTTAGACAGCGAGGAGGTTGGCTTAGAAGCAGCCATCCTTTAAAAAGTGCGTAACAGCTTACTCGTTGAGTTCGTAAGCCTCGAAGATTGACGGGTCTAAGTTAGCTGCCGATACCATAGACCACGATAAGTGGGTGTAATTAGGCGTTCTGTTAGGGTAGAAGGAAGTGTGTGAGCATTTTTGGACCTTGCAGAAATGAAAATCCTGGTGAGAGTAGGAACAGAGCAAAGTGAGATTCTTTGTCGTCGTAAGGGCAAGGGTTCCTTGGCAATGAACATCAGCCAAGGGTTAGTCAGTCCTAAGGAATTCCGTAACCGGATAATCCGATAGGGAAACAGGTTAATATTCCTGTACTATTTTTGTATATGTGGTGACACAAGGTCATCTTTCTGACACTTTGGGATATGCGTTGGAGTTTTATCTGACTCTTTAATTAGGATAAGTCAATGGAGTACCGTAACGGTGAGAAGTTGAGTAAAACTAAGAATAGTGGGCCTATGGTCCATTTCGCAGATTCCTGGAGTCCATGAAAAGGGAAGTGACATAAATCAAAAATAACTGTACCCAGAACCAGCACTGGTGCCCCTAGGTGAGAAGCCTAAGACGTGCAAGAGTAATCCATCTAAGGGAATTCGGCAAATTAGTCCCGTAGCTTCGGTTGAAGGGATCCCTGGACTCGTCCTTTAGGGAGCGAGTTCAGGGCGCAGTGACTAGGGTGGTCCGACTGTTTACCAAAAACAAAACATCCTGCTAGTCGGAAACGATGTGTATAGGATGTGATACCTGCCCAGTGCGAGTACTTTAAGCCTCGTTTCAACGGGGTGAAGAGCTTGTAAACGGCGGGAGTAACTATAACTCTCTTAAGGTAAGCACTTTCGTTGCTTTAAGATCCATAGTAAACAGATCGGTTATACTAAAGAAGAATGGAATAAAAATTTGGCTATATGCTGGAAAGTCTGAGTATATTATGATAGGATATTATCTTGGTGACAGGATAACGATCCCTAAAAATTCATAATTGCAGAAAATCAGCAGGAAAGATTTCTTTGAATTAATTATTTTAAATTTGTTTAAAGAAAAATCCTCAGAGACTACACGCCAAACACAATAAATTAGTAATTTTTTATTTGTGAAGATATAGTCCGACCTGTATAGCGATATACAGAGGTTAGCAGAAATGTCTAGCCCGCCATGAATTAATTTTGTGGTAAGTAAACTAATAATTAGTTGAAGTAACAGATGTGAGCGAAATGCCTTGTCGGTTGAATGCCGACCTGCATGAATGGTATAACGAGATCGCCACTGTCCCTAGATGGAGTCTTCCGAACACTCCTTTCTGGTGCAAAGGCCAGAGATTTCCAGTGGGAAGCGAAGACCCCGTGAAACTTTACTGTAGCCTGTCGCTGTGTTTTGAATTATGTTGTATAGCGTATGTGGGAGCTGTTTGAGGTTAATGACGTCAGTTAGTAACTGAGGCGCCAATGTAACACCACACTTTATGATTTAGAACACTTACGTGTTTAACACGGACAACGATTGGTGGACAGTTTGGCTGGGGTGGCACGCAGTTGAAAAGATATCAATTGCGCCCAATGGTAGGCTCATACGGTTTAGAAATCCGTAGTAGAGTGCAAGGGCAAACGCCTGCCTGATTGAATTTTAAACATAACGAAATTCAAACACGAAAGTGTGGCCTAGCGAACTTCAATACTTTACTAGTGAGAGTTTGAAATGACTGAAAAGTTACTCCGGGGATAACTGAGTTGTCGCGCCCGAGAGTCCATATCGACGGCGCGGTTTGCTACTTCGATGTCGGCTCTTCCTATCCTGGCGGTGCAGAAGCTGCCAAGGGTGGGGGTGTTCACCCATTAAAAGGGATCGTGAGCTGGGTTCAGAACGCTGTGAGGCAGTTTGTTTGATATCTACTGGGAATGTTACAAATCTGATAGGAAGGAGTTCTTAGTACGAGAGGAACGGAACTTCGGAGCCACTGGTGGATCTGTTGTCTGATAAGGCACGCAGAGCAGCTACGCTCCAAGCGATAAGTGCTGAACGCATCTAAGCACGAAGCGTACCTAGAAAAGAGATTTGATGGGACACGGGAAAAAGACCCGTTTGATAGAAGTGCTGTGTACGGCTCGAGCTTCGGCGAGAGTTTTAGCAGGCACTCACTAACGTCCATATTTGGTTTTTACATAACAAAACCTACTTATGATACTAAACCATACGTACAAATAGCTTATTTTTTTTACCAATCCATTTTGCACTATTTTTTTTCTTTTTTTTTTTTCTTTTTAGAATAGTTAAAGTGATTTTTGATAGAGAGAATTATTGTAAATGATAAATTTAGAAGAGTGAGTTTTACGTCTATTGTTTTTGATTTAAAGTTCGGCTTTTAGAAAGAATAAATAAGAATTGTAACAAATAAAATAAGAATTTATTTTTAGATATTTTCATTTTATTGATTGTAAAAATCGTTAGGGTTTGTCATTTGTCTTGAAAAGAAATCGGATTCACTTATTACTACAGTTAGGTTTCTTCCAGATTTTAATTCAGTAGTTAAACATTGTTCTGTACCTGTTTTACAAACTAAGTAAACCATACCTGCTGATTTTTCTCCCAATGTTGAACCTCTTGGATTTCCTGTTTCTGAGTCTAATGTAGGACCTTGGGAGCTTAAATAAGTCAATTTTTGTGGGCTAAGAACTAATGCTAAACCTTCGTCTTTGAAGTTCCATTTCTCACCGTTAAATTTTGGAGGTGTGATTGTTAAATCATTTCCAGTGTTGTTGTATAGTTGATTTAGTGATTCTTTTGGAGTTGTATATTCAGTAAGATTTCCTACTACTTCATCTGTTTCTAAGTCATAAGCTAATACTAATCCTTCGTTGAAATCAAATATGGTGTCTCCTGTTTTTATTGGTTTAGCAGGTTTTGCTTGTAAGTCACTTGAGCCAATGTCTTTAGGGTTATTAACAATGAAATTTCCGTTTTTTGTTTCTACTAAGAAGTATCCATCTGCTCCATTTCCTCTAACATGACTTGAGGCAGCAAAAGTTACATTTGTTACACCAGGTGTGTTTCTTAATCTTTTTTCTAATTTAGGAGTGTAATCTCTTCCGTCTTCTCCTTGTTCTAGGCCACGGTTAGCTCTTGCTTGAGTGTTTGTAGCTACTTGAGTTAGAATTGCTTGATAATCAGGAGTTTGAGTTTCAGGTGCTTGAATAGTCATGTCTGGGAGAGTTACTGTTTCTTGTGAAGGTAAATTCATTTGTCCATTGTAAGGATCAGTTGTTGCAGCAGGTGCTTTATTTTTTGGACACCCAGCAAGTGTACTTAGGATTAAAGGTAATGTCATTAATGTTTTATTTGCCATATATGCTCAAAAGTAGCTTTTCTTTATAAATGTCTCACTAATTAATCACTTTTAAGTAACTACTGATGAGTTTTGTGTTTTTTATCTTAGTTTTCAATAATAATTCCATGCGGGCAATGATCTGATCCTTCTATCTCTTGCATGATAAAAGCATCTTTTAATTTAGATCTTAGTTCTTTTGTAATGAAAAAATAGTCAATTCGCCAGCCAACATTTCTTTCTCTAGCTCTAGTTCGCATAGACCACCAAGTATATTCTTCTGTTTTTTCTGGATGGAATTCTCTGAAGGTGTCTATGTATTTATGATCGATATATTTGTCCATCCAAGCTCTTTCTTCTGGTAGGAAACCACTTGTTTTTTCATTTTGTTTTGGTCTTGCTAAATCAATTTCTTTATGGGCAGTATTATAATCGCCATTTATGATAATATGTTTGTTTTCAGTTATTCTTAAATTTTCAACATGTTCTAGATGGGCTTTATAATAGTCCATTTTGTATTTTAGTCTAATGTCATCTCTTTTACCGTTAGGGAAGTATATGTTTAGTAAGATGAAATTATTGAAGTGGAGTTCAATCATTCTTCCTTCATCAAAGAATTCTTGTTCTGGCATACCTTTGATTACTTTGATTGGTTTGATTTTAGTAAATACAGCTACGCCACTATAGCCTTTACGTTTTGCTGAGTGCCAATAAGTGTGATAATGATGCATTCTTAAGTCTTTGTCAACTTGATCAGGATGTGCTTTTGTTTCTTGGATGCAAATGATGTCAGGATCAATATCTAGAATTTTGTCAGCGAAACCTTTTCTCATTGCTGCTCTGATTCCGTTTACATTCCAAGATATGATTTTTAATTGATTTTTAGTTGTCATGTTGGTTTGTTTGAAGTTTGTTTTGGTTAAAAAGCTTTTTATTGTAGTGTTGTTTGTTTATTTGGTATGGTAAAATATTTCCTTTTTGATTTAGATGGGACTTTGATAAATGTATCAATATATGCTGAAATATATCAAGATATTTTGAATATGATCTCTGAATCTAAGGGTATTTCTGGGGTAGAGTTATTTGCTAAGGCTGAGGAGAGTGGACTATTGTTGAATGAGTTTGGTAGATATGATAGTGGTGAGTTGTGCAAAATATTTGGTCTGTTGGAAGAATATTATGCAGTTTTGAAGAGATCTGTTGCTGTTAAGAAGCGAGTGCATTCAGATGCTCTTTTGGTTTTGTCGTCTTTAAAGGAGCGAGGTTTTATTGTTGCTGTTGTGTCAAATTCAATGAGACGTACGATATTGTCTTATTTGGAGAAATATTTATTGTTGGAATATGTAGATTTTATATTTTGTAGTGACGATGCTGGATGTAACAAAAATGATTCTTTGTTTTGGAAGAAACTTATTGATTCTAAGGGGCTTGATCCTAAGGATTGTGTTGTTGTTGGAGATAATAAATATGAAGACGTGAAAGTCCCTATAGAGTTTGGTTTTAATAGCTTTTATGTAGGAGAAGGTGGAAAGAGCTTGAAGGATGTTTTGGATTATTCTGAAGGATAGATATTTTTATAAGTAGTGATCAATAAGGTATTTTTATGGGATTAGAAGGATTAGTAAATGCTTTTGTAAATAATTGGAATAGTGTAAAGGTTATGTCACCGAGGTATGTTGAAGGTGTCATTGAAGCTTTAGATCCAGATTGCGATAAAACAGCTTATTCTGATTTAATTGGTGCTTTTGAAGAAGAAGGCCAGGTTCATTTAGTTCCTAGTTTTATTAGAGATAGAATGGGTCCTACAGTTAGACTTTCATATGAATCTTGTAGAGAAGCAGCACAAGTAGTTGCTTTTGAGGGATATCTTTTGGGAAGAGTAGCTCGTGAAAAATTGACAGGTGATCTAGAATCTTTTTTTGAAAATGGTTATCATGATCCAGATAGGGGACATCCTTTTGATGCGAAGGTTCATGATGTATCTTTTTTAGGATATTTTGCTCATGCAGCAACAGAATATTTTTTTCATAGTAAAAATCAACCTTTGGCGGTAGTTGCTAAAGGTGTAGGTTATGTAGTTGGATTAGCAACTTTGCCTTTAGCAATTTTAGGAGGTTTGAGTGTAGATCCTGTTGATTACGATGTAATGAATTCTGGTTCTTAGATCAAGTAGTTTTTTTAGAGATATTTGATGCTATCTGAAATAATCAATGCTTTTTTTGTTGCTTTTACATCGTGGGTTCTGATGATTTTGGCACCGTTTTGTGTTGCTACTATTGCTGAAGAGAGACTGCCTTCCAATCTTTCTTGTTTTGCACCTGGGATTTGGTTTAGATTTAGAGCTTGTTTTGTGAGTTTGCCGATGAAAGACTTCCTGCTTGCTCCTATGAGGATTGGAAAGCCTAAGTTTTGAAATTCTTTGATATGTTTTAATATCTCTAAGTTGTGGGTAGTTGTTTTGCCAAAACCGATCCCAGGGTCTAGAATTATATTATTTGATTTTATGCCAGCTGCTATAGCTTTTATTGCTTGATTATTAAGATATTCTTTGATATGTCCTATAATGTTGTTGTTATATGTTTGGTCACTGATATTATTTTGCATGGTTTTTGGTGTTCCTAGCATATGCATGATGATAACAGGTGCATTAGTTTCTTTTGCAACTTGAATCATCTCTTTGTTTCTAAGGCCAGTTACGTCGTTGATAATATTTGCGCCTGCCTCTATTGCTGCTTTTGTGACTTCTGGTTTCATTGAGTCAATTGAGATTAGGATATTAGGGTATTTTTGTCTTAATATTTTGATTATTGGGATTGTACGTTTCAGTTCTATTTCTTCTGGAACTGGATCTGAGAAAGGTTTTGTGGATTCTCCACCAATATCAATAATATCTGCACCGTTTTTGATCATTTTGGTTGCGTGAGTGATTGCTGATTCTACTGTATTGAATTGTCCACCATCGCTGAAGCTGTCTGGGGTGACGTTGAGAATGCCCATGATTAAGGTTTTTGGTTGGGAGAGGAGGGATTGGAGTTTTTGGTTCGCTGATTCTTGGTTCATGAGGGTTTTTGGTGTTTTTTGTTTTTAAAGGTTCTTGCAAATATGTTATTTTTAGTTAATTTATCTTAGTTTTGTATTTTATATTGAGTTTTTTCTTCTTTTTCATAATTTAGATTCTCTTTTTTTTTGTTTTCCATATCAATTGTCCATATCTCTTTTTGTGTTTGATAGATTACAAAGATTAAGGAAAGAAATGTGATTAGGCAGATCCAAGGTAATGTTTTAATTATATTATTTAAGTTTGAAAAATATATGATTGTGTTAATTATTATGAAGCTAATTCTGATTTCTGTTGGGCCAATTCCATAAAAACTTATTTTAAATTCGTCTTTTACAGAGAAATAAAGGAAAGAGTTTATCATAAAGGCAGAGTAAATAGCAAATATACTAAAGAGCCAAAAATTAAATCCATTTGGAATTATAAATGCATACCCGATCATTATTGCAGAAAGAAAAATGAAATCTAGAAAATGATCCATGTAATATCCCCATCTTACTAAGCCAGTCTTACGGTATCTTCCAATAGCTCCGTCAAAAAGGTCAGTGATATATTGAAATAAAATTAGAATTGAAATTGCCCAAATCCAAGATATTGAGTATTTTGTTAAATATGCGAAAATAATGATCAGTGTGCTCCAAACAATAGTTAATAATGTGAGGTGATATGTTTCAATGTATTTAGGTATGTGAGGAACTATTTTATCTCTAAATTTTATTTCATATTTCCCCAGAAATGATAGGCCTTTTTTTGTAGCACCATTGAAGTCTTCATTTGTCATAATTAATTGGATAAGTATTCTTTTTGTTTTTAAAGGGTTTGGTCTTTTAAAATTGTGGTCATCTGCGAGTGATAAACTAAACGAACTATTTATAAATGAGGCTTCTTTTCAAGGCAAGATGACTATAGTAATTGGTATTAAAACATTAGAAGGAGCAATTTTGGCAGCAGATTGTCAAATTACTAAAGGGTTTCGAATGGATCCAGATTTTCGTAATAAAATTCAAGCTATTGTAGGAAATTCATCAGAATTATATTTAGGCATGTCAGGTAGAGTAAATGGATTTTTTGAACACCGTTTATATCTAAGTGATTTTATTCGTGAAGTCACAGTAGAAGGTGATGATTCTTATATAGATGATATTGATAGTCCAAAAGTATTAGGTATAGATGAGTCAGAAAATAGGAGATGTTCAAGTGAATCAAGAAGTTCAGGTAATTGGAAAGAAAGAGCAAGGCTAAATCGAATATGGGACATTTATAATGTAAGAAGATCAACAAGACTTACAGGAATAAGTTATGTTGGGCTAAGGAGATCTGAGTTAAAAGGAATAGGTTTGTTTACTATGATCAATGGTGAATATTCTTCTCGAGATGCTGTTTGTATTGGAAGTGGAAGAATTCATGTTGAAAGGGAACTTGAAATTTTATCGCAAATTCCAGGACATGATGATGGTTTATTATTTGTTTCAGAATTAATGGACGGAGTTCTTAAGGATTATTCAACATCTTTTGGAGGGTATACAATTTTGTCTGTAAAAGAAGAAGAGCGAACAAAATTTGCTTTTGATCCGAATGCAAGGAGCTTAGAATTAAATTGTGTAAAATTTGAGACAGATGGCTTTCCTGAGGGTTATTGATATTTCTAATTTTTTTTTGGCGTGCTATCAGACTTTTCGAAATTGTAAGACAATTTCCAAACTCTCAACGCTTTGCTTATGAGGTTAGTGCAGGCGTGACCACTCGCTCTGAATTTTTCCACTTCGTAGAAAAATGCTCGTTAATATGATCTTGCTGTGAATGATATTGCCAGTGAAGGGATAGCACTGTGTGAGAAGTAGTCTTATTTTGAGTTTTATGGTGATTTTATTGATTTTGTTTATAGGTTTTTTAGTTTAGTAATGCTTATATATTGATTTAGTGCTTTTTTGCTTATTGAATTTGATTGTATTGAGGTGTTTATAATGAATATTGAGAATAATGGAAATAATTTTAATGATATAAGTGTTCCTGTAGAAGAGTTTAGTTTGCTTAAGCACCCTTTTTATCAGATGTGGCTTGATGGTAGTTTGTCTAAAACAGCTATTCAAGAATATACAAAGCAGTACTTCTATTTGGTTGATGCGCTTCCGCGTGCTATTGCTCGGATGTATAGTAACTGTTCTGATGAAAAAGTGCGAGCTGATTTGTTAATGCATTTGCAGGAAGAAGAAGTTGGTTTTGGTAATGGAGGAGTTGCTCATACTCAGCTTTGGCTTAATTTTGCAAAGGCTATGGGAGTTTCTGAAAAAGATGTTCGTGAGGTTGATTTGTTGCCTGGGACTAAAACTGCTGTAGATGCTTTGATGAATTCTTGTAGTAGTGGTCTTGCTGCTGGAGCTGCTGGGCTTTATGCTTATGAAAGTCAGGTGCCGCAGATAAGTGTTGAGAAAATTAAGGCTTTGAAGGAACAATATGGGATTTCATCTGCTGAAGGTCTTGCTTTTTTTGAAGTCCATAAAATTGCTGATTTGAAACATGGGGCACTTTGGAAGGCTATGGCTATGAAGCATGGTTCTGAAGATGAGAGAGCAAGTGTTGTTGGAGTTGTAGGTTCTAATGTTGTTATAGAATCTAGTAACGCTGTTTCTAAGGCGCTTTGGGGGATGTTTGATTCTATGTATGAAGCTTATGTGCCTGAGAGTGAGAGAATGGCATGTGGGTGTTGATTCAATAGCAAAGTATTTAAATTGATTTTTTATTCTTTTTATTGATGGTTGATAAAAAAGTAAGTTGGTTTACACTTATGAATCCTTTTTCTAAAGGGAAGGGAAAGAAGTCTAGAGCTGTAAAAGCGGCTGAGAAAGAAGATTCTTTGAAAGATATTGAAGCAATTTTGGAGTATTTAGCTGAAGTTAAAGAAGATGTTTCTAAAATGCAAGGACAAATGGAGAAATTGCGTAATTTAGAGAAAGAGAGATTGGTTGCTGGAACAGGGCTCTTGCAAGTGAATTTGCAGGCACAAATAATGCTGCTTGATCCGTTAATTGAAGAATATGATGCTTATGAAGATGATTGTGTGATTCAAGGGATTCGATTGAAGCGAGTTGCTCGAGAGTGGGCTAGACGTGCCAAAAAGGCAGGTTTGAAAGATCTTGTGAAAGAGAAACTTGGAAAGATGGTTTGGTTACGTAGGTTGAAGTAATTAGTGACCTGTTTTAATGAGATTGTTTTGTGTGACTACAAATCGAGAAATTCTTTTGTTTTTTGAGAGATGTGGTTTTTATCTGTTCTAGAATAATTATTTTTATTCCTGCTTGGGTTTAATACCCCGCAGTTCTACTGCGGTTGGGATGCTTAATTGTGAAGAGCAGTTTAAGCAGATGTTTGATTAGTTATTACAATTTTGATAGTTTTTTTTTTGTTTGAAAATTCTTTTATTTTTATTAAATTGGAGTCATTTAGTAATTGGTCAATTCCGTTATTTTTTTGGAAACTTTTGAAGCCTTTGAAATGATTTGATCCTGCAAGAAATTCAATTATTTTGACTATATCTCCAAAGATATTTTTGGGTTGTGGAGTAGAATAATCTGCAATGATGATGTTTTTTGAGATACGTTTTGCTTCTTTAAGAACTCTGATTCTTAGGTCTTGAGGGACTTCATGAAGCATCATAGAAATTGTTGCATAATCAAATTCTTGGTCTTTGAATTTTGGTAAGTTTGTTGCATCAGCATGAATAAAAGTGATATTGTTATTTTTTGTATGTGTTTGTTCGTTTCTTAATTTTTGGCGTTTTTTGGCATGTTTGATCATTATTGAGGAAAGTTCTATTCCTATTACTGATTTGCATTTATTTGATAGGTCAAAAACTAGTGAGCCTGTACCACAAGCAATGTCGATTACTTTACTGTTAGGTTTTATTTGCTTAGTGATGATTTTTCTTATTTCTTTTAAAGGAGTATCAAATATAATTTCGTGGATTTTTCCATCATAATAATGAATTTTATCATTCTTTTTAGTCATAATAATAGAAAAATGATAAGAAATATTTCAATGTTTGCTTATTTAACAAAGATGTTGTACTTTTCTTTGCCTTCTAGCTCTTTAATGATTCTCTTAATAACAATACCTTTTGGATTTGGCATTAGTTTTACTCTACTTTTGATGTCATCAAAGGATTCGAAAGCTTTGAATTTTCTTTGGTCAATGATTTCCCACATATGTTTTTTACCTAAACCTGGTAAAATCTCTAAGGAATGCATTCTCATTGATAATGGTCCAGCTTTGTTGAAAAAATTGATGAATCTAGTTTCGTCTTCTTCTACAATTTTTTCTATAGCATGTTTTAGTTCAGCAGCTGCTGTACTAGTTAGTTTGCTGATTGGAATTCTACCTTTGATGTGGTGGATTTGGTCCCTTTTACCTTCTCCGACATAAACTTCTTCTTGAGGTTGTAGGAATACTTCTTTTTTTGGAACAATTTCTAGTAAGGTTAAATGATTTTTACCAATAGCTTGAGCAATAGGATCTTTTGGCCTGTGACCAGTATTATGAGAGGCGTAGCCGTGTTTAAGAAAATCTAGTACAATTGCGTTTTCTTCTGCCGGTCGTTTTGGTTTATCAGAGTCAGTGCTTCTTCTGTCTCTTGGGTTTGACCTTTGGTTTTCGTATCTCATTTTTGATTTATATAATGGTTATTTTGTTTTTTTGATGATGATTTTTATTGATTATGTATTTTCTTTAATTAATTGTCTAAGGAGTTTATGAAGAAGTCAATCTTAATAAAACTTGCCAAAGAGAATTTAAGAAAAAGATGCTTGTTTTAAATGATTTTTTTAATCTCATCTAAGATGGCATCTTGATCTTTTTTAGGCAAGGTGATGTTGTATCCTTGCAAGACAGATTTAAGATCGTCTGCGTCTTTTGGTAGAAAATCGATGATTTTGGCAATATGTTTTGCTCTTAATCTTGTTAGATCAAGGCCTTCAAGAGCTGCTTTAAGGTCATCTTTTTGTTTTGTAGTTAAAGTTACAAATGCATCAAGGTATTCTTTGGTTTTTTGTGATAAAAAGCCTAGTTCAGTATCTCGCTTTGTGATCTTGTCAATTGATTCCTTCACTTCTGCTAAGCAGAGTGGCTCTTCACTAATAACTGTTGCATTTGGCATTTTTTTAGTTTGTTTGTAGTCTGATTAAATGAATTGGGTGAACAAAGATTCTTTTTAATTTGTTACCATCATTGAAGTCAACTTGGTAGCAATTTCCTCTTTGACCAGTCACTTTTCCACATTTTCCATGAAATCTAGGGTGGAATTGACCTTTTGGGATGCTGGAGTTGATTTTTAAAGCTACTCTTTCTTGAAGTTTGAATAGTTGAAAATACTTGCTAAGAGAGATTTTTCCTTTTTCACGCACATTTTTTTGAAGTTTGTGCCTGGTTTTTCTTCTTCCTGTACCAATTCTAGTTGTCATACTCGGTTTCACGTTGAAACATTTATAAAGTTTGTGGTAGGATTTGGGTTTTGTGGGCTTTTTAGGGTGTTCTTGTGATTGGAGTGATAAAATTAAAGGATTTATAGTTTTTTGATGGTTTTATCAGAAGATATCAAAAGAGATGGAGAAAATAGAGCTTATATATTTAGAAATAAAGTAAAATGGCTGAAAATTTGGAAAAAAAGGAAGTTTTAGAGCCTAAGAATAAAAGTTCAGGTAAGAAAAAGCATGCTCAGGCGCTTGCAAATGCTGATGAATCGTTTTATTCAGACTTAGCTGATGCTTTAGTAGATTTAGGTGAGAATGTTCCTCGTAAAGAAATAGATAAATTGAAGCGAAAATTGTCTGCTAAATATAGATTGCCTAAGATTCCAACAAATATAGAAGTTTATTTGAGGGTTCCCGTTGATAAGCGAGATCTTGTTAAGAAGAAACTGATGACAAAACCAGTTAGGAGTATTTCTGGAGTTTCACCGATTGCGATTATGACAAAACCAATTGGATGTCCGCATGGGAGATGTATTTATTGTCCAGGAGGACCAGGATCTGTTTTTGGGGATGTACCGCAAAGTTATACTGGAAAAGAGCCAGCGAGTATGAGGGCGATTCGTAATAAATTTGATGCTTATTTACAGGTTTTTAATCGACTTGAGCAATATGTGATTTTAGGGCATAGTTTTACTAAAAATGATGTAATTATTATGGGTGGGACATTTCCTTCTTTTCCACTAGATTATCAAGATGAGTTTATAGCTTTAACGTATAAAGCAATGAATGATTTTTCAGAAATGTTTTTTGATTCTGACGGTAAGTTTGATTTAGATAAGTTTATTGCTTATTTTGAGCTTCCTGGAGATATTCGTGATGCTGAAAGGACCAAACGTATTCAAAAGAAGCTTTTGAAGCATAAGAATCTAAGAGAAGCTAGAGGATCTAAGAGATTAGGTGGGTTGGAGGAGTCTGAAGAATCTAGGGAATTAGGAGAAATTGGGAAAAAAGGAGAAGTTGTTGTGTCTGATCTTGAAGAAGAGAAAAGACGTAATGATGAAGAATCTTATGTAAAATGTATTGGACTTACTATTGAAACCAAGCCAGATTGGGCTTTGCTTGATCATGCTAAACAGATGTTGAGGTTAGGATGTACACGAGTAGAGCTTGGAGTTCAGACAACGAATGCAGAGATTACTGCTCGGACAAATAGAGGGCATAGTCAAGAAGAGACTGTTGAATCTATTAAGGTGCTTCGTGATTTAGGATTTAAACTTAATTTTCATATGATGCCTGGGCTTCCGGGGAGTAGTGAGGGAGAAGATGTAAAGATGCTTTGTGAGGTAGTGTCTGATTCGCGTTATATGCCTGATATGTTGAAGATTTATCCTTGTATGGTAATGCCTGGAACGCCTCTTAAAAAGCTGTTTGATGCTGGCAAATTTGAGCCTATGGAGACAGATGGAGCAATAAGAGTGATTTCTTCTTTTATTGAGGCTGGAGTGCCGGAATGGGTGCGTATTATGAGGGTTCAGCGTGATATTCCAACATATAGGACAACTGCAGGGGTGGATAAAACAAATCTGCGACAGATGCTTGAGAAGCAAATGAATGAGAAAGGAATAGTTAGTCGAGATATTCGTGCTCGTGAGCCTAAAAGAAAAGAGATTGATTTTGAAGCAGTTGAATTAGTGGTTCGGTCTTATGATGCTTCTGCTGGGAAGGAGTACTTTATCTCTTTTGAGGATCTTTCTAATGATTTGATATTAGGATTTATTAGACTTAGGTTTCCAAATTCTGGGCTTGTGCCTGAGATAAATTCAGATTCTGCTTTGATTCGTGAGTTGCATGTCTATGGACAAGCTTTGGCGCTTGGGAAGGAATCTAGTGAAGGAGTTGTTCAGCATAAAGGTTTTGGGCGTAAGCTACTTGCTAAAGCAGAAGAGATTGCTCGTGAAGCTTGCAAGAAGAAGATGGTGATTATTAGTGGAGTAGGAGTTAGAGGTTATTATGAGAAGTTTGGGTATAAGCGAGATGGACCTTATATGAGTAAAAATTTTTGAGTAGGAATAAGGGTTTTTCTTTGTTTTGTTGGTACTAGGTAAACGACAACTTTAAATATAATAATTCGCTGATCTAGATTGGGAGGGTTTTGAATTATGAAAAAGTCAGGTTTTTTACTAGGGATTTCGTTCTTGTTGGTACTTATTTGTTCACTGAGTGTTATAGCTGTTGATTTGAGTGTGGAGATTGTAGATGATACAATTGACCCAGGAGAATCAGCTGAATTTTTAATTATTATTGAAAATGATGATAATGAGGTGCAAGATTTCACATTATATTCTTTGTCAGGAGCAGATGGATGGCAGGTAGATCCTAAGGATTTAGGAGATAGGGTTATTGAGAATCTAGAACCTGGAGAGGAACGTGAAGTTTCTGTATTAGCAACTCCACTTTTTGATGAAATGGATCCAGGAGTTTATCAGCTTTCACTTGATGTAGATGGGGAGTTTGATGGAGAATCAGATCAGGTTTCACTTAAAGTTTATCTTGGATCAGGACCATCAGCAGGAGAGTATTTGCCGTCAATTTCAGTTGAGCTTGAAATGGATGAAGAGATTGATTCTCTTGAGCCTACAAGTGTAGTTTTATATTTAGAAAATGGGAATTCTCGTAATTTGAGTGATTTAAGTTTGAGAGTTGAAAGTGATATTGAACCATTTAATGTGCATATTCCAATTGGACTTGAAGGTTTTGAAGAGAAAACTGTTGAATTTACAGTAGATCTTGATCCGTATACGCAGCCTAAGAATTATGTGGTTTTCTTTATATTTGAAAGTGAAGGAGAAACAGTAAAGATTGTTGATTCTAAAGTAGAAGTTGAGATGTATGTACCTGACTTTGTAGTTGAAGTTAGTGAAGAAAAAATGTTTTTGAAAAAGCAAGTTGAAATTAGCTTGTTAAATGAAGGAAATGCAGAAAATACTCAGCAGTATCTTTACTCAATTTCTTTTTTCTCATCACTTTTTGTAAATTCAGATGAAGGTTATGTTGTGCGTCATGATGGACAAAGTTATGTTGTATGGGATATGGCATTGCAGCCTGGAGAGCAAATAGATGTAAGTTTGGCTTTAAATTATAGAGTTTTATTTTACTTGTTTGTATTTTCACTTGCTTTGTTTTTGTTTTACTGGATAGTTAGATCTCCAATATTGATATCTAAAAAAGGTCTTGTAGTGGTAGGAGATGAAAATGGTCTAAGTGAAGTCAAAGTAATGCTTGAAATTAGAAATAGAAGTAAGCGTCCATATACAGTGGTAGAGATTATGGATACCGTTCCAGGAATTGCTAACGTTGAGCGAACTTTGCAGCTTGGTACACTAAAACCAGATAAAGTAACACATTCAAGACAAGGAAGTAAGATTTATTGGAGTTTGAGTGAATTAGATGCACTTGAACAGAGAATTATTACTTACAAAATTAAAGCTAAGTTGAATATTTTAGGGCAGTTTCAGTTGCCTAGAGCAGAATTAGAGTATTCAAGTGTGAAAGGTAAACGAAAAAAGAGTTATTCAAACTATTTTAGAATGGATACACGTTTGCAAAAAAGGTAGAAAATTAAGTACTTGGTACCTGTGTGGTCTGTCATCTGTTTTGGACAATAAAAACATTTAAATAATCACATTGAGGGTAAGAAGTAATTAGATTTTAGAGGAGAGGGTAAGATAAAATGAGGGACTTTTTTTTACAATTAAAGGAAAAATTTGCTAAGCAACCAGATGAGCCAATGGAAGAACCAGTGGCTGAAGTGTCTTCAGATTATGTTGAAGTAGGAGCTTCTAGTGTAGTTGGAACTTCTGAAGGTGGAGATTCTAAGGTGGTTGTCAGGCCATTTGTGATGGAAGAATTTGAAGATATCAAAGCTGTTTTAGATAGTCTTCGTCAGGGTAAAACCATTGCTCTAATTAATATTCGTCCACTAAAAGAAAAAGATATTGTTGAATTAAAACGTGCAATTAACAAGCTGCGTAAGACTTGTGATGCTATCGATGGTGACATTGCTGGCTTTGGAGAAGATTATGTTGTAGCAGCACCGTATTTTGCTAGGATTTATCGTGGTAAGAGGTCAGTTTCAACAGTTTCTGCTGCTCCTGAGGAAGCTCCGCAAGTTCAAAGTTTTTAGTTTGAAATGATGTGAGTTAGATTAAATTTTTGTTTTTTGTATTTAAATCATTTTGAGGAAAAATGGGAGCTGTAAATGAAGATTTAATCTTGAAGTTTTTATTGTTAGATAAGAGAAATGATTATTCTGGTTCTAAGGATCATTTGGAAGAAGTTGGAGCACTTGCTGATAGAGCTAAAAGGAGAGTGGCGGCTTTTGTTCGAAGTCCTTGTCTTGCGGATATTGTTAGTGGCGCTGTAATGGATGTAAGTGAAAATGAAGAAAGATATAATGGTTCTTCTACTGTACTTGAGGGGCAAAGTCCTGTTTTGACTGTTGCTTATGAGGTAATGGAGAAAGCTGAAGGGAGTGGAGATCCTAATATGAGGTTTTTAGGGTATACAATGTTAGTTAATTTAAGAAGGCTAACAGATAGGGGAGTTGGAATGGGTGATTTTATAAATTGTGTAGAAAAAAATTTTGATTTTTCAGTTCCTGGTTTAGGTGGTGATTTGGAAGTTTTTTCTTATTCAGGAGGACAAGAGAGGCTTTCTGGTTTTGATTTGATGAAAAATTTATATCCTGGAGCTAAAACATTTAACTATAAGGATAGTTTTGGTGGAGTTGGGAGTCAAGAATTGTGATAAAATGCCAAGGAATGATTTTATAATTTTCTTTGTTTTTTTTTCGTTAATTTAATAAAGTTTTAATGAGTTGTTATTATTATGAATTTAGTTAATAAGTTATCTGGTGTTTATAATAGTGGTGCTGAAGTGGGTAGGTCACATAATTTTGTTCTTTTTACAAGAGAGCTTTTTGCAATAGTTGAGGCAGCGCCAGTTTAGGTTATATCTAGAAGAGATGGGGTTGAGTGTTATTCAAAAAGATTTGAAGTTCCAGAGAAAAAAGAGTGGGATCCACCAAATGGATTAGTTAATAGAGTTTTGTATGGAACAGGTTATGTTTTGAATAAATATTTTCCAAGATAAAGAATTTAAGATGTTTGGAGTCAAGAATTGTGATTTTACTCACTAAGAATACCAAAACCGATTAATCTGAATCTGTCACCAATACGTCTACTGATTGTAATTCTGTCACCAACATTTGCAGCAATTGGAAGCCTTAGATTTAGGATTGTGTTTTTCTTTGAAGGGTCTAAAACTATACCTACAGAGGTTTGTGATTGAACGTTTAGTAAAAGCATTTCGTTTTTAGCTAATGGTTTTACTTGAGTTTCTTGTTTTGTTCCTAAAACACGTTCTAATAGATTTGTTTTGATCTTAATTTTGTAGTGAACAGGAGGTAATGTACCTGGTTTTCCAACTAATGCACCAGAAAGTGCATCTGATTTAACTACGCTAGGGTCTAAGCTGGTTCCAAGAGCCATGGATCCACCTGGGCCGATTTTTTTAGTGGGAGTGCCTCCAGTGAATATTTGTGTGATTTTTGTAGTGATAGGTATCCAAATTCTTTTGTTTTTTTCTTGGATCATGTAACCTGGAACAATTTCTATTTCGTCACCTATTTTGAAAGTGCCTTGTTTAACTGTACCGCCTAGAACTCCACCAAGTATTTTGTCTGGAGTTGAACCAGGTTTGTTAATGTCGAATGATCTTGCAGTGAGCATTAAAGGAGTTGCTTTTTCATCTCTTTTTGGAGTTTTGAATCTCTCTTGGATTGTTTTTAAAAGCATATCTATGTTGATGTTTGCCCTTGCTGAGATAGGGATGATTGGAGTTCCTTCAAAACCAGTTTCTTTTAAGAATTCTTTAATTTGATTGTAAGATTTGATTGCTGTTTCTCTAGGAACTAAATCTATTTTGTTTTGAACAATGATTATATTAGTGATGCCTGAAATTTGAAGAGCCATTAAGTGTTCTCTTGTTTGGGGTTGAGGACATTTTTCATTGGCTGCTACCATTAAAATTGCACCATCTACAATAGCAGCTCCTGAAAGCATAGTTGCCATTAAAGATTCATGACCAGGAGCATCAACAAGAGAGATTTTTCTGATGAATTTAGTTTCTTTGTTAGATTTGATTGATTTTGTTTTTGTAGTATAGAAATCATTCTCTTCATCGTAATTTATTGAGAAATCTGCATATCCTAGCCTAATTGTAATTCCTTTTTTTAATTCTTCTGAGTGTGTATCTGTCCATTTTCCACTTAATCTTTCTGTTAAAGTGGTTTTTCCATGATCAACATGACCAACTAAGGCGATATTTAACTCTGGTTGAGTTGAATCTTTGCTTTTTGAAGAAGTTTTAGGTGATTTTGTGCTTTTAGTTTTTTTAGCTTTTGTTTTTGTACTTTTTGTTTTAGTTGTTTTGGTTTTTTTATTAGAAGTTTTCTTTTTTTCGCTAGTTTTTTTGGTTTTGCTCTTTTTAGTAGCAGTATTTTCTTTATTACTACTTTTTTCTTTAGAAGAGTCGTTTTTTACCATTTGCTAGCAAAATGAGGAGTTTTATTTATAAAGCTTTGTTTGATTTTATGAGTAAATGGCAGCTAGCATGAAAAGAACAGGAAATAGAAGGAAGAAATATGTTAAATCTTTTCCAAAAGTAGATATTCCAGTATTTTTAGCACCTATGGCAGGAGTTACTAATGCAGCTTTTAGAGTTTTATGTAAAAGAATGGGAGCGGGGATTTGTTATACAGAATTTTTAAGTTCAGATGCGATTGTTAAGTATAAAAAAGAGATAGATCAAGGAGTAATTAATCCTATTTTTGATGTTCAGGAAGAGGAAAGGCCAGTTGTGACGCAGATATTTGGAGAAGATCCTGACAAAATTTTTGAGGCAGCTAAGTCTCTTGTTGGTAGAACTGATGTGATTGATTTAAATGTAGGGTGTCCAGCACCTAAAATATTGGCTTGTGGAGGTGGAGCTGCATTATTGCTTGATTTAGATAAATTGAGATTGATTTTGGAGAAATTGAATACGCTACCTGTACCAATTTCGTGCAAAATTAGGATTGGGGTTAGTTCTAGTCGGATTGTGGCTCTGGAGGTGGCTAAAATAGCTGAAGAGACTGGCTGTTGTGCTATAGCTATACATGGGCGTACGATCAAACAAGGGTATTCAGGAGAAGCAGATTGGTCGTGGATCAAAAAGGTGAAAGAGCTTGTATCTATCTCAGTTATAGGGAATGGAGATATTAATTCTGTTAGTGATGTGATCAATCGGATGGAAGAGACTGGTTGTGATTATGTGATGGTTGGTAGGGCAGCAATGAGAGATCCTTTCTTTTTTAAGAAGGTTAAACATTATTTTGAGACTGGAGAAGAACTTGCAGATATTAGTTTATGTGAGAAAATGGAGTTATTTTTTGAATATAAGGATTTACTTGAAGAATATGGTCTTTTATCGTTTAATTTGTTGAAATCTGCTTTTATTCAGTTTACAAAAGGTTATCGTGGTGGAAAGAAGCTTCGTGGTGAGCTTTCTAAAATTAAGAATCAAGAGGAACTTTTGAATTTGGCAGAATTTTTAGTATCAAAAGAAAAATTGTTTTAAAAAAGTAATTAGTTAGAAAAGATGCGATTATTGAAGCTTTGCTTCTGCTTTTTTTAGCCTTGTCATGTAACCAGCCATGATGTTTCTGATCTTTTTACATTCAACTTTAGCAAATTCATCTACCAAAGGCTTGTTTTTTTGGAATTCTTCAGTGAATTTTTCACCATGAATTTTAAGTAATTCTTTGGTTTTTCGCTTTACAAATGTGGTCTTAATTCGTCCCATTGTATGCTTTTGGAGCTAACTAGTTTATAAAGCTTGTGCTTGGTGCTTAGAAAATGGGCTTTTTTTGATGGATATTTTATAGTCTTTTGTGAAGTTTGTCGATTTCTTCAATTTCAGCTTTTTTAATCTCAAGAATGGTTTGAGATAGATCTTGAATCAATTCTGTCATTTTTTGAGCTTTTTTGTGTTGTTTTATTAGTAAGGTGACTAGAACAATTGCTTGAATGATTAAGATTATTGTAATGATTAGCATGCCAATAACTAATTCAACTAATGGAATGTCAATACCGAATGCAATCATTTTGTTTTATTCACCTTTGTTTGGAAGTAAGGAAATTTCCTTCTTAAATGTTTTTGTTTTGTGATAATTTATTGAATAATTATATCTTGTTTGTGTTTGAATCAGTTAGATTCAATAGTTTCACTTGTTTCTTGATTTTCTTCTGGGCCAAGGTAGGTTTCGAATTCGTTTTCTGAAATAACTGTTGTTCCTTGAAGTATTTTCATGTTGATGTTGTATGTTCCTTCTGTGTAGATTTCTGGATTATACTCGAATTGTTGTGCGAATATGAATCCTTCTTCTGATTCTACTGGGTATGGACCGTAGAGTTCAGAGAAATATGTTTTTTGACTTGGAAAGAATCTGCCAATGATAGGTATTTTAGAGAGTGTGCTTTTTTCACTTTCTTTTATAATGTTTATTTCAAGGTAATAATCGTCATTTGAGATGAATTCGAATACTTTGTTTTGGTCAGTTGATCCAATTAGGTTTCCAGTGATGCTGTTTGAAGCAGTGCTGTCTGAATTAGATTCTGTTGCTTCTTCATCTTTATTTTCATTGTTTTCTTCTTTTCCATCTTCTTTTTCACTTTCTTTATTATTTATGATCATAGAATAAAGATCCAATGTGTTTTTTGTTGTGTCTGGGATAACAGCACTAGCAATTGTTGGAATGTTTTTTATGTTGATTTCTTGTTCAAGGATGGTTCCATCATAAGCAGCTAGTTCTATTTTAATTGGAATGCTATTTTCTGTACTGAACCCGCTTAAAATGTCTAAATCTAAATCTAATTTTTCTCCAGGTTTTAAGTTAATAATATCTGCATTTGCTAGGTTTGCTGCTAACAAATCTCCTTCAATTGTAGTTTTTGATGTTTTTAGGCCTTTTTTGATTTTTTCATTTGATAATTGTTTTCTAGTGACGATTAATTTAGTTTCTTCTTTAGGTGTTTGAAGAATTGGTTTTAGTTGCATTTCTTTATCCCCGGTATTTTCAAGTTTGAATGTAATAGTTTGTTTAGTTTGTTTAGCAGTAGCAATTGCATCTTGTTTGTTTTGAATTTTAGAGATAGTTTTAGTAGTAGTTTTATCAAGTGAGTTTTGAGTAGAGCTGTCTTCTTGACTATCTTCTAGACTTGTTGTACTGGATGGAATAGTTTTTGTAGTTGAAATTTTAAGATTTTCTTTGATTTTTTGAATGTCTTTGAACATATCTTTAGTAGGAGGAGGTAGAGATTCACCTGATTCTATTCTGAGGATTTGTTTTTTTAGTTCTTGGTCGTATCCTAGATTTTGAATATTTAAGATTAGGTTTTTTGGTGGAAGGGACTCTTGTGTTTGAGTTGAGTCTTTTGGTGGAAGAGTAGTAGATTGTTTAGGAGGTTTTGGAGGTAATGATTCTTTTGGTGGTAATGGGGAATCGCTTGAGCTAGGTGAAGAAGTTCCACTACTACTTCCACCACCAACAAAACAAGTTTGGCTTGTTGCTGGTTTATTGAATAAAGTAACACAAGCGTTGTTGTCCACACAATTTCTGATTCTTGTGTTAGTTTGACCATTACAGCCAGACCAAGAGGTACAAGTCCAAAATTCGTTACAAAGCATTAATGGGAGGATGTCTCCTTGAGATGTTGGTGTAATATCATCGTCGTTGTCCCAAGGAAGCTGTGTGTCTCCAATAAAGTCGTTACTTACAGTTGAAGGGTAAGCAATTCCACCACCATTGTCTCTACCAGAATAATTATTCCAGTAATTTCCACCAGAGCAGTTTCCACCAATTATGTTTGAGTAAGAATCTGAACATGCATAAGATCCATTCCAAGAGTTAACACGGAGTGTAGATATAGCATTATTTGCAGAAGCATTTAAGATATTGTTAATGATGGTGTTGTTTCCTGAGGTAACAAATCTGATTGCAGTAGTGTCTGTGAATTCATTATGGAAAATTGAGTTGTTTGTAGAGTCTACAAAATAAATACCTTCAACATTAGTACTGAAGTTTATCCATGTTATGTTTGATTTTGATAAATTGTCTCCTAATATCCCATCTGAGAAATTAATTATTGAACCGTTTAGAATAGTGATGTTATTTATATCTGTTAATGTGAAACCTCTTTTGCTTTTAACTCCAGTGATGTTGTATCCGTTTAGATCTAAAGTGAGATTGTCTGTTTGAATATCATAGCAATGTTGAGGTCCAGTTTGAATGTTTTCGTTCCATGTATAACTTTGGTTGATGTCTCCACATTGTTTTATGTCAATTGTGTGATTAATCCAGCTTGAATTTGTGATGTTATCTGAAGATTTGAAACCACAAGTGTAATTGTCATTGTAACTGGTTAGCATTGAACTGACATTTATTAATTCGTGAAGAGTGTTGTTAGTTACATTCTTTGCTCCTGAATTGATTAAAACAGTGCTGTTGTATAATTCCCAATATATTGTTAAGTTTGTAGTTTGATTATCTTCTAAGTTGATGAAACAACTAACATTGTCAAGTGTAAGGTTTGAAGTACTAGTTGTGTTTGAAATGGCTATTAAAAAGCCAGGAGGGATGTTTTCTTGTGTTTCGTATGTGCTAAATCCTTGTACATTAAATTTGAGTGTGTTTGTGCTGTTTTCATAGCTTGTAATGTTTGTGGAACTAGTATTATCTGATCTGATGCCATCTTTTAAGATAAAAGGTTGATAATTGTATTCTGGGCTGTAAAAAGTGATGTTAGCAGTAGTGTTTAATTGTTTTAGGCCAGATTTGTTTGCTATTCCGATAGAATTGCTGTTTAAGAAGATGGTATCTTTAAGAGCAATAGTTTCGTTTCTAATAGTTGCGTTGAGAACTGTCCAGTTGATGTTTCCAAAACTGTTGTTATATGTAATTATTACTGTTCCTTTTGTGTCTTGATCTTCTATTGTGATGTTATGAACGTTGATAGTAAGGTTGTTATTAAGTAAGTAGGTATGATTTGTTCCAAGCCCTAAAGTAATTCCACCTTCTATGTTCTCGAAAAAGGTATTATTAATCATTTTAGTGTCATTTCCATTTGCTATTTTAATTCCAAATTCTACATTTTCAGTAAGATTGTTTTCTTGGTAAGTATTATTGTTTGTTTGGTCGTTTTCAAAGCCAATGCTATTGTTGTAAATATTGTTTTTATAGAAAAATGATGCATTGGTGTTTTCTAATAAGAATGATTTGTTGTTAATTGTGAAATTGTTTTCTAGAATTTGAAGATTAGTTGTATTTGTTGTATTTATAGCAACAGTGTTGTTGAAAAAATAAATATTCTCAGCAGTTAAGTTGTTTTTGATTCCATTTACTTCAATAGCGCTTTCGAATTGAGAGATATTTAGTAAGTTTTTGATAACAACTGTAGTAGTGGAGTCATTAATTATGAATGCTGAACCAGTATTGTCTCCAGATACTCCGTAACCTGCACCATCAATTACAATATTGTTTCCAATAACATTGAAACAGTTTCCTGTAGCAGTTATGTCTGCCGTTAAGGTTGTGGTAGTTGTGATGTCTTGACATGCTGCTACTTTAACTTGAGGGTTATCAGGATTTGCTACAGCTGCACCAGTAAGTAGGTTATTAGAAGATAAACTATCGTTTAAAATTAAGATTCCGCTGGTGAATAGAATTAAAGAAATAAATAGAATAACCAATGCGTTTTTGTGCCACCTCATCCTCGACGATAAGAGGGGCTTTTTGATTTATAAAGATATGGTTTGATTCTGAAAAGATTCAGGATTCTTAGTTTCTGGTTGCTTTGTTTCTAGATTTGCTTGGTTATCGTTTGAATTTTGGTTGAGTTTTGTAGTATTATTCTCTTCAACAGTAATATTCCATTTACTTATAACTTGTTTTAATGGCATACCAATAGCTATGTCATTTACGTATTTTTTGTACAATTTTAGTTCTTCTACGTGTTTTGTGCAGAGTTTTTCTAGAATTTGCCGTGTTGTGTTCATAGCTTTGAAATTGGAACCATTACTTTTATAGTAGTTCTCTTGCAAAATTGTGCAATCTTCTTTTTTTTGCTTCTTTGCTTTAGGGATTTGAACTTTTACTGATCCGTCTTTTTTGAAACTGAAAGAGAAAGGGAACATTCTACAAATTGCAGGTCTGTCATTGAAAACTTGGCAGCCTTCTTTATCTATGAGGAAATGGCAATTTCCATCTTTTCTGATCAATTGTAAGACTTTGTTGTCTCTATATGCTTCAAACATGAATGGGTCAGATTCTTCAATGCCTTTAGCAAAACTTTCTTTAACTTCTTTAAAAACTGCTATTTGTTCTGGTTCTAAGTTAGTTACTTTAGTAATTCTTAGAACATCGTGTAAAGTTACAAAAATACCGCTCCCTGAACCAGTACAGCAGCTGCCACCTTCGTTAACACATCTTTCACAAGCAGAAAGGTTTGAATATGAATCGTCATCAGTTAATACGTTAAGTTTTACCATCTGCCAGATTTGTAGCTTTTGGTTTATTAGCTTATCTGTTTTAGAAGAATCTGTAGGAGATGTATGGGGGGCGTTTGTTGCAGAACGGGAACTGTTTCGCTAGAGTAATAGTAAACGACCCGAGAGAGTGGAACGAACGAGTGTTGAGAAGAGCCTATTCGCTTTTCGCCCTCATCGAGCAACGCGAGATCTCCTACAGATTCTTGAATAGGATAGTCTTAAATAGTAATTTTGCTTGTTTTATTAATTATGGCAAAAGATTTACAATTGGATGCACAAAAATTAGGACTTTCTTTAGGGATTGTAGGAGCTGTTTTCTTGTTTTGTTCAACAGTTTTGAGTCTTTTAGGATGGTCTGATTCATATAGCTTCTTTGCTTCAACATTATTTGGAAATTTAGGTTATAGTTTAAGTGTAATTGGAGCAATTTTAGGAGCAATATACGGTTTTGTGTGGGGCTATGTTTTAGGTTATGTAATAGGCTGGCTCTACAATAGAATTGAATGATTTTTTTCTTTGATTTTCTTGGTATGATGATTTTTGGTAATAGCTTTTAAAAAAAAGGTTATTTTTTTGCTTTTTTATGAGCTTATTTGAAATAGTTAGAAAAAATTCCAGTAGGGTTTTCTTAGGAGCAGGAATTGCTTTAGGGGTGGCAGCATATGAAAGAGGGGATTTAGAAGCAGCTTTAGTTTTTCCAGTAATTGGTTTGTGTGGTTTTGCTTATTATAGAGATCGAGAAAATGAAATACTGGATTTTGAGGAGGAAATAGAAAATTATCTTCGAGAGAAGAAATTCATAATGCCAAGAGAGGTAATTGAGTCATTTATTAATACTGAAATTAAATTTTATCAACAGGGATTAAAAACAGGTAATTATAGAAATGTTAGAATTAAAAGAGATGGAGATAATCTTTTCGTTCATGCAGATATGGACGGAATATTAGATAAAGGTTATGAAGAATTTAAATATTTCACATCTAGGAGAAGAGGAAATTTTTCAATTACAATCATTAAGGAAGTTTCAAGTAAGGAAATAATTTATTTTTTTGGAGAGTATCATTTTCCAGAAAATAATTTAGTTATTAATGTAGAAAAAGATGATTTAGGTGATTATAAAGGAAAATTAAGACTGCGTGATAAAGATGAAGACTTTAAATTATCTGTAAAACAGATGGATAGAGCATTGTTTTTTGCTTATACTGTTTTTGCTTTAGGGAAATCAAAAGTATATTTTTCAGATAGAGAAATAGTTGGTTAGGGAAAATAATAAGAGAAATAGGAATTACGGGTCAATACAACCGCATACCATTCTTCACTTTTTTATCTACTGTGCTGATAACTACACCGTTTTTTCCATCAAAACCAGTAGTTAGAACCTCTGACATGAAAGGACCAATTTGTTTTTTAGGGAAATTAGTTACACAAATTACTTGTTTGCCAATTAAGTTTTCTTTTTGGTATTCTTTTGTAACTTGAGCACTGGATTTTTTGATCCCTAGTTCACCTAAGTCAATTTTGAGTTTGTATGAAGGGTTTCTAGCTTCAGGGAAGTCTTCTACTTCAATGATGGTTCCAATTCTAAGGTCAACTTTTGTGAAATCTTCGTATGTGATTGTATTTGTCATGTTATTAGTTTATTTTGGCTTATATTTAATAATTTACCCTAAATATTTTGGTTTTTGCTTTAGAATTTGAGCCTATGTTAGTCTTGAAAAAGAAGTAAAGAAAAAATAAAAATAATTCATGTTTTTATTGCCAAACTTCGTATTCTTTGATAATTATTACCAAAAATAACACTAGTAAAGCTGCTCCTGCTACCATGTACCAGATGCCTTCATTCAAAGATCCTGTAGCTAGAGATTGGAACATACCAAAACCCATAACAATGAAGCCTAACCATAGAAATTTGTCTAAGACTAGTTTCATGATTTCGAATTCTTGAGCTGCAGTCATACGCTTTTTACCGCTTTTTGCAACAGATCCTCTTTTTGATTTTTTTCTTGCCATTTAATATCACCTAGCTTGTTTTTACGAAAAAGTTTGCAGTTGCGTACTCAGCTACATTTGTTCCACTTGAGTCGTCTGCTTCCCAAAGTACAATCTTGTAAAGGTAAGTACCTTGTTTGTCTGGAGCAGTTAAGGAAAACTTGATAATGTCTGTGTCACCTGCGCTAACTTCTCTGTATTCGTTATCCCAAAAGATCTCTGCGTCAGCACTGTTACTGTTTAGTGTTAGTTCTTCACCACTGACAAAATCGACAAAGTCGGCTCCATCTTTCACGTGAAAAGTTACAGCAAAGTATTTTGACTGATCGTCAGTGTTTTTGATTCCTACTGCGTGAACTTCTTCATCTTTAATTTCTAAACTTAGTTCGTCACTTGGAAAACTTAGTTTGTTATTACTTCTTCTTAAGTCGTCCATTATTTGTTGTTGAATTTGGTCTTGAACAGAACTAGATGTATCAGTTATCTGAGCGAATTGTCCCTTTACAAATCCAAGTCCCAAACCTAGTACTACAAAAGCAATTACAACTATTACAATTGCTTCAATAGAAAGGTTTAATGAACCCTTTTTTCCTCTATTTGAGAATATCATCCTTTTTGCCACCTCAATTTTGTACTTTACTTTAATTCTTTATACTAATATCTCCTTTGATATCACTATTTTATTATAAGTATGGGAGAAGAGAGGTTTTTCTGGTATAAAAACGTTGCTATTTGTGGTGGGAGAGAATTGTCTTCTTTTAATTTTTCATAAAGAAATATTTTAAGATTAGTTTTTTTTTTGATTTAAGTGAAAATTAATAGTATTTAGAAGTTACTGCTTTCTTCTTTTTTAGTAACTATATCATACATATCTGGTCTCATTAATAAAATTTAGCTGAAAACAGTTTTTAAATCTTTCTAAAGGTTAGTTTTTAATTTTTTTCCTTAAATTGCAATTAGAATTATTCCATAGATAAAAGATTGCAAATAAAAACTTGATAATAGTAAATTTAAGAATAGGGTGTGGTTTATAAGTTTTTTATATTCTTATAATAGATTCTCTACAATGAAATTTTTGCTTAAATTAATCATTTTTTCAAAGTGTTTTGGAGTTTTAGAAAATTTATGATTTGCTCCTTTGATTATTTCTAATTTACAATTTTCTATTAATTTTGCAGTTTTGATGCTTTGCCCTATAGGGACCATTGAATCATTGTCTCCGTGAATAATTAGAGTAGGGATTTTGATATTTTCAGCTGCTTTATGGCCGTTGTATTTTTTAAGGTTTTCATAAAAAGAATAGTTTAGTCTTCTTTCTTCACCGTATGAGTTTTTGTGGATGATGAAAGCTTGGTTTTTCCAGTTTTCTAATTCTTCTTTAGTCATGTTATTGTTTTTTTGTTCAATGTAGTCAGAAACTGGGCATTTTAGAACTAACAAAGTTAATTTGTTTGTTTTTGAAGCAGCTATGATACTGTTGAATCCACCGAAACTAGATCCGAAAAGGCCGATTTTAGTGAATTTTTTGCTTTCTAGAAATTCTATTGCTTTTAAGATGCAATCGGATGCTTTATCTATTGTTAAATCTTCGAATTTACCTTCACTTTCACCGTGGCCAAAGAAGTCTATTCTTAAAGTAGCAATTTTTTCTTTATTTAGAACAGTTTCCATGGTTTTGTAGGTAGTGCTAGCTTTAGAAGTAGTAAAACCATGGCAGAGAATGATTATAGGGGTGTTGATAGTTTCTTTGTTAGGGTTTGATAAAATTCCACAGATTTTGTTGCTTTCAGAGTCTTTGAAGAATATTTTCTCTTTCATAAATTGGTAATTTGCTTTTGTTGTTTATAAAATTGTTGTAAGCCAGTAAAATATTGGGCTACTAAATATGAACACTGCATAAGCTGTTAAGAAACTTGGTAAGAAAGGTACACCTTCTTTGATTTTTACAGTTTCTATTTTACCGTTAGCGAAAAGCATTTGAATTTTTTCAATATCATCACGTTCTAAAGTTTTTTTCTTTACTATCATTTTGTGATTTTCTTTTACTTTCTGTGAGAGCCAGTCTCCTGGAACTAGGTCTAAGGGGCTTTTGTATATATAGAAACAACTAGCTTCTACAGCTGTTAAGAAGATGAAAAATGGGTATAGGAGTGGTAGGACTATTGGGAAGATTAAGAGGCTTGGATCAATTTTGTAAGAGAAGATTCCTAATATGATTGCTACTAATATGCTTAAGTAAAATAGTCTTCTTAGTTTTCTATGTCTTTTTTTTGCTTCTTTTTTGAAAAGTTTCCAGTGCTCTGTCATTACTTTTGCACTCCAGAATAATGACCATGCTGAACCTATGAATAATAAGAGGAGTAAGAAAAAAGGAATTTCTAGTCCATTGAATTGTGAGGATTCTTTTAGTATTGGGAATGTGAAGTCTGCTCCTAGAAGTGCTCCCATAGCCATTAAAACTTTACTGTCTGCTCCTCCCCAACCACCTTGGTAGTATAGGAATGTTGCTATTATGAGCATGATTGCGAAACCTAAAAGTGCTGAGAAAAAGTAGTTCCATCCTGTTTCTAAGCTGATAATTAGTTTTATGCTAAGGATTATTATTAGAAGACCCATACTGATTAGATCGTATACTTCTCTTTCTTTAATATCTTGAATAGAAGCTAATATGAGGAAGATGAAAACTAGTGTGGAAATGAATGTAGTGATTGCAACCATGGTTAGTAGATTTATTTTTTAGTATATAAAACAAGGGGTTTACTAGGTTTGGAGATAGTATCTTTGTTGTGAAGAAAATTGGCAGTATCAGACTTATCCTCAAGCAAGCTTTCGGGACTTGGTTCACATGTTCACCAAGTATCGCAGGCGTGACCATTTCGCGTACTATCTCTGCGAGCAAAGCTCTTAGGGCGCTCATTGTTTAGATCTTGTGTTGAATAACATTGCCAGTGAGGAGATGCTGCCAATTTTCCTTGAGTAGTATCTTTTTGAGTTGGATTTGTTGTAGTAGTTTATTGAGTTGGAGTTTTTGCTGATGTTAGGATTGAATCTTTTGTTTCTTTAGAAGCTAGTTGTGGTGCTGTTGCTCCTCTGTGTGCAAAGGTTTATAAACGATTTCTTCGTCTTTTTATTGGTAAATATAGATTTGAGATCAGTTTATAGATTAATATTTTTAGAGAGGTTGTTAAAGGTGGCAAAAACAGATACATATGAAATTCTTCCGCAGGATATTTTAGATACTTTGAGATATGATATTGAAGCTTTGAAAAAGAAGTTAGATGAACCGCAAAGTAAAACAAATGAATTGATACTAGAAATAGAAAGTTTGAAAGATTCAATTCATGATTTAAATGATGTGTTTAAAAAGGCATTACATGAAACAGCTGAAGAAGACGTGTACAAAACCCTTAAAGTGATTAGTGAGAGAATTGATGCAGTTGTGACACAAAATGAAACTATTGCAAAAGGGATGATTGCAATTTCAGATAAAGTTGATGATTTTGTTAGTAGTCAAAATAATAAGCCGGCTTCAGCTCCTGCTGTTAATTTAGGTGGGCCAGCTGGTTCTATGGGTTCAGCTGCTGCTCCAATGGGGGCTCCTAGAAATTTGCCTCCACAGATGTCTGCTATTCAAGGAAGTGGGCGTCCAGCTGTTCCAATGTCAGGGATGGGAGCAAGGCCAGGAGGAGTTCCACCACCACCGCCAAGTATGGGGGGAGCTAAAAAGAGGAGCTTTTTTTGAGCTTAATGGAAGAATAGGATGGTACGATTAAAAACAAGACAATTGCTTGATTCAGTAGCAAGAATACAAGATGGACATAATAAAGAGCTGTCTAGGGATGAGATCAAAAAGAAGATTGAAGAGATCAAATATTTGTCTGGTAAAAAGAAAGTACCAAAATTAAGTTTACAAAAAGAAATTATTCATTTAGAAAATCAGTTACATTCGCTTTTTGAAGTTGAAAAAAGGTTGTTGATGCAATCAAAACAAGAAAGTTCTAAGATTACTGCATTAAAAAAGCAAGTAAATAGTATGAGATTGAAGTTGGATAAGTCAACTGGAACTGATATTGAACAAAAGATTGAGAAATTGACTTATATTATGGGTCAAATTTTAGCAAAATCAGACACAGCAGAAAATGTACGTTTACGTGAAGAGCTTGAAAAGAGTCATAAAAAGGTAGTATTGGAGATTAAAGAACGTAAAGAAGCAGCCAAACCTGAACCGTTAAGTTTTGAGAAGAAGCAAAGGATTTTAGGAATAATCTCAAAGTCAGCAACACTTCGTGAAGCACTTCAAAAGAAGATTGCAGCAAATCCAGAAGATAAGGTTTTGAAAGAAAAATTGGAGCTTTCTATTTTTGCTATGGAGAAAAAGCTTGAGAGGATGCGTGATGATTTTCCAGAACTTGAAAAAGAGATTTCTATTGAGATTGAAAAAGAGAAAGCGTTTGTTCAAAGTATGCATGTTTCAGCAATGCCAAGCCAAATTTCTGCTGTAAGATCACATATAGATGCTTCTAGCCCAGGTGTGAGACACAAAATGATTGTAGGAGAACCAAGTGTTGGTGTTGCTCCAGATGTAGGTTCTTTTCCTGCGCAAGGTCCAGAGAGTCAGGCTCTTACTGGAGATTTAGAAGCTAGAATGGGTCAAGTTCATGAAGAGCAAGTTCAAGGGATGTTAGCTGGACAGGTTTCTGCTACTCCGGCTGCTGCTGAAGAACATCAGCTTGAGGAAGAATTGATTGCAGAGTTGCCATTGCCACCGCCACCTAGGATTCGTAGGAAATAAGGTTGTGTTTTTTAGTTTTCTTTTGTTATCTGGATAACAATTTGTTATAATAATAACAAAATTGTATTAAAAGTGTTATTATAATAACAAATTGTTACTATTATAACATTTTAGAAAGTATAAATTAAGAAATTATAATAAAAAATAGATAAATTAAACATCTTTAGCCATTACAGTTCTTCTTTTGTTGGCTTTTGCTCTGTTGCAAGCGTCTAGAACCAAACTTTTTACTTTCTTATCTAGAGCTGCTAGGAAGTCTTTTGACATGTTTTCGACTTCTGTTCCACTTTCTTTCAAAATGTCTTTTACTTGGGTTCTTACAACTATCATGTTAGTGGTTATTGGTTGCTGTTTTATAAAGTTATCTTTGAGTTGGGAAAGAAATATAAGGTTTGTTTTGTATTGGTTTTGTTATGGCAATGGATAATTGTATTTTTTGTAAGATTGTAGCAGGAGAAATACCATGCTATAAAGTGTTTGAAGATGATGATTTTATTGGGTTTTTAGATATCAGACCTGTACGATCAGGGCATGTTTTAGTTGTTCCAAAAAAGCATTATAGATGGGTTTATGATATCAAGGAAGACTATTCTGAATCAGTTGCTAAAGTGGCTGCTGCTTTGAAAAAGGCTTATTCTACAGAATTGGTGGTTTCATATGTAATAGGAGATGAAGTTCCTCATGCACATATTCATTTGGTGCCTAGAACTGAAGGGGATGGACATGGAGCTTTAGTAGATTTGACTCTGGCAAAAGAGGTTTCTAAGGAAGAGATGGAAGCTGAGTTTCAGAAGATTCTTAGTGGATTTTAGAGCTTTTTTGTTTAATTTTACCATAATCTATATAAAGGAGGTTCTTAGAGTTTCATGTAACCATTAGTGGCGGTGTGGCTTAGTCTGGTCTATGGCGCTGTGCTCATATGTAATTGAGCGATGAGACTTAATTGTCGATGACTTATTCAACCTGGGCGACACAGAAGTCCCGCGTTCAAATCGCGGCACCGCCACTTTTGGTATTTTATTGCTGACGTGGCACAATCTGGTACTGCGCAAGACTGGAAATCTTGTTTCCTTCGGGATTTCCCGGTTCAAATCCGGGCGTCAGCGCTTCTTTTTAACTAAAGTCAGTAAAACATGGTTTTTGTAGACTAATGAAATTTATATATCATGATTTTTGAGAATTTTGAAAGATGGTGATATATTCGACTAAGCCAATTAAGAGAGTTTCTAAAGAAGATTTTTTTGAATTAATTAGAAATAGACAAATAATTGTGTCTTCACATGCTATTTGGCATTTGAATAATAAGCAGAGAAAGGTTTTTAATATAGAAGAATTACTGAATATGTTAAAGAGGGAGAATCCAAGGAAAGTATATCTTCAGGAAAATGGAAGATATTCCTCTTATTATAGGAGAAATGATGGATATAGAAAATTGATAATTGAAATTAGGAAGGATAAGACAATTGTTGTAACTTTTGTTGATCTTAAAGAAATTCCAAAATATAATCTATGAAAAATGGCAGAAAAACATCTTGATGGGACTGGAAAAGGAGATTTGTTGTATGATTTTGCTAGTGATATTTTAATGTTTAAACTAAAAGAAAGAGAGTATAAAGAATCTGCTGAATTCCAAAACTTTGTAGCAGATATAGATTCAGAAGGATTTGTGACAGGAATACGTGTTTTTGATGCATCTTTAGTTTTTGGAGTTGATAAATACACTTTAAGAAATATTGTTAAATGGGGATTTAAGACTTCTGTAGATAATGGTACAATAACAGTTCGTTTATCTTTTGTTGGAAAAATAAGGAACAAAGAAGTACCAGTAGAAAATTTTACTCAACAACTGACAACTACACTTGAGGGTTATGATTTAATGGATTCTTCAGTTGAATGTGCTTTAGTTTAGGTAGGTTTTATTGAATTTGTTTTTTTTGATAAAATGGTAGAAAAAATAGTTGTAGGAATTGTTGTATCTGATTCAAGAGTATTGATGGTTCTAAGATCAGTAATTGAAGATAATCTTTCATGGGTGTTTCCAGGAGGAAAGGTTCTAGATTCTGAGGGAGAAGAAGCAGCAGTTTTGCGTGAGATTAGTGAAGAAACTGGCCTTATTTGTAAAGTAACTCAGAAATTAGGTGAGAGAATTCACCCAAATAGTGGAAAAATGATAATTTATTTTGCTTGTGAATATGTTAGTGGTGAATTGAATGATTCTAGTTCTGAAATAGAAAGGGTGGAATGGGTAGATATAAAACAAGTTAAAGAGAGAATAACTAGTGATCTTTTTGATAAAGTTGAAGATTTTTTAGATGAGATTTAATCATTTTTATTTAAATATAATCTCATTGAATTATAAATTTAGGAGTTTGGTATCATGGCAAATAAAGGAGTAGGTATGCTTTTAGAAAATGAAGGGAAGTTTTTGTTATTACATCGTTCTAATGAAGATTTGTGGGAGTGTCCAAAAGGGCATATTGAAGAAGGAGAAACAGATAATGATGCAATAAAAAGAGAACTTTTTGAGGAAACAAGAATTAGTGATTTTTCTTTAATTAATAAAATAGGACTTTTACAATTTGAATTTATTAGAAAATTGTCTGGAACAGTAAAAAAAAGAGAAATTACTTATTATCATTTAAAAACTTCTAATAAAATGGTGGTTGTTTCAAGTGAACATGATGATTTTTTATGGGTATCTAGAAAAGAGTTGTTTGAAAAGTTAAAATTTGAAGATATTAGAGACCTTTTAATGAATTATTTTAATCTCATGGACATCTAATAGCCATGTTCTTTCGAAAAAATTATATAGATTAATGATTATTTTATAGAAAAATATAGAAATTTAGTATTTTTACTAACTAGATCAAAAATAGTCAATTAAGACTTGAATTTGTTACTGATACTGGGCGTTGGCGCTCTTTTTTTCTTAGAAAATGGTAGAAAAAATAGTTGTAGGAATTGTTGTATCTGATTCAAGTGTATTGATGGTTCTAAGATCAGTAATTGAAGATAATCTTTCATGGGTGTTTCCAGGAGGAAAGGTTCTAGATTCTGAGGGAGAAGAAGCAGCAGTTTTGCGTGAGATTAGTGAAGAAACTGGCCTTATTTGTAAAGTAACTCAGAAATTAGGTGAGAGAATTCACCCAAATAGTGGAAAAATGATAATTTATTTTGCTTGTGAATATGTTAGTGGTGAATTGAATGATTCTAGTTCTGAAATAGAAAGGGTGGAATGGGTAGATATAAAACAAGTTAAAGAGAGAATAACTAGTGATCTTTTTGATAAAGTTGAAGATTTTTTAGATGAGAGTTAATAATTATATAAGTGGAATAAGAGTTATATTTAGATACCAGTTGGTAGCAGAATGAGATTGAGAATCTTATCTTTTGTGCATAATATTTAAAATAACTGATGTTTTTGAATGATTTATGAGATATTTACCTTTAACAATGCTTTTAGCTTCCTGTGCTAAACAAGGTTCTATTGATGCTCAAGTTGAGCTTGAATCAGTAGCTTGTTCAGCACCACATCAAGGAGTTGAAACAGAAATAACTAGTTTACATTTACCTGTTGGAAGCTATGATAATCTTGCTTTTTTTGTGAGAAGAACTCAAGGAGAACCTTATGGTGATTTGAGAAGATTAGATTCTGAATTAAGTGATGATAATAATGGCAATGATGGAAATATTTCATCTGCAGATTGGAGAGTAGGTTATAATTCTATGGAAGCTGCTGTGAATGCTGAATTTGGGACTTTGTTTGGAGAGGGTTTTTATGATGATGGAGTTGCTAGAATGTGGAGAGAAGATTATCCTGAAAGAGTTTTGGTTGGTTTTCATTTAGGAGATGATGAATGTTGGAATTATATTGGAATGTTTGATACGAGTGGAAACTTGCTTGATTTAGATAGTTACCAAATAGTGCCAAGAGATCAAATGGGTAGAGATTTGTATGAAAGATTTGGTTTTGAGAGTACTACATCAATAACCGAACATTAAATTAATAAAGAATTATGTTTGCTTTTCTTTTTGATATGGAAAAATATGTGTTTCGTGAGGCTTCTGGTGAATATTCTAAGTATTTTGAGGCTGAGAAGCTAAAATTGCTTGATTTGTTTGATGATTCTGTTAAAATTGAACATGTTGGGAGTACTGCTATTCCTGGTCTTGGTGGAAAAGGGATAGTTGATATTGTTGTAGGAGTTGAATCTGGATTTGAGAGTTTCAAAAAGAAGCTGGAACCAATAGGATACTTGTTTCGAGAGCATGTTAGTTCAGATGATAGGTTGTTTTTTCGTAAGGAATATGATGAGGAAAGAGGAGTTCGTAGAGTGCATGTGCATTTGGTGACTTTTGAAGGTAATGAGTGGGTTAATCTGACTGCGTTTCGTGACTATCTTTTGAAGCATCCAGAAACAATTGAAGCTTATGTAGCCTTGAAGAAAAAGGCAGTTAAAGTCGCTCAAGGTGAGGGTGAAGTTTATAGGGACTTTAAAAAGGAGTTCATTCTAGAAGTTATTGAGAAGGAATTGATTGAGAGAAAGAAAAATAAAGAATAATTGTGAAAAATATAATTTTGTTATATCTATGCAGTTGCTCTGTTTGGTGCTGAACTTGTAACAGTTTCGCATACATCTTCTAGGTTTCCTAGTTGAGATGTAGATGTAATATCTCTAATTCTTCTTTTGAGATATTTTGCAATAGTTTCATGACTACCTTCTAATTGGTTAGCAATTATGTTTACAACTGAGCGTCTTTGAATATTATAAATGTCTCTTTCTGTTTCATCTTTGCCTTCATAATGAGTATTAATGATATTTTCTCCCATTTTTAGCAAGTCACTTGCAGCGTGTTGTGTACCTCTAAGTTTTAAAGCTAAAGCTACTAAATCATTTGTAGGTTCTTGAATGAATCTATCTCCTGTTGCTCTATATTCTAGGTTTGGACCGAAATATCCTGCTTTCATAGACTTGTTAAAAGTGAAGCGTATTTATAAAGGTTTAGCTCAGTTATTACTAATTAGTGGTGTTTATGTGAGAAATGACTTTTTTGAACTCATTTAGGTAGAATGGGACTAATTTTTTCACATCTTCAGTGTATTTGTTTGGGTTGTTTTTTAGCTCTTCTAGGATCTCATCTGGATAGTAGATTTCTATTCCAGAAGTCTCTCCATCTGCGAATTTGATTGCTCCATCAAAAACACCTATGAAAATAGTAGTAATTTGAGGAAATTCAGCAAAAGTTCCATCTTTGTATTTATATTTAGCCATAAATTTGTTAATTTTGTCTATTTTTTTGAAAACTCCAATGATTTTGAGGTCAGTTTCTTCCAAGGCTGTTTCGAACTCTGTATCAGTTAGAGCAGCTCCAGGAAAGCCAAGTTCTTCAGCAGCTTCTCTTAAAACAGTAAATTCAGCTGTTTCAGTGCCTCTTAAGTGTCCACCAATGGTTTTATCGTAGAGTAAGGTGTTTTCTTTTTTAATTTTGCTTCGTTTTGCTAGGTAAATACCACCTTTAGCGTTCATAAGAAATAGTCTGATGGTGTGAACCTGTCTTGAAACTTTTTTAGTGTTTTTGTATTCTTCTCTGATTTGTTTATAGAATTCAGTTTTGTCTTGGAAATATAGAAAATTACCTTCTAAATCATAGACTTTTACCTGTTCCTTGTATAATTCAATTTCACTGGTCATTTGGATAGTTGTTCAGAATGGCGTGTTTTTTAAAGATTACCAGCCAAGATGCTTAATTAGGGCAGTTAGTTCTCCTGAGCCAAGGTCAGCAGCTCTTGCAGTGATTCCCCAATAATCAGTATGATTCTCATCGCAATGGTTGATATTTGCTGATTTTAGTCCAACTTCTACAGGAAGCTGTTTTAATTTATATCTAGGCCAAAGGTTTTTATCGCCATGTTTTCCTCTTGGTTCTAGGTCTTCTTCATGACCTATTGCTTTTTGTTGATAATCAGTTGATTGAAATCTAACATGTTTGTTACCAACACCATCGAAAGATCCGTAAAGTAATCCTTGTTCAGATTCAGATAAATGAAAGGAGTTGTTTACTCTTGTTAAAGCAGTTGTTCTCCTGCCAAAACCATAATCTAAACCAAAATTATGTTGTAATTCTTTCCATTCTTCTAAGTTGCCATCTTCTTCGTTAGAATTTTTTGTTGAAGGAAGGTGTAAGCTTTCTTGGTAAATTCCATAGGCAAGATTTAATTTTGCTTCAGTTTCACCAATTTGAAGATTGAATTCCAGCGCAAGGAATCTTAATCTTGTTCTAAGATGATGAGGAAAAAATGCTTGAAAATGGGTGTTGGCATTGATTGTATCTCTTAAGGTTTCTTGTGAGGTTATAGTAGAAAGTTTGTCTTTAATGTCAGTAATTATTCCAACTAAGTCAGGTTCAATAGTATCTAATCCAGTAGTGTGATAGATTCCGTTTATTAATTCGTAAGCCATTTTTGAGAAAATAAAAAAGTTAATTTAAAAAGATATGTGTTATTTAGTGCTTATTTCTTGCCAAAGCGTTCAAAAGCTTTTAGAATCTCTAAAGGTAGAGCGAAAATCACAGTATTGTTCTTATCTGCTGAGATGTCGCTTAGAGACTGCAAGGTTCTTAGATGCAATGCACCTTGGGATTTACCTAGCATAGTAGCTGCTTTTGCCATATCTTTAGCGGCTTCTAACTCTCCTGAGGCTTTGATGATTGCTGCACGTTTTTCTCGCTCACTTTCAGCTTCTGCAGCTAAGATTCGTTTCATCTCTTGTGGTAGCTCGATGTCTTTAAGTTCTACTGATTGGACTTCAATACCCCAAGGGTCTGTTGCTTTATCAACAATAAGTTTGATTTTTTGTGAGATTTTGTCTCTTGAAGATAGAAGGTCGTCTAGCATAACTTCACCAACAACGTCTCTCATAGTTGTTTGTGCCAATTGACTGGTTGCATAACCGAAGTGTTCAACCTCTAAAATAGCTTTACTTGCATCCATAACTCTGTAATATAGAACTGCGTTGACTCGAACAGATACGTTGTCTCTTGTGATTGCATCTTGGTTAGGAACATCAATAGTTTTTACACGTAGGTCAATTCTTTCCCAACTTTGTAGAAGAGGAATTACAAGTCTTAGACCTGGTTTTAACATACCTGAGTATCTACCTAAGGTGAAGAGAACTCCACGCTCATATTCTGTTACTACTTTCAAACTTGATGCTAAGATCAAGACAATTAAGAATACTAATCCAATTCCGAATACCATGATATGTTGGTGAGATGATGGTATTTAATGCTTGTGATTCTTGTGTATGTGCATAGACTCAATTAATTACAAAGAAAATCTCAAGAAAATCTTTCGTTTCCTTAGATGTACCACCTAAGAAGATGGCGCCGTCCCTTCACTGGTAATGTTACTCACAACAAGATCTAAACAACGAGCATTTTGTGACTAACAGGAGCAAAATAGAACGCGAAGTGGTCACGCTTGCACTAAGTCTGACAGTGCCATCTTCTTGATCACATCAAAAGTTAGCTATGCAAATACAATTTAATGGTGATTAGGTTAGTTTTGATTACAATAATATTTATATTCTTATGATATTTGTTTTAGGTAAAATGGGAAATGTTAGAGTTGATAAATTAAGAGAAAGAGTTTCTGGTGTGGTTTTTCCGGCAGGATGGTATAGAGATGAAGAAAGGGGTTCTGTGCCGATAATTGTTGCGGATTTAAAAAGTGGAGAGAGGGTTGCTTTAGTTTCTTTGTTTTCTAGAGAGACTCCAGAGGGAGTTCAAATATTTAATGATGAAGGAGAATATCTATTGTTTGGTCACAGAAGTCTTGATTCAGATGGAGATCCAAGAACTTATTCTAGTGATTTTGAAGGAGGTTATGGTCGGGATAAACCATTACCGTTGTATGAATTATCAGGGATGCAAACAACTCAGACTGAGTTTCCAGATAGAATAGAAACTTTAGGGAATTTGTCTCGTTATGTTTCTGGTGATGCATCAAGAGAATATGATCCAGTTTTATCTGATGTAGCTTTATTTAGTGCTGAGAGTGATAGGTTTGCGATGAAAATAGATGAACCAGATTGTGTTGTGAGTGTTTTATATGATGAGAATGCAGGTCAGCACTCAAGCTTTATGGCAAATGTAGTTGCTGAGAAAACAGATTCTTTAGATGCTTTAGGAAGGCCAGTTTACAGAATAACTAGTTTGGAAAAAGTAGATAAACCAGAAGGGTTATGATTAGGTCACTTTTTAGCTTGATTCCATAGGATTTTGAAGAAGTTTTTGTATGAATCAGCAACTTTTTTGGATTTAATTACAAAAGCTTGAGGAGAATTTTCCCAGATGATGATTGAAACAGTATTGTTGTAAATTAGAGTTGTAGCAGGGTTGATTTGGTCCTTTGGAAGGAAGCGAATCTGGGATAAAGGTAAAGATCTTCTTTTTTCTCTTAATTTTTCGTTGAAAATAATTTTTAAAGGGATTTTTAGTTTAGCTCTTTTATCATGAAAGTGCTTGAAATACCAAGGGAATAGCTCTTTGAATTTTCCTTCAGCGCCGAATACGAAAAAGTCTGTTTTTTGATTAAGTACATCTTCTAAAATTGATTTTATGCCTCTTTTTCCTTGAAAAATAGTGCCTTCTTGTGAATATTCTGTAAGATTTCTTTTTGATTCTAATTTAGGAATCAATTTTTTTAGTTTTGTTTCTTTTTCAGTGAGCTGTTTTTTCTTTGTTTCTAGGAATTCTAAGAGTCTTTTTGGTTCATGAGCTTCGAAATGTTTAATATTTGCTTTAGAAACGTAAGAAATAATGCCTTTGTCAAGCAAAAGGTCAAGAAGGTTGTAGACTTGTGCCCTATGCATAGCTAGCTTTTTTACTAATGGTCCTGCAGGAGTTGAGCCTAATTCTAGTAATTTGAGGTATACTTGAACTTCTTTTTTAGTTAAACCTAAATCTTCAAGGATTTTTGTATTCATATGTTAGGAATTCCATAGTTTCTTTATAAGTGTGTTGTAATGTTTTGTTATTACAAGTATTTTTGTTGATTTTTTGATCTATTTTGGAATATTGTGGATTTAGAAAGAATTTTAAGAACAGCAGGTGGATTTTATCGTGATACTAAATATTATGATTCAAAAGTTGGTTATAAAGCTGCTGCTGCTCTTTATAAGGTAGTAAATGATGAAACTCCTATTAAGGATTTATTTGAACCTAGTGATGCTAAAAGATTTCTTATAAATTGGGGAAATGCTTGTCAAAAGTTAGAAAGATTTGATGAAGAAATAGAGGTGTTAGATCAATTAATTGAGTTAGATCCAAATAATGCAGTTTTTTTTAATGACAGAGGTTATAGTAAAATATGGTTAGGGCAATATGAAGAGGCAATTTTAGATTTTGATAGAGCAGTTGAAGTAGGCATTGGAGATATATCAAATTTAGAAGTAGTTTATGCTAATAGAGGTTTTTCTAAAATGAGGTTAGGGCATTATGAAGAGGCAATTTTAGATTTTGATAGAGCAGTTGAAGTAGGTATTGAAGATATATCAATTTTAATAGTAGTTTATCCTTATAGAGGTTTTTCTAAAATGAAATTAGGGCTATATGAAGAAGCAATTGAAGATTTTAATAGATTAATAGAATTAGATTCTTCTTTTAAAGTTGCTTTTAATAATAGTGGTCTTTCTAAAAAGAATTTAGGGTTGAATGAAGAAGCTATTATTGATTTTGATAAGGCAGTTGAGTTAGATCCAGAATTTTATAATCCTTATACTTGGAGAGGAGAAATATTCTATGAGCAAGGTAAGAAGGAAGAAGCAGTTGTAAATTATCAAACCTCTTTTAATCTGTTAAAAGATGTTTCAGTGACGGATTTGAAACGGAATCAAGTTGAACATTTGATTATCTCAATTTCTGGTCTAGTATCATTAGGTTTTGATTATTCTAGTGAGTTAGAGAAGTATCAGGCAATTGCTGAAGAAAGAGGTTATAATTTTTGAAATATAAATAGGTAAGGAGCTTGATTTTATGGGTTAAGTTTTAAAAGGGTGGGCTTTCTTCTTTGCTTGTTATGTTAACTGAGAAACAAGTAAAACAATTGCGGTCAGCTATAGAAGGGTCTTCTAATCCGTTATTTATATATGATGATGATCCAGATGGGCTAAGTGCTTTCTTGCTTTTGTATAAAATCATGGGAGAAGGTAAAGGAATGATGCTAAAAGCAGCTCCTAAGCTGGATTCTCGATTTTTACGAAAAATTGAGCATTTGTCGTATGATTCTTTGTTTGTATTAGATGTTCCGATGATTGAACAGGATTTTATTGATGCTGTGAAAGTGCCAATATATTGGATGGATCATCATGGACCAGAAGATATGAAAGGTTTGAAGTATTTTAATCCAAAATTGAATGATCCAAAAGGGTATTATCCTACAACATATTTGGCTTGGCAAGTTTCTAAGAATCCTGAGCATCTGTGGATTGCTATGGCTGGATGTTTAGCAGATTGGTTGTTGCCTGATTTTGTAGATGATTTTCGTAAAGAGTATCCTAAATTGTTGACAAAGAGGCATGCTAAAGATGTTGGAACTGCGTTGTTCAAATCCAAAATCGGGGAATTGACAATGGTGTTTTGGTTTATCTATAACGGAAGTAGTAGTGATGTTCAAAAGCGTTTAAATGTTGTGCGACAGATACGTTCGCCTGAAGAGATTTTAGAGCAGACAACGTCCAAAGGTAAGTTTTTGTGGAAGCATTATGTTAAGACACGAAAAGCGTATGACCATCATGTGAAGAAAGCTGGAGAAGTTAAGACTAGATCACGGATTTTGCACTATAACTATATTGATTCTAAGTATTCGTTTACATCAATTTTAGCTAATCAATTGCAGTGGTTATATCAAAATAAGGTTATTCTGATTACACGTAAAAGTGATGGGAAGTATAAATGCTCACTTCGGGCACAGTTTCCAATAGTTGATGCTTTGAAAGAATCTCTTGAAGGGATTGAAGGCTATGGTGGTGGGCATGCTAGTGCTTGTGGGGCTGTTGTTGCTGAAGAAGATTGGGATTTGTTTATGAAAAAGTTTAAATCTAAGATAAACAGTATATGGCCAAAGAAAGAAAAAACTAAGAAATAGGTATTGTTTTTTGCTTATTGTTTGTAGTTAGTTGATTTGTTTGTGTTGCATAGTTGTTATTGAGGAAAGGTTAAGATGGGAGTTGTTTTAATTCAAGGAATTGTAAGTGTTTTACTTGGTTTAGCTTCTGGCTTTGGACTTGGAATGCTCACTTTTGAAGAAATAGATGTGTTTAAGAAATATCAAAAGGCTGTATTATTGGTTGTTAGTTTTGTGTTTTTGCTTAGTTTGTTGAACAATTTGTCTGATGGATTTGAATCTGTGGTAGTTTTATGGTTGTCTTTGTATCTGCTTTGTTTTTATTTTGGGCTTAGTGGACATGCTAGGTTTATTCGAAAGTGAAGCACTGGTTCCTAGAATCTTTTGAGTCTAGTTTCTTTTTTTTAATTATACAAAGAGATTAGCGCTGTCAGACCTAACCTCACTGGAACCGTTCGGAACTTGGTTCACATGTTCACCAAGTAATGCAGGCGTGTCTACTTCGCTGTGATTTTTGCTCCTTTCAGTCACAAAAATGCTCGTTGTTTAAGTCTTGTTTTGAATGTAATTGCCAGTGAGGAGACGGTGCTAATCTCTAATTTCGAGCAAAGCTCTCTTGATTTTGCTGTGCAAAGTTTTGTTGAGCATGATTTTGTTGTTTCTTGGTGAATGTTTTTATAGCTGGCTTTGTTTTCTTTGTTTGTTATGGCTCGTCTGAAGAAAGAAAATAAAGGGAATAAGGAGAAGAAGTTTGAGAAGGCTGTTCTTGGAGGAGGACTGGAGAAAAGTCTGGAAAGTATTGGAGAAGACGTAGTTAGCTTTCCGTTAGGAGATTCAGTAGTGAGTTTAGAAAAAGCAGTTAGTGGAGAAGTTGTTGATGAGAATCTGACAGAAATATTGAGTTCTTCTGTTTTAAAGATACCTATTGTTTATGAGTTGTCGTTTAAGGAAGCGAAAAAGAAATTTAAAGAAGCGTTTTTTAGGCGTGAGTTGGAAGAGAACTCTAACATTTCTATGCTAGCTAAGTTTTTGGGACTTGATCGTCGTAGTATTCATCGGGTTATGCAAGAGTTTTCGCTTGATGTGAAAAAGGAAGCTGAACTAGATGTGGAATATTATCAAAATTTGAAGTCTTATTCCAGTTTTAAACAAATGCTTTTGGATTATAAGCAATCTGATGAAGGGAGTAAGAAAAATAAGTGGCAGATACCTAAGATTCAAGAGAGTTTAGTTGTTTCTAAAGGAGCTGAAGGGCCTGGGTTTGGGAATAGAGCAGTTGCAATGACATGGAAACAGGCTAAGGAAGACTTTGAGAGGAGATATTTGCTGTTTCATTTTGAGGAAAATAATCTTGGACTGAGTCAGAAAGAGATTGCAGCCAAAGTTGGTCTTCGTGAGGAGACTGTGAGTCGGAAGCTGAAGAAGTTGAAAGGATAGTTTTTTTTAATTTGAGCTTGATTTAGAGGAAAAGCTTTATAAATGGGCATGCTTGTTTTTGGATTAGACCCCTGAATGGGAGTATTACTAAAAAAATGGGTCGGTTTGAGTAATAAATGTTGAAAAATATAGGAGAAAAGAAAGAATGTTCTACAAAGTAAGAGTAAAGGACTACATCCGTGTTCCGCCAAAAATGTTCAATGATGGCAAAAAAGATGCTATTTTGAAGAATATTAGAGCAGAATATGAGAATTTTGTATCAAAACAACTTGGTTTTGTGATTAACGTGATCGAATTATATGATGTGACAGATGGAATCATTGTTCCTGGAGATGGAGCAGGGTTCTATAAAGCAGAATTTGATTTATTAGTATATAAACCAGAACTACATGAGCTAGTTTTTGGAAAAGTGAGAGATATTATTGATTTTGGAGGCTTCTTAGATCTTGGAGGAGCTGAAGGAATGGTGCACATCTCACAAAGTATGGATGATTTTGTATCATTTAGTAAAGAGAAAGTACTTCAGGGAAGAAAGTCAAACAGATCTTTGAAAGTGGAAGACAAATGTCGAGCAAGAATCATTGCAGTAAGTTACAAAGATGTGAGAAACCCGAAAATTGGACTTTCAATGAGACAAGAAGGTCTTGGAAAACTAGAATGGCTAGAAGCTGATGCACAAAAAGGTGCTGCTGTAGCTAGTGAGAAGAAGGAATAGTTGGAGATTAGAATATGGCAAAGACAATGAAAAATTGTGAATTTTTCAAGCCTTTGCAATTTTGATTAACGGAGTGAATAAAAAATGGCAAAGAAGTTAGCAAGAAAAACAGATAAGCGATTGCTTAAAGAAAATCAAATTAATGACTTAAATGAGAGTAAATCAAACTTTACTCCAAATTGGCAAGGAAGAATTTTTGTTAAAGATGCACAAGGTTCATTTGTTGCAAAAGAAATGGGCATAGAAGAAAAAGGAGAATATGCTATCAAAGTTAGATAGGTGAGATATTTAAATGGAAATTACAATAAACGTTAGAAAAGAAAATCCAGAATTGGATAGAATTGAATATAGTGGAACAGTTAGCTTTGAAGGAGTTACACCAAGCAATGCAGATTTTGCTGAAGCTCTAGCTAAAAAAGCAAGTAGCAAAGTTGAAAATATTGTTGTTAAGCAAATCATGACAAAATTTAGTAGTCAATCAGCTACATTTAGTGCAGTAATTTATGGAAGCAGTGCTGCAAAAACTAAATATGAAATGAGTACTAAACACTTACGTGCAGCAGCAGAAAAAGCAGCTAAAGAAGCAGTTGATAAATCTAAAGCAGATGCAGAAGCTAAGGCTAAAGCAGCAGAAGAAGCAAAAGCTGCAAAGGAAGCAGAGGCAGCAGCTAGTGCAGAAAAAGCAGTAGAAGCAGCAGCTCCAGAAGAGAAAAAAGAAGAAGCTCCAAAAGCTGAAGAAAAGCCAGCAGAGGCTCCAGCAGCAGAAACAGCTCCAGCAACTGAGGCTAAATCAGAATAATTATAGGTGACAATATAAAATGGCAAAAAAGGCAAGTACAAAAAGAACAGGAAAAGATCGAAAGGCAGCTCGTGCTAATCAAAAGAAAGTACCTAGACAATTATGGGCAAAATACAAAGTTGAAGGAGACAAATTAATCCGTTCAAATGATTATTCACCTAAGAGTCCTGGAAACTTTTTAGCAGCTCACAAAAACAGAAAGACTTGTGGAGCTACAGGTTACACAGAGTTTGCTAAGAAAGAGTAAGTTTTATTAATTCTTTTTTCTAATTTTTTATTTCTATTAATTATTATGCGCACTGGACACTGGACAGGTATGGGTAGAGTTTATATTCTATTAGTTTTTGAAATATGAAATATGGGTATGACATCTGTTTATGAAGTAAATGAATTATTTTTTAAAAATTGGTCTAATAATATGGCATATATATTAGGTTTTACTTGTGCAGATGGTTGTGTTTACAAAACATCTTTGTCTTGGGATTTGAGTGATAAATATGAATCAAATAAGAAACTTTTAGAAGATTTTAGAACAATTTTATCTTCAAATTATCCAATTTATAAGAGAAAAAATTCTTTTAGGTTGAGATTATCAAATAAAAAATTAACAAATTCAATAAAAGAGTTAGGTGTAATCCCAAATAAGAAAAAAATCTTAGAATTTCCTGAAGTTCCTGATGAGTATTTAAGACATTTCATAAGAGGCTTTCTTGATGGAGATGGCTGGGTATGTGTTAGGCAAAGAAAATGTGGAAGGAAAGAAATTTGTGTGGGATTTTCAAATGGTAGTTTTGCTTTTATGGAGAAATTATCTAATCTATTAGATTATAAGCTTAACTTAACTTCTAATAATTTGAGAAGGAGAGATAAAATCACTGAAAGAGGAATTAAAACCACAGTTTACCAATTAGAATATTATTCAAAATCAGCTTATAATTTGCTTTGTTTTTTGTATAAAGGGATTTCTGAATCAGATCTATTTCTAGGTAGAAAATTTGAAAAATATTTGGAAGCAGAAAAAGCTTTTAAGAGGTATTCATTGAAAAATAGGCTTTGGAGAGATGTAGAGGATAGATTTAATAAAGAGATGGTGGATATATTGTCTGATTTAATATTTGATGAAGGTTTGAGTGGTATTCAAATCGCAAAAAGGTTAGGAATTCATTCATCTTCAGTGTACAGGTGGCTTGTGAAAACTGGGCTAAAAAAAGATAATTCAAGGTGTTTTGAGTATGATAAAAGTGGAATTGCAGAAGCTTAAAGATTCTTATTTAAATTGTAAAAAATGTCCGGAGTTGTGTGATTCTCGAACTCAGGTTGTTTTTGGATCTGGTGATCATGATGCAGATATAATGTTGATTGGTGAAGCAGCAGGAGCTTCAGAAGACAAACAAGGAATCCCGTTTTGTGGTGCATCTGGGCAGGTTTTGCAGACTTTGCTAGAAGAAATTGATTACAGTAGGGATGACGTTTTCATTACTAACACACTTTTATGCAGGCCTCCGGGGAATCGTAATCCTAAGCCAGATGAAATTAAGAACTGTAACTCACGTTTGTATAAGACAATTCAATTGATTAATCCTAAGGTGATTGTAACTGTGGGGAACTTTGCAACAAAAGCTGTGACTGGTAAAGTAGGGATTACTAAGCTTCGTGGGATTCCAATTGAGGTGGAGATCTTTGGAAACAATTATACTGTTATTCCTGTAGTACATCCTGCTAATTTATTGTATAATGGACGTAACCCTAAAGTTTATGAACAAATGAAGAATGATTTTTTAGCTATGAAGAAGATTATTGATTTAAAAGTAGCATCTGGAGCTAAGGGACAAAAGAGGCTTGGTGAGTTCTGAAGTAGTAAGTTTTATTAATGTTAGTTTATTTAGCTTTGTTTAGTATGGGAAATAATGATAGAAAGATGGCTTTTGATTCTATAAAAAATAAGGAGTTGGTACGTTTTCCTAGGCCAAAGACAAAAAGACCAGGATTTAGTATTTTAGAACAAAAAGAAGAGGATTAGTTGTTTAGTTCAATCATAGTTGTGTCTTTTAGGTTGATAATGACCTTTTCTCCTTTGAGTTTTATAGTTGATTTAAGATTAGGATAATATTTTCTTGCATTTATTATACTAACAGTATAATCTTTTTTTTCTTCATCTCTATTGAAGTAGAATATCTCTCCTTGAATAATAGTTTTGTCGTTTAAATGTAGTGTGATCCAAGCCCCTTTTGAATATTCTCTAGTTAATCCAGCATAAATTGAAGGGAGGTATTTTCTTTTTGTCAATTTTTTGAAGTGTTTGAATGGATATCCATTTTTGAAATAGTAAGTTCCTAGAGTGAATCCAAAAATTGGAGCAAAAATTATAGAAATAATAGATAAGGGGATTTTGAAGTGATAAAATATTGATAGATTAATATATGAGGATATTAAATTAGAAATGCTAATTTGACCAGATATAAAGAAAGCGAAAGTTAAAATAAGTGTTGATATGAAGTAACAAATGAAGCTAAAAAAGAGGTAGTGGATTATACGATCAAGAGTGTCTTTTTCGTAGAGGTAATCAGTAATTATGCTTATAGTGTAAAGTACCAAATAACCAGGTAGAATGAAAGAAACAATTACGAAAATATTTTCATATGCTAAAAATGACATTTTTGATTATTTTTGAGAGAATTATATATTAATTCTTACTCTGGAGAATATAATGGGAGTGATTCTTACAAAAGTATCTATTGGCTTAAAAAGCATAAACTGTCACAAAAGGAACTTGAGGGGATAGGTTCTAGGTTCAGGAAGATTGTTGGGATTGATTAGTAAATGTTTCCAATAGGATAGTTTTTTGCTTTTCCATTAATGTTTAAGATTGCTTCAGCAGGGAAAAGAGTCATGTTTATTGTGTTTGGGTCGTATACATTTGAGAGGTTGTAACCAGTAGCGTTGGTTGGTCTCCATTCTGAAGGAATTATTCCGAGAATGTCAGGTAGTTCACCAAGAGGACCTTTTTGATGTAAGCTAGCAATTTCTTCTAATTTTTTTGCCATTTTGTTTGCTAAATAAGGTTCTTTATAAATTTTATGCTATTAAAATTTTAGAAATTAAATTGAAAAAACAATAAAAAAATTAATTAAAAAGTTTATTTCTTTTCAATTGGAACTAATTCGTTCTGGATGTTTGGAGGAATGTTTGCTTCAGTCATCTTTGCTCTAACTTTCTTAGCATCTTTTCCTTCCATCTCTTTTAGAATCTTTTGTCCTTCAGCAAGGAAAGCATCACGCTTTTCTTTTAATTCAGCTTGTAGCTTTTCTTTCTCAGCTTCTAGTTCCTTCTTCTCTTCTTGCGTTAATTCTGTTTTACCTGAAGAAATCTTTTCATCGAACTGACCTGCTTTGATTGCGATAATAGCGTCTCTAGCTGACATACCTTCAATTAAGATACCCATACTTTGACATGTTCCAGAAATCTCTAGAACTCTACTTTTGGTATTTTTTCCTAGAAGAGAGTCTTGCTTCATACCAGCAACTTTGATAATTTGCTCGATCTTTAAATCTGCTACTTTATCAGTTAAAGGGTTAGCTGCTGCTTTTTTAATACCAGCTTCAGTTTTGATTAACTGAGCCGCAGGAGGAGTTCCAATTTCAATTTCATATGTCTTTTCATCAGTGTTAACAATAACTTTAACAGGAACTTTCATACCTTTGAAATCTGCTGTCTTTTTGTTAATATCAGCTATAACTTGTCCAATGTTTACACCAGTTGGACCTAGAGCTGGACCTAATGGAGGAGCTGCTGTTGCTTTTCCTCCTTCGATTAGTACTTCTACTACTTGTTTTGCCATGTTTAATATTCACCTTGTTACATTTGTGTTTGTTTTTATGTTTAATTAGCCGTTTTGAGAGCATCACTTCTCGTTTTTGGCTAAGTTTGCGTAACGACAGGTAATTTTTGTGCTGCTTTATATATGTTTGGTGTGAATTGGAGAGAATTTGTAAGGTAAGTTTATAAAAAAGGTTCAAAATGGGAAAGTAATGGAAATTAGTACTCAAGATTTAGATACGCTTTTAGGAGCTAGTAAGGCTTTAGGTCCTTTGGATTCATTAAATTCTACAGTTGGCGAGAGAGAGTCTGGATTAGAAAGATTTAGAGCTGCTTTGCCTGTTATTTTGAAATATTCTAGAGTTGCTCCAGTTAGGGAGATGATTGAAAGATATAAAGTAGGGGTAGAGAGAAATCCTTATAGGGATTTTGATTCTGGTTTACCTGAAGAATATAGGTAAATTTGTTACAATAGTAACATTTTGAGGGTGTTTTTGTTACTGGGATAACATTTTGTTATGTGGGTAACATTTTTAGTTGCAAAATATATAAAAATGAGCTATTTTTGGCAGGTTTGTGAAATATTCGAATTTGACTTTAGAACAGTTCAATAATAAGACTTTATATGGAAGAGTTTTGTTTCTAGATCATTCTACACTTCTTGAAGGTCTTGAATTTGGAGTAAATGATGTAGAAACTTCGATAGATGCTTTTTTTCGTAGAGAAGAGCTTGCAAATTCAGTTCGTTTAGGTGAAAGAAGTTATGTGGAGATTGTTGATGAAGTTGCAGGTTATTTAGCTAGGTTGGAGGAAGGCTTTAGAAAGGAAGTTTTGTTTGATATCCCAGCTTCAATGAAATCAGTTGAATTAGTTGGTTCTTTAAGGAACGTAGGGACAGATAGCTTTGCAGACCCATTGCGTTATACTGGGAGTCATAGAGATAATCAAAGAAGAGATTTAGATTATATTCTTGGTATTGGGGCTTTTTTTACAACAATTAGTTTTGTAGTTGCTCTTGATAAAGGAAATGATCCGATAAGTTCTAGCATGATTCCGTTTTTAGGGTATGGAGCAATTTATATGAAGATGGTGCGGGATTCAAACAGATTCTTAAGAGATGCTAGAAAGGAGTTGCCAGGGATTGCTCAAAGAAGTGAAGATTTGGTGCGTCGGTTTGAGGAGAGGGATATTCGGAAGCTTAAATAGAAATAAAATAAGTAATAAATAAAGAAAAATTAAAGTTCTTTGTACATTTTGATTGACTTTTCAAACTC
>CAZGQD010000006.1:0-51623 GCA_964527395.1 uncultured Methanosarcinales archaeon
CTAAAATTTTGACTTAGAACAGCTGAAACGCCAATCTTTTTAGCGAATGGCTCATTATAACAAAATGTTACAAGGAAAGCAAAGCTTTCCTGTACAGGAAATTGTTAATTTCCTTGTATTATTATAACAAATAGATCCAGCTTTTTTAGTATTCTTTAGATGTGACACAAGTTTATATGCTTGTTTTTGCATTTTTGTCTTCAATATGGTAGATATGACAATTAATGATGTTGATATGCAGGATTTTCTCGATGTTTTGTATCCTTTTTTAGAGAAAAATGAATGTTTGGAAGTAGAAATGTTTTGGACTGATAGTGAAGGTGAAGAAGGGTCTGAAATAATTTTGCGTGAGGAAATGGTGCAGTATGTGGAAGACAAGTTTATTGATAATAAAAAACTTGAAAGTTTTGGAATTAAGGCAATTAAGCTTTTGGTTAATTTTGTTTTTCAAAGGGATCAGTTGGAAATAGAATATCCTGGTGGCTTTGAGAATGAAATGACTGTTTTTAGAGCGCTTAATGAAGATGATGACTTTGTAGAAGAGCTTAAAGATGCTGTAGATGAAGAAGAAGAAGAGTCTAGAGCATCTAAAGGGAAAAAAGGTTCTAAAGGAGCTAAGAAGAAAAAGAAATAGGGCTTTTTTGATTATTGTTATTTTTTATTTGTTAATTTTTTGTTTTTTTGGTTGTTTTTTCTTTAATAACCTTATCTGTTTCTTTTCTGAATTTCATTTGTCTTTTTTTCTTGTTGTATGAAATCACATAATTATGAGTAGCATCTCTGATTTTTCTGATTAGAAGCATCATTTTGGAGTTGTTATCAAAATTTCTAGGACTTTCTTCATTTGGTAGATATATTTCCTCTTCTTTTTTAGCCAAACTGATGATTGGTATGTGTAGAGAGAGGGTTTTTAGAGCATCTAGGGCTGAACTAAGTTGTCCTGGACCGCCATCGATAATTATTAGTTCAGGGAAACTTGTGTCGTTGTGAGTGTTTCTTTCTTCTTTTAGTCTTTTGTATCTACGATAGACAGCTTCTCGCATAGCAGCAAAATCATCTTGTTTGTTGTATGTTCCTTGGATCTCGAAACGTCTATAAGCGTCTTTGTTTGGTTTTGCGTATTTGAACTGAGTCATCCCTGCTACAATGTGTTCATTGCCTAGGTTTGATATGTCGAAGCATTCTATAGTGATTGGTTCTTCAGGAAGGTTGAGCTTTTCTTGGATTTCTTTTAAAGTGCTGTTTTCTAAGGAGTGTTTAGCGTTTTTTTCTGCAATTTGGATGAGTTTTTTCTTCTCACCTTTTTGTGGGACTGTGATATTTACTTTCATTCCTTTTATTTTGCTAAAATATTCTTCAAGAATATCTTTGTCAGTTTCAGCTTGCCAGAACAGTTTATTTACAATAATTTCGTTTGGAACTTCATTTTGAGAATAGAATATTTTAATAAATTCTTCTAAAAGTTCTGTTTGGTCGCTTATTCCTTGTTTGAACCTGTACTCTTTTTTGCCAGAAATAACTCCTCTTTTGATACTTAAGATTGTGAAAATTGAGCTGTGTTTGTCTGAAGCAATAGCAATAATATCTTGGTCGAATTTTTTTACTAAGTCAACAGTTTGTTTTTGGTCCAAAATAGTGATTGAGTGGATTTGATTTCTAAGTTCTAGAGCTTCTTCAAATTTTAGTTCTTCTGAGGCTCTTTGCATTTTGCTTTTGAGTGTGTAGAGAACTTGTTTTGTGTCACCTTTGAGGAATTTTGTTGCGTTATTTACTTGCTCTTGATATTCTTTTTTTGAGACTTTATTGATACATGGTGCTGTACAAAGACCGATGTGATAATTTAAGCAGGCTTTTTTTGGTAAATTTTTACAGGTTCTTAGCTTGAACAATTTTATAGCTAGAGTCATTAATTCTTTACGTTTGTAGCCACCAACAAAAGGTCCGAAGTATGTTTCTTGATTTGTTGTAGTGTTATCATCTAATCTGTTGTCTTTTTTCTTTTTGTATTTTTTATTAGAGATGCTTCTGGCGCTAACGATTCTAGGGTATTCATCTGCTGTGATTTTGATATATGCGTAAGTTTTAGAATCTTTAAGAGTGATATTGTATTTTGGTTTGTGCTTTTTGATAAGTTTATTTTCTAGTAGAAGTGCTTCAATTTCGTTATTTGTGATAATAGTTTGAAGATCTTTGATGTTTTTTACTAAGAATTGTGTCTTTAGTGAATGATTTTTTTTGTTATTGAAGTATTGGCTGACTCTTTTTTTGAGGTTTTTAGCTTTACCAATATAGATAATTTGATTTTCATTGTTTTTGTACAAATATACTCCTGGATTAGTTGGAAGATTGTTTAATGGGAATGGTGGAGTTGGAGGAGTGTTTGGGTTGCTAGTCATGGATAGTTTGGTTTCATTATCTTTATAAATACTTTACTTAGCTTAGTTGTTTGTGAGGTGTTTATAATGAGTGAAGGAGATTCAGTTAATTCTATTTTATTGCAAGTAGGAGTTAAAATATTGATAAAAAATTCTGATGGAAAATATTTACTTTTAAAGCGTAATCCAGAAGCATATCCAGGAATGAAAGCTAAGTGGGATCTTGTTGGTGGTAGAATTGATAATGGTAGTTCTCTAATGGATAATTTGAGGCGTGAGATTAAAGAAGAGTCTGGTTTGAATCTTGTTTCTGAGCCAAAATTAGTTGCTGCTCAGGATATTTTGAAGGTTCCAGGGAAGCATATAGTGCGTTTGACTTATCTTGGAAGTGCTGAAGGAGAAATAGTTTTGAGTGAAGAACATACTGAATATAAATGGTTTAGTTTAGATGAGATGAAGCAATTGGAGAGAGCTGAATTTGATAGTTATGCTAAAAAATTGATAGATGATGGTATTTTAGATTGATTTAGATTGATTTTTGTTCTTTTTTAAGATTATATTTAAAAGTGAGAACTGTTTTAGCTTAGTTATGGTAAATAAAAGTTCTATAGATTTAGGACCAGAAATCCAATCTGTATTGGAAAAGACCGAGAAAATAATTTGGAGTGGGAAGCAAGATTTGGCTTCAGCTATGGTCAAAAGCATTTTTGCAATGATTTTGATGATTGGAGTTGGAGTTATTATTAGTTTAGTTACAGGAAACCCAAGTGGGACTTGTAAAATAAATGGAGTTGTTAGACCTGCAGCTGAATGTGGGAAAATGGCTTCTTACTTTGCTTATGCTTTGATCGGTATAGGGATTTTGCTTCCGTTAGGAGCTTATTTGCAATATAGAGTTACACGATATGTGATTACAAGTAAAAGAGTTCTTTTGAAGTCAGGATTAATTGGAGCAGATATGCGTTCAATTTATTATGATCAAATTAAGAGTGCTTTTGTAGATGTTGGAATCATTGGAAAGATATTTGGTACAGGAACAATTAAAATTGATACTGGAAGAATAACTCAAACAAAAAATGGTTCAAGAACTGTTTATGATCGGTTTGACAACATTAAAACACCATATGATGTGTACAAGTTTTTGCAAGATAACCTTTCAAGTCGTAAGGAAGGACTTCATTCAGGAAGATCTGATTTTGAAGGAAATAAGCAAAAGCATAAAGAATATGTGCAAGAGACTGAGCGGTATAGAAGATCAGCGTAAATATTTGTTTTTTTATTAGTTTTTTATGGGTCTAATACCCCGATGCTTTGCATCGACTAAAATAAAAAACTAATGAAAGAAAATATCGGTGCGAAGCAAAAAATCAAGCAATACCCCGGAGCTCTGCTCCGATTGGGATGCTTGATTTTTAGATATTTTCATTTTATTTTTACTTAATTTTTAGTTTTATTTCTGATATAGTTTATTCAGAGCAGATTGATTTATAAGTAAAAACAGCCGAATTTTCTCATGGAAGTTGAAAAGCAAGAGAGATTAGAAAAATTAAAGTTATATTTGAAGGATCTGTATTATGAGCGATAAGGAGAACTTTTGTTTCATGGATGGCACCATATCAATTTTGTATTTAAGAGGTCTAAGATATTTGCGCAGGATCTAGGAGCGGATGTTTTTTTGGCTCAATCAGCAGCGCTTGTACATGACTTGAATTATTTTGTAAAGGAAACACATGCTAAATATGGGGCTGAATTTAGAAAAGATGTTTTGAAAAAATGTGGCTATTCTGATTCAGAAATGGAAATTATTGAAGAAATAATTCTAAGTGAAGAAATAGAAGATAGGAAGGTAGATTCAGTGCTTTCTTTAGAAGCTCAGGCTTTTAGTGATGCAGATACTTTGTTTAAAGCTTTGCCTTTTACACCTATTTTGTTTGCTAGTAAACATATTGAAGAGAATAATCAAAATATTAGAGAACTTGCAGAACAAATTGTTAGTCAGCAAAAAAATCTTTTAGAAGGAGGAGTTTATTTTTATTCAGATTTAGCAAAGGAAAAATATTCCCATTGGGCAAAAATAAATATTGAGTTGTGGAAAAATGTGTTGCTTTCTTTGGAAGATGAAGATATGGTGGAAATATTAAAAATTTCAAAAGATTTAGGAATTATGGATGTGTTGGAGTGAAATATGGATAAGATTTTTGTTAAAAATGCAAAATATATGCTTAATGTTGGTGTAGGTAAAGCAGAAAGATCAGTTAAACAAGAGATTATGTTGGATCTTGAGATGAAATATGATACACGAAAGTCAGCAGAAACTGATGATATCAAGGATACTATTGATTATTCTGTAATAAATAAGAGACTTTTGCAGTTTTTTGAAGGAAAAGAGTTCAGATTGATAGAAAGATTAGGGCAAGAAGTTGTAGATTTGATTTTTGCTGAGTTTAGGGCAGAGGAAGTGAAATTGGCTGTAAAGAAACCTGCTGCAATCAAAAATGCAGAGTATTCAGGGATAGAAATTGTTCGAAAAAGATAAGAAAAACAGAAATTAAGTAGAATTTTCTTGTAGTTTTATTGATTACAAGCAATAACTTTTAATCCTACAGTATGAACAATGCTGTTATGATCTTCATTTGGATAGTAAAACTCTTCGCTACCAGGAACATTGTTGTTTTGAGCATCTAATGCATCACAAAATTGATGGAATCTCCCACAGATACTTACTAAAATCTCGTCTGTAACAGTTTTGTGATGGTAAACATTGATGTTTTTTGGCTCAGGATCATATGAATCTATTCCTACAGCAAGATTGTTATAAACTCCAGTATAACCTTCGAATAAAGATTTAGGAGCATCATAGCCGTTTAAAGGAGAGGCTAAGGTATGGATTTCAATTTGTTCAGGGAAAGTTTCTGCTAAATTTGTAATTGTTGATGAAGCAATAACTCCCCCAGCACTATGAGCAAAGATGATAATTTTGTTTAGTTCATTAGTTGTTGTGAAACTATTGAATTCTGTAACAAATTGAGAGTTAATTTGTTCCAAACTTAGTGATTCGTCATAATCAAAGTCAAGTAGTGGGCTATTTGGTGTTGAATCAGTAATAAAGTAAACAGATCCAGGATTGTGGTCACCAAAACCTCTTAAGTAAACATATGCTAATTTTTCATTTTCTGTATTTTTGTTCTCACAAGTATAGATTGCATCTGTAATTATGACTTCTGAAGTACTACCAAAGATGTTTTGAATGATTAAATTTGCAGTAAAAATAGTTGTTGCAATGAAAACTATTGTGAAAATGGTCCAAAATGTATATTTGAATGCTTTTTTGATTGGTTTTGAGCCTTTAGAAGCTTGTTTCTTTTTATCCATGTGTGGAAATAAACGAGAAGTAGATTAAAAAAGTTTGTTTTTTAGTTGAGTTTAGTATTAGATTAGATCAATTTCTTCAAAAATTGGCCCGTGAAACTTGCTTTTACTTTAGTTATCTCTTTTGGAGTTCCAGAAGCTATGATTTGACCACCTTTTTCTCCACCTTCAGGACCTAAATCTACGACATAATCACTTGATTTGATTACATCTAAGTTGTGTTCAATCACATAGATGCTGTTTCCTTTATCTACAAGTCTGTTTAGTACCTGAAGTAATTTTCTTACGTCTTCGAAATGTAGGCCAGTTGTAGGTTCATCAAGTAAATATACAGTGTGACCTTTTTTGACTTTAGCAAGTTCACGGGTTAGCTTGATTCTTTGTGATTCTCCGCCACTAAGAGTAGTTGCACTCTGACCTAGTTTGATGTATCCAAGACCAACATCGTAAAGAGTTTTTACTTTTCTATGAATATTTGGATGGTTTTCAAAGAATTTGATAGCATCTTCAACAGTCATGTTAAGGACGTCAGCTATGTTTTTTTCTTTATAAAGGATGGAGAGAGTATCTTTATTGTACCTTTTACCTTTACAAGATTCACATGTAACAAATACGTCTGGTAAGAAGTTCATCTCAATTTTGATTAAACCGTCACCATGGCAATCTTCACAACGTCCGCCTGGGATGTTGAAACTGAATCTTCCTGCTTTGTAACCTCGTATTTTTGATTCTTTAGTAAGTGAGTATATTTTTCTGATTTCATCAAAGATTTTGGTATAAGTAGCAGGGTTTGATCTTGGAGTTTTACCTATAGGTTCTTGATTGATTAAAATTACACTTTGTACATCTGTTGGTACATGGATACTTTTATGTTTACCAATTTTGTCGAAATTCAGATTAAGCTTCTTTTTGATTGCAGGTATTAGAGTTTGATTCATTAAGGATGATTTTCCTGAACCAGAGACACCAGTGATTGAGCATAATACTTTTGTAGGTAAAATAATGTCAATATTTTGAAGATTGTTTTCTGTACAGCCTCTAAGAATTAATTTGTCATGTTCTTCTGTGTCCCTATATTCTTCTGGGCTTTTGATTTGAAGTTTTCCATTAAGAAATTGGCCTGTTGTGCTTTTTTTGTTGTCCATGACTTGTTTAGGTGCACCTTCTGCTACAATTGAACCGCCGTGGACACCAGCACCAGGGCCAAGATCAATTAGATAGTCAGATTCTCTCATAGTTTCTTCATCATGTTCTACCACAATCAAGGTGTTTCCTAGGTCTCTAAGCCTATGAAGGGTTTTGATTAATTTAGCATTATCTTTTTGGTGCAAACCTATGCTTGGTTCGTCAAGAATGTAAAGTACTCCCATCAAATTAGCTCCAATTTGAGTAGCTAGTCTGATTCTTTGTGCTTCTCCACCACTTAGAGTTCTAGCTGTTCTAGAAAGGTTAAGGTAGCCAAGACCTACATTGTTTAGAAAAGTTAGCCTGTCGTTGATCTCTTTTAAGACTTGTTTTGCGATAAAACTTTCTTTTTTGTCAAGTTTGTCAGGTAATTGTTTGAAGAAATCTAATGATTTTTCAATTGAAAGGCTAGTTATATCAATAATAGATTGGTTGTCAATTTTTACTGCTAGCATTGTTTCTTTAAGTCTTTTACCTTCACAACTGTTACATGGAAGGCTACGCATGAATTTTTCAATTTGTCGTCTACGATAATCTGATTCAGTTTGTTTGTAAAGTCTCATACTTTGAGGGATGATACCTTCAAAACCGTTCTTTAAATTCATATTTGCTCCTGTATGCCATTTGCCTTTTAGAGGTTCTTTGCAACCATAGAGAAGAATTTCCAGTTGTTTTTTAGTGAATTTACTGATAGGAGTGAATATGTCGAAACCGTATTTTTTTCCTACAATTGTGATTTGTTGTGAACGCCATTTGTTGTCCATTTTACCGTAAGCTGCAATGGCACCATCAATTACAGATAATTTTTTGTTTGGAATAATTAGGTCTGGATCAAGTTCTAATTTTTTTCCAATACCAGCACAGGTTTGACATGCACCGAATGGGGAATTGAATGAGAACATTCTTGGTTCTAGTTCTTCGAAAGTTATTTCTGGATGTTTTTCACAGGCACCAAAATTAGAATAAAGAGTTTCACCAGCACCACGGTTTAATTCTTTTAATTCTGTGTTTTTGTTGGATGTTGTTTTAGATTTACTTTTAGGATTGTTTTTAATTTGAATTTCAGCTCTTTTGTCTGGATCTAATGTGATGATTTTTCCTTGACCTTTTTGAAGTGCAGTTTCTACAGCTTCGCTTAGTCTTAATCTAGTGTTCTGGTTAATGGTAATTCGATCAATTACAGCTTCTATCCAGTGTTTTTCGTACCTTTTTAAAGAAATTTCATCTTTAATGCTGTCTAATCTGTAGATTTTGCCGTCAACTCTGACTCTGTTGAATCCTTCTTTTTGTAAATCGTCAAAAATTTGTTCATGAGTCCCTTTTTTTCCTCTTGTAATTGGAGCTAAAATGATTAATTGTTTGTTTTCTTCAGCCATAATTAGGGTTGTTATTGTTTCAGCTGATAGAGGTTTGATTTTTTCATTACATTTTGGGCAATGAGCAGAACCAACTCTAGCGTAAAGTAGTCTTAGATAATCGTAGACTTCAGTAACTGTTCCTACGGTGGATCTTGGGTTTTTAGAAGTGGTTTTTTGTTCAATTGAAATTGCTGGGCTCAGACCTTCAATACTGTCAATATCAGGTTTGTTCATGATGCCTAAGAATTGTCTTGCGTATGCTGATAAGGATTCTACATATCTTCGTTGTCCTTCAGCGTAGATTGTATCAAATGCGAGGCTTGATTTTCCTGAACCTGAGAGACCTGTGATTACTGTGAGTTTGTTTCTAGGGATTTTCACACTGATATTTTTAAGGTTGTGCTGCCTTGCTCCTCTAACAATAATGTCTTTTAGCATGAATCATGTGAAAATGGAGTTCATTTATAAGCGTTGTCCGCAGTTGACCAGTGGGGAGTGGCTTTGCTAATAGATAAATGAAAGTTTACTCAAAATTAAGGTACTTAGAATCTATTGTTTCTTTTTGGAGCTTTTGGCTTTATTGACTAAAGCGTAGATCTTTTTTTCTACTTTTTCAGGGTTTTCTATGTATTTTAGAGTGATGTCAACACTATCATCAGAAGTGTGGATTTTAATGTCTCCTGCACTACAAATTCTATCCCAAAGTGAAATATCTATTGTAATGTTTGCAATTTGGCTATAGGGGACATATTCTCTTTTGATATATAACAGTTTGAATTCTTTAATTATGTGGGTTTTATAGAAATGGTAATTAATTGACATCAGTGTTGTCCATTTGTAAATTACACTTATTGTTGAAAGTATGATGATGATTGCAATTGACCAAGGAATTTTGTTATTTATTTGGATAATGTTGAATAATTCTAGTACAAATGCGATTAAGAGTAGGGTAATTGTGATTCCTGCTGAATATACTAGGTTTTTTAGAAATAATGGAAGAAGAGCATTAGTTAAATGAGGTTTCAAAGTCAATTTTGCTTTTTCTGTTAGTTCTTTTGACATAGAAAAAAGATTTTTTAAAGCTATATAAATCTTTTATTAATTGAGGCCCTGTAGAATTCCTCAAACGGGGCGAGGCCAATTTCGAGCAAAGCTCTCCTGGCTAATTTTTCTTACGAAAAATAAGTGAATAGGTTCTTCTCCGCGTTCATGGAAACTAAGAGTTTCCAGACGTTGAATGAAACATTCAACATTCGCCTAGACGGCTCAGGTCGTTTGGTTAAGCTCTAAAGAATATAGTCTCTTTCATGAAAATACGTGGTATTTTCAGACGCTGAATTAAAATTCAGCATTCTGCAGAGGCGCCCCCGAGAGGATTTCTACAGAGCCATTAATTGAATCTGTGAAATATGGCCAGATTATACAAGAACACTTAAAAAACAGCTTCTTTATTCTGACTTTTATGGTTAATATTGAAAATGATATGATAAAAGTTAAAGGGTATGAATTTAAGAGATTTAATACTAAATTGTCTAGTTATAGAAGAGCAGTGCAAATACAAAACTCTATTATTAAGTTATTTAGAAAAATTGGTGTTCCAGATGAAGATATTGAGATCCCCTTACAAAAGTTAGTGATAAGGACGGCTGAGGCTTCAATTGAATGGTGGCAAGAAGGTTATAGGCTATTTTATAAGTACAATTTAGCAGGTTCATTTATTTCAAATCTACATGTGATCTTTAAGTTACTTGAGCTGCAAATTGCTGAAGTTGAGAAGGGAGATTTGACTTTAGATGATTTTTTAAGAGGTTTTTCTGAAGATGATGATGTGTCTGAACAACGACTTGCAGCTAGAAAATTGTTAGGTGTTGATGAAGATTGTATGGATTTCACTTTAATATCTAAAAAATACAAGGTTTTGGCAATGAAATATCATCCAGACAGACCTGATGGTAGTCTTGAAATGTTTAAGAAGATAAATAATGCCCATAAAATGTTGAAAAGAGAGCTTGAGTGATGGTTTTGTTATTATTTTTGTTTGTTTAAGTAAAGGAGTTTCGTCATGAAAATATTACTAATAAATCCACCAGGTTATTTGCCTACAACATTTACTTATTCTCTTGCAGCAATGAAAGCAGAATTGATGGGAGAATTGGATGAAGAAGTAAAGGTTCTTGATTTGAATGCTGGTTATTGTTATGGTGAGTTTTCTGAATTTTATACTAAGTTGGCTTTGGCTTCTGAGGACTATTTTGTGCTTTTGGAAGAGATGTCTAATTATGTAAAGAGGCATTTTAGTGAAATTGCTAAAAGAGTTATTAATGGAGAGAGGGTTAATGTAGTAAATCAGTTGGTTGATCAAATAATTGAAGAAGGGGCTGATGTGGTTGGGATTAGTTTGACTTATAATAGCCAGGTTTTTCTTACTGGAAGGATAATATTTGAATTAAGGAAGAGAAAGAGTGGTGTTAAAATTGTGCTAGGAGGTCCAGCGGATTATTCCAAAATTATGAGTGAGGATGTGCTTAGTTTTGCTTCTGTTGAGAAGATGAGTGAGTATTTGGTAGGGATTGGTGCTGGAAAGAAAGAGAATTTTGAGGCAATAGGATCAGGTGAATCAAATGAAGCTAATGGAATTAAGGGAAAGAAAGTGTTAGTGGTGCCTGACTTTAGTGATTTTGATAAGAAGTATTATTTTTGCCATGAAATAGTTTATCCAATACGTTTGTCTAAGTCTTGTCCTTATAAACAATGTACTTTTTGTACTCATCATGGTAATGCTAATTTTGAACAGTTTGATTTGAGTTCATTGAAGAAGACAATTTTGTTTAATGGAATCAAAAAGATTTGTTTTATTGATGATGATATTACTCCATTAAGATTGAAGCAGATTAGTTCTGAATTGAAGGGGATGGATGTAGTTTGGTGGTGTCAAATGCGTCCTTTGAAGAGAGTAGGACTTTGTCTTGAAGAAGCTTATGAATCTGGGCTTCGAAGTGTGGCGTGGGGGCTTGAGTCAGGGAATCAAAGAGTGCTTGATTTGATCAAAAAGGGAACAAAATTGGATGATATTTCTGATGTTTTGAGGAAGTCTTCTGAAATAGGGATCAAAAATATGCTTTATGTGATGTTTGGATTTCCAACAGAGACAAAAGAAGAGTTTTTAGATACAATTTCATTTTTGGATAAACATAGAGAGTTTATTGATATTGTTTCACCAAGTGTATTTGGTTTACAGCACGGTAGCAAAATTATGAAAAAGCCAAGTGAGTTTGATGTTTTTGATATTGAGTTTGAAAAGCGTACTTTACTTGGTGATAAAATCAGTTACAAATGTGAGAGTGGAATGTCGTTGATTGAAGTGAAAAAGATGATGAAAGAGAACAAACATTTCTTTCAAAGGTTGAATAAAGTTCCAAGAATAGTTTCTGTATTTAAAGAGCAAGTGTTGAATTGTTAGATTGTTTTTTTTTTCTAATTTTTATTTTGTAGTGTGGTCTTATGTGGTAGCATTTTAATTAGATTTATATACTAAAACTTTGATCTATATATTGTATTGTAATTATTAGGAAGGGGTATGGTTAGATGGTACTAGTTAAAGATGTGATGGATAAAAAGTTTAAGACTCTAAGAGCAACAGATTCTATTCATGATGCAGTAAAATTATTGACTTCTATACCAGAAGGAGCAGTTCCAGTTGTGGCACATGGGAAAACAATTGTTGGAGAGATTAGTCAAAGCAAATTGTTGTTATTAGATCTAAAAGATGATCAGATGAGTGAAGAAGGGCTTGGTTTTATGAAGCTTAAAAGGATTCTAGCAAAAAGAGCTAAGAAAGTAAAAGATCTTATGAATGTTCATGAAGTTGTTTTGTCTCCAGAAGATGATGTTTCAACAGCAGCTAAGTTTCTTTATGAAGAAGAGCTTTCAACTATTCCTGTTGTAGATTCTAAGGATAAATTGGTTGGTGTTATAACTGACATTTGTGTTTTAAAGCATTACAAAAAGATTTTGGGAAAGAAAAAGAAGAAATCGGTGAGATCTTCTAAAAAGAAAAAGACTTCAGTTAAGAAGAGAACTAAAACAAAATCTAAGAAGAAAAAAAGATGATTTTTGATAATTAATTAATTTGTTATTAATTATTAATTGATTATTATAATTTAAGAGGAATAAAAAGGGATGGCTGCTGCAACAAGTTTCATATTAGTATTAGCATTGTTAATTTTGCTTGCTAAAGTATTTGGAGAGATTGCAGAACATCTTAAGCTTCCTTCACTTGTAGGAGAAGTTCTGGCTGGAGTGATACTTGGGCCACAGTTGATTGGAATGATTCAAATCAATGAAGTTTTTCATACGCTTGCTGAGATCGGAATTATATTGTTGATCTTTGTAGCTGGATTTGAGCATGGTTCAATTAAGGAACTTCTGAGGTACAAAAATACGTCTATAACAATATCAGCGCTTAGTTCAAGTATGCCTATAATTGCAGTAGTTCTATTTGCACTATTTAAAGGGTTTTCACTTTTAACAGCTTTGTTTTTAGCAGTAGCGCTTGGAGCAACATCAATGGGTGTTTCGCTTCGTTCACTTATTCAAGTTAAAGAAATTGATTCTCGAGTTGGGAAAACAGTAATTGGTAGTTTGGTTCTTAATGATATGACTGGTTTGATGCTTTTGACACTTGTAGCTAGTTATGCTTCAGTTGTGACTGGTGGAGGAGCTAATTTGATGTGGGAGATTGCTAAAGTATTTTTATCAATATTATTTTTCTTTTTGATCTTTTATTGGGGATTTGTACATCTGCCAAGGATGACAACATTTTCAGTTAATTTCAGAGTAGAAGAAGCGCAGTTTTCGCTTGCTTTGATTCTTGTGTTGGTCTCAGCATGGGCAGCTAGCTTTTTTGGATTAAGTGCAATAATAGGAGCATTTTTTTCAGGAGTGATTTTGTCTAGGTCTCCTATTTTTCATAACTTTAGTTTTACACAGAAGATCTCTTCGCTTTCATATGGATTTTTTATTCCTATCTTTTTTGCTTTTACAGGAGCACAGCTTAGTTTTGATAACTTTTGGGACAATATTGTACTAGCTTTGATATTTTTGGCGTTAATTACAACAGTACAGATCGGGTTTGCGTTTTTATCAGCTAAATGGCATAAGTACAGCAACCGTGAATCTTTGCTTGTAGGGGTTGGAATGCTTCCATATGGAGAAGTTACATTGGTTGTTATGAGTGCACTTATTACTTTATCATCAGCAAAGCCAGAATTTTTTGTAGGGCAAGATATTTCTGGTTTGTTTTCAGCAATTTTGCTTTTAATAATAATGACAATTGTGTTGACACCTATTTTCATGATGCTTATTGAGAAATTTGTGAAGGAGAAGACTGCTGTTAAGGGAGTTGTTGGTGTTGGATCTGGTTCAGGGATTGCTGTAAGAAGAGTTAAGAGAGTAGTCAAGACTAAAAAAGTTAATAAAGGAAAGAAAGCTAAATCTGCTAAGAGGAGGCGAAAGTAAGTGGTATTAGGAATTTTAGGTGGAAATAGGGATTTAGGTGATTTAAATCATCTTTTTGTAAATAAGGAAAGAGAGTTGTTGGCTTTAATGGAGGCTGATTATAAAGTACTTAAAGAACAGTTTGGTACTTTAGGAGATGCAATAAGGGATTTGAAAGCTTTAATACGAAAATCACGTAAAGAACATAAGTTAAAGGATAAGACTTTGAATGTTATAGTAAATAGGATAAAGTTACTTGAGGGTAATTTGTTGCAAGTAGATCATCAGTCAGGTGAAGTTGTTAGGACTATGTCTGTTGAGTTGACTGATGTGCACAAAATGAATGAATTGGTTGCTCGAATGCATCAAGTTTTTTTACAACAAGAACAAGAAAAGGCCAAAAAGAAAAAGAAGAAGAAATAATTATTAATTAACTTTTTATATTATCTTTTTTATTTTTGTTCTTATGGGTTCTAAGAAATTAGTTACAGTTGCACTTGGGATTATTGTATTTGATGGTAAAATTCTATTACAGAAACGTAAACGTGGGGATTATATTGGGTATTATGGTCTTTGTGGTGGCAAGGTTGAAGCTAATGAACATGTGGCTGAGGCAGCTGTTCGTGAGGTTCTTGAAGAAACAGGACTTAAGGGGTCGTTTGTTTCGTATTTGGGACTTGTTTCTGAGTTGATATTGAATAAGAATGATGCTGAGGATATTACACATTGTGTTTTGCATCTTTGTGAGATTGCAGTTCAGAGTTCTGAATTTGTTGCAGCTGAGGATGAGGGTGAGCTTGAGTGGTTTGATCTTGAGGATTTGGAACAGATTAAGGAAAAAGCTATTCCAAGTGATTATTTGATGATACAGAAGATGTTTTTGGAAAAGGAGAAGAAGTATTATGAATGTGTACTTGAAAAGGATGAAGAGAGATACAGTTTAGTTAAATGAACTCTTCAAGAAATCCCAGTCTTTTAAGTCTGGGATGAATTGCAGAGATCATTTGCTGGAAATTAGATAAAAAATTCCGTAGAATCCCACTCCTTTAGGGGTGGGAGTAGGAATTTTCTAATTTCCTTCAAATTTGAGTGATTTTTAAGATAATTATAATGATTTTTTAGAATTTACGGTGTTTTTTTTTCTATAGTTTCATGATATCTTGTTGCCAGGGTCTTAGAATCTTTTCTTTTTCCTTCTTAGTTGTAGTTGTGATGGATTTAATCATTTGTTGTTTGTTCATTAGAATGTGATTTGGAATTTTATGTTTTTTTGCTTGAGTGTTTCTTAGTTTCTCTAACTTTTCTAGCATGTCTTTTTGTGTTTGGTTCATTTTTTTGAATTCTTTGATAGGGAGTTTGTGAGTTTTCTTTTTACCAGATTCAATGGCTTTTGACCAAAGGTTTGGGTTTTCTCTCACAATTCTGTGACATCTTATTTTTTTCCAGAATGATGAGTTTTTTGGAGGTTTGATGGCAATTTCTTTGATAAGTTTGTTTGAAAGAATGTAATGTGCAGGTTTGTCTAGCTTTTTAGCAGTTTTGTCTCTTAGTTTGTATAATTCTTGGCAAATTGCTCTTTCTTTGTCGTCTAGTGCTTTTACGCCTTTTAATTCTTCGAACTTTAATTCAGGGTTTTTCCATTCTTTTGAAGAAATGTGTTTACAATCTTGTTTTAGCCAGTTTAATTTGTCTGTTTTTCCTTTTTTTAGTGCTGTTTCTAGCTTTTCTTTGAGTTCTAAAAGGTGACATGTGTCTTGGATTGCATAGCTTAGCATGTCTTGTGGTAGTGGTCTCTTGGTCCAATCTGCTTTTTGAAAGCCTTTTTCTAGTTTGATTCCTAGAAACTTTTCTATTAGGTTACCTAAGCTGATTTTTTCCTCACATAAGAATTGGGCTGCCAGTTGTGAATCGAATAGATTTTTTGGAGTGATGCCTAATTCGGAGCCGATCATTCTGAAGTCGAAACTGTAATCATGGAAAATAACTTCAATTTTAGGGTTTTTAAGTATGTCAGTTATAGGTTGTCTATCGTCACCTTTGATTGCAAGCATGTCTATAACGAAATTTTGAGTTTTAGTAGATAATTGGATGATTGAAAGGTAAGCACCGTAGTGATGAAGGTTGTTTTCACATTCGATGTCTATGCCTAGGACTGTCTCTTTTTTCCATTGTTTAGCAAATGCATCTAAGGCATGTGCTGTGTTGATATATATGAATGGATGCTCCATAACAGTGCAGTTTTCTCTTTTTGTTTATAAATGCTTAGCAAATTTGTGGGTTTAAGTGTGTGTGAGTGGTATTTGCTTTATTTTTATGGTCTAATTTCTGGATTTTTTCTCTTGATTTGGTTTGTTTTTTACCAAGATTACCAAGTTTTGGTTCTTAGGAGCTTGATGGAAATGTTACTATAGTAACAGTTTGTTATGTGGGTAACAAAAAGGTGCTGAAAATGTTATTATTGTAACAAAATGTTACTATTATAACAAAAATATCTGTTAAAATTAGATTTTTTTGTTGAAGAAGTAGATGTTTTTGAAATATTGAGAGTTGGTTTATTTGTTTTTTGATTTTTTAGAGTCTTTAGATGATTAGGAGCTGGTTTTCTTGGATCTTGAGTCTTTTGTAACTTTGTCTTTTGATGCTTTTGAGCTGGTTTTTTTGTTTTTCTTGGTTTCTTTTTTTGGTTTTGTGTCAAGGTTGTCTTTAGCGTATTCTAACTGTTTTAGGACGTTTCTTAGTTCAATTGCTTTTTCGAAGTCTAATTCATCAGCAGCACGTCTCATCTCTATTTGAGTATGTTTGATCTGTTTAAGTAATTCGTTCTCAGGAAGGTGTTTGATGCCCTTGATTTCTCTATTTTTTTCTTGGATCTTTTTTATAATGGTTTTAGGAATGATATTGTGCTTTTTGTTGAAGGCCATTTGTTGTTTTCTTCTGGCTCTGGTGAGGGAAACTGCACGTTTAATGCTGTCAGTTATGAAGTCTGCATATAGAATAACTCTACCGTTTGCGTTTCTTGCAGCACGTCCGATGGTTTGGATCAAAGATCTTTCGTTTCTTAAGAAGCCTTGTTTGTCAGCGTCTAAGATGCATACTAAGCTAACTTCAGGTAAGTCAAGGCCTTCTCTAAGCAAGTTGATACCAACAAGAACGTCGAATTCTCCTGCTCTTAGACTTCTTAAAAGTTCAATTCTGTCTAAGGAATCTATGTCTGAGTGCATATATCTAACTTTGATGTCTGCTTTTGATAAGAAATTTGTTAGGTCTTCAGCCATACGTTTAGTTAGGGTTGTAACTAAAACTCGCTCTTTTTTCTTTGTGGTTTCTTTGATCTGTTTGATTATGTCTTTGATTTGGTCTTCTTTTTTCTTGATTTCGATAACAGGGTCTAATAGGCCAGTAGGTCTAATGATTAGTTCAGTAACTTGGCCAGATTTGTCGAATTCGTATTTTGCTGGTGTTGCAGAAACAAAAAGAGTGTGTTTGAAGTATTTCTCGAATTCTTGGAACTTTAGAGGACGGTTGTCATATGCGCAAGGTAATCTGAAGCCAAAGTCAACAAGGTTTTTCTTTCTAGCAAGGTCGCCTTTGTACATGGCATGTGATTGAGGGATAGTTTGGTGACTTTCGTCTATGATTAATAGGAAATCTTTAGGGAAGAAGTCTAATAAGGTGTGTGGAGGAGTTCCTTTCTTTCTACCTTCAAAATGTCTGGAGTAGTTTTCAATACCTGAGCAGTAGCCCATCTCTTTGATCATTTCTAGATCATATTTGGTTCGTTGTTTGATTCTTTGACGTTCTAGTTCTTGAAGTCCAGGTGCCCAATTAGCTAATTCATCTTTGATGTCATCTATTGCTTTTAGGACTTTATCTTCAGGGACTACGAATTGTTTTGCTGGGAAAATAGAAATTTTGTCAAGTTTGCTAATGATTGTCCCAGTAATTTTGTGTCTTTCAGTGATTTGGTCAATTTCGTTTCCGAAAAGTTCGATTCTGATTACTGTTTCATCATATGCTGGCCAAACTTCGAATGTTTCACCTTTAACTCTGAATTTTCCTGGTTCAATAGCACCCATGGTTCTAGTATATTGCATTTGTACTAATTTGTAGATGATTTCGTGTCTAGGAATAGATTTGCTTTTTTCAAAGGTGATTGACATCTTTTTGAAATCTTCAGGGTTACCAAGACCATAAATGCATGAGATTGAAGCTATTACAATTACATCGTCTCTAGCTAAAAGGGAAGCTGTTGTTTTTAGACGCATTCTATCAATCTCTTCGTTAATTGAGGAGTCTTTTTCTATGTAAGTGTCAGTTGTAGGTAAATAGGATTCTGGTTGATAGTAATCGTAGTAAGAAATGAAATATTCTACTCTGTTTTTTGGGAAGAATGCTTTTAATTCTTGGTATAATTGTGCTGCTAAGGTTTTGTTGTGTGCTAGGATAAGGGTAGGTTTTTGGATAGATTGGATTAGGTTCGCTGCAACGAAAGTTTTACCTGAACCTGTAATACCTAGAAGGGTTTGCATAGGGAACTTTTTGTAACCTTTGATTAGCTTTTTGATAGCTTCAGGCTGTCCTCCAGCAGGTTTGAATTTAGATTTTAGTTTGAATTTAGGCATGAGTGTGTATTTTGCGAGGTGATTTATAAGGGTTTTGTGGATAGAAATGTTTATATGTTTGTTTTATTTTAGTTAGTTGTAGTTAAAGTTATTTTGTTAGAGGTGATTAAATGGGAAAAGAGATTTTTTTAGCAAGAACAGGAAGTGGTAGTTTATATCGTTTAACAGTTAGTGTTTTATTAGGAAAAATTAGGAAAATTACTATGCGTAAATTGTTAGGAACTAAGTCAGATTTAATTCCTGATGATTTGGAAGTTGAAGCAATTAAAAGGACAGGTGAAAGAAGGTTTACTTCAATAGTTGATATTAGCGGGAGGTCTAGATTGGCAAATTTTAGAGAAGGGCAAATTGTTAAAGGAATAGCATTTACTTTTCGTGCAAAAGATGGATCTTCAATGGGAACTACTACTAGGGTTAGTGGACTTTTTATTCCAAGGTGAGAAAAAAGTAATGATTTTTTAATATTATTTTTATTTTTCTAACTTCCATAAACCAACATCAATGAATTCTTTTTTCTTTTTATGATGTTTCATGGTTTTTTTTAGAGGAAATTTGTATCTGTAGGTTCTAGAAATAGTGAAATTGTGGTCTTTGCTGATAGCTTCAATGAACTTTTTGGTAGACCATTTATGCATAGAGTAGATTTTGTTTGCTGTTTTGAAGGCAGTTTCTAAGAACAATTTGTCTACATGTTTGATTTTGGTACCAAAAGGAGGGTTTTGGACTACGCAATCTGTTTTGATATTTGATTCTTGGACGTTCATGTTGTGATAGATTGTTCTGTTTTGGTCTATTTCAAGATTGTTGCAGTTTTCTTTGCAAGTTTCTAGGATCTTTTTATCAATGTCTAAGAAATGTACTTGTTTTGCACCCATTAGAAGCAAACCGATACCTAGGATTCCTGGACCACAAGCAAAGTCAGCGAATACTTTTTCTTCTATTTCATTATTGATGTGCATTTCCCAAATCCATTCTGCAGCAATATCAGCAGGAGTTTCGTATTGTTCTAGTTTGATGTTAGGGTTTTCAAAACTTTTTAGTTGTTGAAGAATAATTGTTAGTTGTTTTTTTGAATTTGCTCCTTGCATTTTGTTTAAAAAAGGCATTGTAGTTATAAATGTTTTAGTTGTTTTTTGTAAATTTTGTTGTTTGTTTTAAGTTTTTTTAAAATGGATTTGATTTTTTATAGTTTAATATTTTATTAATTTTTAATTTCATTTTGTCGTCTTTAATTTATTTATTTACTATCTCTTTTTTCGTGAGAATTATTCTTTGTTATCGAAATATATATAAAGGGTAAAAAAAGTTTTTTCAATGGATGGTTGACAAGAGATGTGTTTTCTTGTCTAAAATAAATTTGGGATTTTTTGAAAATTCAATGATCCTTAATTGAAAATGTGGTGTTAAAAAGATGGCAGAAGTAATATCGGAATTCGTAAAAGTTAAGAAAGCTATTGAAGAGCATTTATTTGCAATTAATGAGAACTCTCTTGAGATTTCTTCTTTGTTTGATTATTTACAAGATGTTGAAGAAAAAATTGATCGTCTCTCTGCAAGATTAGATCAATTACAGTTATCGTCTGTTCCTAAAGAGAAGAAAGTGGCTTCTTTGACAGAAAGTGAACGTTTGTTGTTTGCTCAATTATATACTGCGGAAAAAGCGTTAAGTTATGGTGAACTTGCAAAAAGATGTAATTGTAGTCATTCAGAAGTATCAGTTTGTATTGGTTCTTTGTCTTCAAAAGGAGTTTTATTTAGTCGACAGCTACATCATCAAAAAATGCTAATTAGTTTAGATAGTAATTTCAAGGAAAGGCAAGCTAGAGAGAATTTGGTTAATTTGTCTCTTGAGACTTTTATGAAGTAAGTCTGAAGGAGCTTGCTAGCCTTTTAATAATTTTTTTGTATTTTTACTTTTTTGTTGAGGTTTTCATTTCTTAAAAGGAGTGTTTTTTAATGAATTCTATTATTAATAACAATAAATTATATATACTACTGTTGAAGAAACTTGTTTTGAAATATAGTGGTAGTTTATCTTCAAGAAGTTCCAGGTTTATCTTTATCAAGAGATAGTTTTTTGTATCAAATTCATGGGTCAGATTCAACTGGTTCAAAAATGAGTTCTTATATTGCATCAACTCCAGAAACTAGAGCAGTTTGTTCAGACCCAGGTGTTTTAGGGTCAAGGTTTATGGATAATATTCAAGATGCTATTCAAAGAGTTGTTGAAGAAGGTCTAGTTTCACAGATTAAAGGTTATTGTTCGGAAAGAAATCAAGCAGATGTTCTTGAAATTGTTCGTGGGGGGCGTTGTTATGATTCTAGAAGAGGGTTAGAATCTTTAGGTTTAAATGTGACAACGCATACTCTTGTTTGTCAAAGAAAACAAGAAGAGAGCGGAGAATGGGTTTTAAATACAAGTGGAGCAAAAGTATTTTCTGAAGAACGAGTAGATTATAAAAGAGATGTAAATTTGTTTTGTGGGGATATAGTTGCAACAGGAACATCACTTGAAGGTGCGTTAAGATATACTTTTGAGGAAGTTGCTTCAAAAGGTTACAAATTGAATTCTTTTAATTTTTTTACAATTGGTGGTGAAAAGGCAGAAGAAGTTGTTCAAAAATTAATAGGGGAATATGTGCATTTGTTAACTGATTCATTCCATGCTAATGTGGTTTATTTAGAAGGTCGTTTTGGTATTGCAACAACAGAAACTCCACTTGTTCAAAAGTATCCTGGTACAGATTTGTTAGTTTGTCATGAAGATGCAATAATTGCTCCTGAGTTTGCAGAGACTTTAGTTATGAGTCCTTCCTCTTTATTGCTACCTTGTGTAATTCAAGATGGTGGTGCCCGTGCTTTTAGTCCACAAAAACAACAAAATGAGATGAGACATCATTGGTCTGTGTTAAAAGAAAGAGCAGGAGCTGGATTAACCTTACATGAAGCAATTAATGAGAGATACCCAATTGTTGGAGTTAATACTGAAAGAGATTTAAGGAAGATTCATCCTGCTTGGAAAGAGTTGAGTTCAGGGAAAATTAATGAGGTTCTTGCTTCAAGGCGTTCATATTTGTCAGTTGAAAATAGTTCTAATGCATTGATAGATATTTGTAATGAAGAGCTTTTAGAAGTAGATCGGTGGTATTAAGATAATGGCAGAGAAAAGCCATCATCTTGAAATCACCCCTGATTTTGTGCGGGATTTTCCAAATTGGTTAATTTCTGGTTCACCAGGAAGAACGGATCATATCTATTCTAGGTTAAATGAAAAAGCAGGTCGAATAGAAAGTTCAAGAAAATTACCTATTGCAGTAGGGTATCTTCATAGAGGTACTGTAGGAGGTAAATTTTTGAAGGTTCCAGTTGGTTTACTCACATCTGGAATGGGTATGAGTTCTGCAGAAATAGTTTTACAAGAGTTACTTGAAGCAAGGATTGCAGCAGGAAGAAAAGAAACTACTGTGATTCGAGTAGGTTCAAGTGGGTCGCATCAATCAGACATTTATGGTGGAGATGTAGTAATTGCAAATGGTACATTAGCTTCATTTGGAGCAGTGAGTGATTTTGTGAGAACTGATCATGATAGTGTTTCACATAATTTGAGATATGCTACTTTATTGGCTGCTGAGAAAGTAGTTGGATCAATTTTGGGTAATTCACAAGATGTTAATAGGAGAGGCAAAAGGCGTTCTTTGATCTATGGTGCTTTGCAGTATAAACTTGCAGCAATGGAAGTTATGAAATTAGATTCTTGTGATTCTGAATTGGTCAATTTGATGGAGCAATCAACAAATAGAGTGGATTTTGGAGAGAGTAAGTATCATGTAGGTCCAGTTTTTTCAAAACAGACCCTAACAAGTGAATCTAGAGAGGCTTTTTTGGTTGGTGCAGAAGAGATACGTGATAATAGACTTTCTTACCGTGAAAGAGTTCTTTCTGATCTTGGTGTTTATGCTTCAGAGATGGAGATTGGAATTATGACTTCGATTGCAAGAGTTGCAAAGGATATAGGCCATAAACTGAGGGTAGGTGGGGTTATGGCGGTTTGGAACAATCCTAGGGATTCAAATAAGAGTCTTTCACCTTTGATAGCAAATAAAGATGTTTGTGATGTTGCAATGGATCGAGCAATTAAGTTGGGATTAGAGTCTGTTGTAAGTTTATATCAAAGAGATTTGATGTATAGTTGATTTTAGAAGTGTAATATCTATAGAGTCATAGATAACGGCAGTGTCCTAAATCTTAAAGCGCTTGGTCAGACTTTTCGAAATTGTAAGATAATTTCCAAACCCTCAACGCTTTGCTTATGAGGTTAGTGCAGGCGTGTCCATTCGCGTACTATTTTCCAAGTAGACATACTCAAGCAAGGCTAATTTCGAGCATAGCTCTCTTGACTTTGCTACGCAAAGTTTCGTAGCATTAAACTTTTAGTTTAATATGCTTGAAAAATGCTCGTTGTTTAGGTCTTGTGTCGAATAGTATTGCCAGTAGGAGACGGTCGCGCAAATGATTTAGGACATCGCCATAGATAAGATGCTGGGTCTTTGTTCTGGCCTTTTGCGATAATTGGTAAAAGGTCTTTGGCGCGCTTGCCTCCTTACTGGCAATTACATTATGAAATTACACCAACAACAAGCATTTTTGTTCATGAAATAGAACAAAAATTATTGCGTAGTTGTTTAGACCTGCGGTAAGTCTGGCCAAGCGCCATAGGACTTTTATTATAAAATCGCAAAATGATGAATTTGCTAAAATTCAGCGTCTGGAAAATGATTTTTCCATAAAGGCCAGCTTAAGTACATAGCATCATAGCATCATAGATAACGTAAGATATATAAGGGAGAATTTATTCTTTCGTATAGATGGTTAGGGTATTTGATAAAAAAGGTTCTATTAATCTAGCAATTAATACAATAGTTATGGTAATAATAGGCATGGTAATTCTAACTAGTGGACTTTTGCTTATGAAGCAGTTCATTTCTGGAGCTGAAGAGATTAAAGAAGGACTTGATGCACAAACTGAGTCTGAACTTCAGCGTTTGCTTGTGGATCAAGGGAAGAAAGTTGCTCTTCCATTGCATACAGTGACATTAATCGGAGGTGATAGTCATGTTTTTGGGTTAGGGATACTTAATATTGAAGCTGCAACTTATGGGGATTCTTTTTCGATAGAGGCTGCTTTTTCAAGGTATTTGAATGAGGATAACAGTGAAACATCAACAAGTCAACATGCGATCTCATGGTTGCTTTATGATGAAGGGCCTTTTTATATTGAAGAAAATCAATATCAAGCTCAAAGTATTTATTTAGAAGTACCTAATACTGCTACTAAAGGGACTTATATCTTTAATGTTTATGTTTATGATGGTAATGGAAATCGTTATGACAGTGTAAAAAAGATGTATGTGACAGTTGAGTAAGCTCAATAGAGGTAAGATTTATAATGTCTATTTGATTTTTGTTTTCTATGAGTCCGTGGTTATTACTGATATTGATAATAGTTGGAAATTTAGTGATCTATTGGATTTTTTATGGGCGTAGGAAATTTGAAGAGAAATTAGAACTTGCAAGAAGATCAGATACAGATGGTTTGGAAAAATAGTTTTTTGAGGTAGGAATGTGGCAGAAAGGTATTTAGTTGTTGATAGGTTGAAATTTTCCTATGAGGGGCTTTTTAATGTTTCAGAAGTATATGCAGTAATTACTAATTTTTTCTTTGATAAAGGGTGGGATTACTATGAGAAAGTAAATCAAGAGTTAGTAACACCATCAGGGAAACAGTTTCGTTTTGTGATAAAACCTTTTAAGAGTGTAACAGACTTTTATAAGATACATATTTTGATAAAATTGAATTTTTTTGATGTAAAAGAAGTAGAAATTGAGCATAAAGGACAAATGGTTAGGATGAACCAAGGCCTAATGAGAATGATGATAGATGCGCATATTCAAGCAGATCGTAAGGAAGTGTGGACTGATGGGGGAGTTAAGTGGTTTTTGCAGTTGATTTTTCAGAAATATTTTTTTAAGCAGCATTTTGATCAAACAAAAGATTGGTTGGAAAGTGATGTTTCAGATTTGTATGAAAAGGTAAGAACTTATATGAATTCTTATAATTATAGATATAAGAATAAATAATGAATTAAGAACATATTAAGAACAAATTAGGAATAATTGATAAATTATGAATAAAGATGAATTAGGAACAATTGATAAATTATGAATAAAGATGAATTAGGAATAATTGATAAATTTGGTATGAAAGTTTGTTTGAATGTTTAATGGGAAAGAAGTTTGTGAATTTGAAGAAAATGATGTTGTTTTTGAGAATGAGGAGAGATTTATATGACTGATAGAAATTTTGGAGAAAGGAGGCTTGTGATTAATGGAAGGACTCTTAAGTATTCAGGGATTTTTCATATCAGTGAGTTATTTTCTTCAATAAATGTAGCTTTACAGGAAAAGGGTTATACTCTTCAAGAAAAAAGGCATGAAGAAGTTGTGACTGAAAATGGTAAAAATATCTTTTTTGAATTGAGACCTTATAAAGAAAAAACTTCTTCTATTATGCTTTTGATAAAAATTAAGATCAATTTGAAGAATGTAGTTGAACAAGTTCAAGAGCTTCAAGGTAATATTTTTAAATTTGATAAAGGAGATATTGAGATTGTTTTTGATTCTTGGTCTTATTCAGATGAAGAAAATAGATGGGGAGCAAACCCAGTTACTTATGTTATTTCTGCTGTAATTGATAAGATTTTTTACAGTTTGCCTGAACTTAATAATTTTAAGGGTGAAGTTGCAGGAGATACAGGTTTTGTATATTCTAAAATTCGTTCACTTTTGTCATCTTATCGTCGTAGAGATGTCAAATATGTTCCAGATGAAGATGTGAGAAAACAAATAGAATCTGAAATTGAAGAAGCTCAAGAGATGGATTTGGATGAAAAAAGTAAAGAAGTAGAAAATAAGGATAAGTAATGAGTTTTATCTTATTTTCATTATATTTTTATCAGTTTAATTGATTTTTTTTTTTTTTATTTATTATTTATTTCAATGTCTTTTTTTTCTTCAACTAATTTTAGAAATTGTTTGAAATTTGGAGCAGTACCTTCACTTTCTTTAGTGTTTTTATGCTTGATTTCACTAGTTTCGTTATTTTTTTTAGAGTTGAATTGAATTTGGGATCTTTGTTCTTCGCTTTCTTTAATGTGTTTTTGAAGAATTTTAACAACTTGACTTAATCTTTCAAGTGAATCTGTTTGTGTATCTATTGTAAATTTCATTAGAATTTATTTAAGGTAAATTGTTTATATATTTTTAGTTTTTTAGTCTGTTGAGAGTATTTTTGAAAGTTATTTTGGAATGTTTTTTAAATAGTGATAATTTTTTTAATTAATGGAAATTTTGTTTGGGTTAATTGCAGCTTTGGGTTTTGGACTTAGTAATGCGATTTCTCAAGTACCATCAAAAAAGTTGGGAGCAAAAAAAACAGTTTTTTATAGGGCAATTTATCTAAGTTTGATTCTTTTTTTTGTTTTAGTTTCATTTATTGATTCAGTAGTTTTATCATGGAAATATGTTTTATTCACTTTAGGGATCTCGTTTATAGGTTATTTTTCTTTGATTTCTTTTTTTAAAGCATTAAAAGTTGGAAAGGTAGGAATTGTTTCTCCTATAGCAAATTCTTCAGTTGTATTCACAATATTGTTCTCTTTGATTTTTTTTGGAGAAGTTTTGAGTTTATTTCAAATATTTTCAGTTTTGTTGATATTGTTAGGGATAATACTGGTTTCAATTAATTTAAAGGATTTTAGAAACTCGCATTTGTTTGATTTTTCTAGTGGAATACCTTATGCTCTTTTGACTACTTTTTTATGGGGTTTAGTGTTCTTTTTGTTCAAAATTCCAGTGGACGTCTTAGGACCGATATTAACATCTTTTATTATTGAGTTTGGAGTACTTGTTTATAGTGGAATTCATTTGTTTTTTTCTAGTGAGGGTTTTTCTATCAAAGATAAAAGTGTTTTGAAACATTTGTTTTTTGTAGCTTTATTTGGAGCAATAGGAACACTTTTTTTTAATTTAGGTATCAGTAGAGGTGCTGTTAGCATAGTGGCTGCACTCACTTTTGCAAATCCACTTATTGCAACTTTATATGGGAAGTTTGTTTATAAAGAAGAATTGTATTTACAACAGTATTTGGCAATAATTGTGATAGTTTTAGGAGTTGTGATGATTTCTGTTTAGGTAATTGTGATTCAAGATTAAAATTGATTACTGGGTTAGATGTTTATTGGTTGTTCAGAATATTTTGGAAGTTTTCCCAGATCTGTTTTGCTGCCTTAGATTCTGTAGTTTCTTTAATTTCTGCAATCTTTTTGATTGATTCAGTAATATTTTTAGGTTCGTTTTTTTGGTCAGGGTAGGGGCTTAGCCAAGGGGCATCAGTTTCAGTAAGTAATTGAGTGATAGGAACAATTTGTGCTAGGTACTCGAATTGTTTTAGTTTTTTTACTATTGCTGGAACAGTTAAGTAGTGTCCTAAATCTGCTGCTTTTTGAACTAGTTTTTTCTTTCCAGAGAAACAATGATGTATTACATTGATCTCTTTGTTTTTGATTTCTTCATCTAGGATTTGTAGAACGTCTTTTTCTGCTTTTCGTGAATGAATAATGATGGGTTTTTTGATTCTGATGGCGAATTGAATGATTTTTCTGAAGTTTTCTTGCTGTTTTAAGTGATCTTTAGGGTCTTTTGTCCAATAGTAGTCTAAACCAATTTCGCCAATTCCTATGATTTTGTCTTTGTTTTTTTCAATGAAGGCTAGTTCACTTTTTAAGTTGAATTTTTTACTGATTGAGAGGCCACTTTCGTCTGGTTTTATTCCAATTAAGTCAGTTGGGTAAAGGCCAAGTGTAACTTTGATGATTTCAGGGTATTTTTCTTGCAGTTTTAGAACTTCTCTATTAGTTGGAGGGTTGACACCAGATACAACAATTGCTCCTAATTTGGCGTTTTTTGCTCTTTGAATGACTTTGTCTAGTTTGTCATGGTAATATTCATGGGTCAAATGGCAATGCATATCTAAAAGTTTCATGTTTTTTTTGGTTGTTTAGTGCTTTAAGTAGTTTTCGTAGGTGCTGGAAGACGTAGAATCTTTTCAGATGTAAAATTGAAGTAATTTTGTATGTTTTTAGAGAAGGTTTAGTTTTGTTGTTTTAATATGAATAATATCTGCTTTTTATAGTAAGCTTTATAATCTTTGACTATTTAGGTTAATTCTACGTTGATGTAGGCAAGTGAAATGATCAAAAAGGAATATACTTTTGTGGATTTACAAGTCCCTGAGCCAGTAAAGAAGGTTCTAGATGTTGGAGATTTATTTGATTCTAATGATGTGATGTATCCAGTAGCTGAGTTTTTTTATTCTAAGGTAAAAGTTTTGTATAAAAGGATAGGTAAACGTAAAAATGGAGAAAATTCTTTGTTACATCCACTTAATGTAGTTATGAATCTGAAGAGAAGAGGAGGAGTAGCTGATCAAGTAACTTTGCTGGGTGGACTTTTACATGATTATATTGAAGAGCAAGTTGATATGTATGCTAAGGATGAAGGGATTGATCACAAAAGTGAAAAGGGTAAAAGGATACTTGATTCTTATGAGGTGGTATTTTCTAAGGAGTTCCAAGCTGATTTGCTTAATTTGAAAAAGAAGTATGGGATTTCTCGTGATTTTGTTTCTGAGTTAGTAGGAGTTTTATCTTTGTTGACACGCCACAAACGTCATTTTTATTACAAATCTTTATCGTTTATGTTTACAAGTATAGATTACTCTGACCGTGTAAGAGAAATGGCTATGCAGATAAAAATGGCTGATAGGATACATAATATTCAATCAATAGAATGTTTTTCAGAGCGAGGAAGACTTTATCAGTGTTTTAAGAACTTTTTTATCTTGAACAATGTTAAGCGTTTTTTATTAGATCATTATGACAAATCTGTATTTCATAGGATTCGTGATGGAAAGAAACCTGTGGAGACAGAGAGGCTGTTTAACAAGTGTGCAAAAGCGACTTATTTAGCGTATTTGAAGATTTGTGTGATTGCAACAAATAAAGGTATATGGCCAGTTAAAACTGCGCTGCAGCTTGCTTTTAAAAAGTACAAATTTGAATATTCTGGGATTTGGGAAGTAACTGATGTAGTTAATATTTTTAGACATCCAATGCATTTGTATTTTGGGATTGTACGTAAGTTTGATGCAAGACTGCATCAAGAAAGAGAAGCTTATGAAGAACGTATTTTGATTGAAAAAGCTTTTTGTGAGAGGTATTTTGCAGTTTTGAAGTATAAGGATGATCAGTTAAGAGCAATTTTAGATTATAAAGATGCTTATGCGTTAAAAGAGATTATTGCACATTTGCTTTATGATCATAATTATTATTTGAAGAATTTTATAGCTGAGGATTTGACCAGAAGTGGAAGAATCAGAAAGCGTAAGAGGTAATTATAATGAGTTTAGATTTAGAAAGAACAGTTAGTAATGAGATAGGATTATTACCTAATAGGAGATCCAGCAGAACCAGCACTACTTTTAATATCAGGGATTTATGAAAATACCAAATTGTTAGGGTATGCAAGCATTATTGGTTCTACACTTGCAAATTATTTGTCTGGTTGATTATATTATTTACGCTAGTTTTATATAGATTTCACTTCCTATTTTTTATTTGCAATGGGAATATATGTAGCACACTCACGAAAGTTTGATTTTGAAGCTGAATTATATGGTGTGATACGTCATAGTTCACTTTTTGAAGACTATGATTTTGTGTTCCCACATGAAAAGTCTTCTGGATTGTTTGATTCTAATACTTATTTATCTAATTCATGTGAATTAGTTGTAGCTGAAGTGTCTTTTGCTTCTACAGGTCTTGGAATTGAGCTTGGATGGGCAGATAGCTTTGGAATTCCAATAGTATGTTTGTTTAAAAAGGGTGAAAAGATTTCTTCGTCTCTTAAGGCTCTTAAAAAAGTTAGGTTTGTAGAGTACTCAACAGTGCAAGAATTGATTTTGGGCGTTAAGGGAGCTATTGATCGGGTGTATTGAGAATTTGAGTTGAGTGATCTTGGATTAGATCATCTTCTTTTTTTTGAGAATGATTTTCTATTTTTTGGTTTGAATCTTTTGTTAAATTGCTTTTTGGGTTTTGGCTTAGCAGCAGCTCCTGTTGCTGTTGGTTTGTTTATTTTGTATTTTTTTGATAGTTTTATGTTTGCTAAGAATGCTATTCTGTTAGTTTTTGGTTTGTTAGTAATGCTTAGTGGTTTGGTTTTGGGATATGTATCTATGAAACATTTGGGTAAAAATAGAGATGATTCATGAAAATTAGAAATTTTCAGATGCATATTTTAAAAAAATCTGCATTTTTGGATTTCTAAGAATCAAAAGAAGCAAAGGAGTCTGGTGATGACTGGACTTTATGCTAAAATTAGGCATCCAATCTATACAAGTATGATTTTGTATTATTTAGGCTTGATATTGGTGTTTTTTAACTTGCTGACAGCTGCGTTGTATTTGCTTTTGTTAGGAATTTTAGTGTATACAGCAATATCAGAAGAGAATTTTTTGAAAGGTAAGTTTAAGGATTGTGAAGAGTATATGAAAAGGACTGGAAGGTTTTTTCCTAGGTTTTGATGTTAAGGTTTTTAAATAGTGTTTTAAAATTGTTGTTTTGTGGTAGAATCTAATCAAAATGTTGCAAGATTTGAAGTCTCTGGAATTACTGTACCTCTTCCAGAAAGATGGTATTTTCATGATGAAGGAGCTAGTTCTTTAGATTGTTTGTTTCCATTGAGTGAAGGTCCTAGATCTATTACTGGTAGAGCTTTTGAAATTGTTGTTGGACATTTGACTCGTTATTTGACTAATGTTGAAGGGATGGAGATTGGAAAAGCAAGAAATGAAGCAAGAAAGCATGCTCTTTATGAAAATGGATTTCATACATTATTGGTTAATGTAGCTTCAGGTCTAAGTTATATTAGTGGTGCTAGTTTGCTTCATGGGCCTAACAATTATGGAAATGGGGATGAAACTCATATTCATATATTATATCTTGATGTAGGAAGAGAAGATTTTAATTTGAGGATAAGGGCTCATGAAGAGCAACACGTAATTAGTTACATTCCTGGAGGACTTCAAATTTTAGAAAGAAAAATAGAAGAAGAATGTGGAGAAAAAGTTTATTTTGATAAAATTACAGATAGAGAAGTAGCAGCTGATCTTAATGCAGTTCATGCACTTACAGTGAGAGGTTTTGATTTAAAAGAAATTATTAAATCTGATTCTGGATTAGATCCAAATTTAGGAAGAAAGTTTAGAAGAGCTATGCATATTTATGAGACTGGTGATTATGGCAATTTATGATTTTTATGAGGAAAAATTGCTTTTGTTATAACAAGGTTATAGGATTTTGGATCAAATATGTTTTCTGGAGGTGGATTATAAGATATTTTGTAAGATTCTTTAGTTGTTTTAGATTCTTTTGCTGTTTAGGTTTTTTAATAATGATAGAAACTTGGATATAACGATGTTATGCTTTCTTCGTAGAAGGTCGGAGCGAAGCAGAGAAGTCAAACTAAAGTGTAGATAAATTTATAACTTCTGTTATTTTTCAATTTTTAAGATGGAATTTGATGAACTAGTTGAATTTGTAAGTGAAGAACATGCGAGACTAATGAAGTATTATGGCTTTGAAGATAAAGAGGACATTACTTACCCCATGATGCTTAAAGTTATGGAAGAATTAGGGGAACTTTCTGAAGCTATCTTACATAAACGATCTCTTCAAAGAAATGAGAAACTAAATTCTAAAAAAGTAGAATTAGAAGGCGAGTTTGTTGATGTTATCCTTACAACATTACTTCTAGCAGAATGTTTTGATGTTGATATAAGAAATGAATTAAAGAAAAAAATTGAAAAAATTAAGAAGAGAAATTATTAATTCTTTAGTTTGATTAAACTTAACTTCAATTATATGCAATTGGCAATATTTTGGAGTTACGTGTAGTCTATTCTTAAAATTCTTGGTCTTGTAAATGGAAAAATACCTTTTACTTACGCTAGATTTTTAAATACACCCCAATTCTAAACAACTATGAGTTCAGTAAGAAAGCGTGGATCTTAAAGTTTCTTGTTTCTATAGTGTGAGCGGTTTTTTAGTTTGATTTTTTTAAATTGATTTTACAGGCAAATTTGGTCTTTAAAACGTTAAAGAAGGTCAATTTTGCCGTTAAATGCGAAAATACAGTCAATTTGGGCTTATTTTGGCAAAAGGAGCTCATTTTGACCTTTAAATCATAAAAGAAGGCTATTTTAACCGATTTAGGCGAAAAGAAGGTTAAAATGGCCGTTTCAAGGGGAACGGAGGCTATTTTTAGGTGTTTAAAAATAATAATTAAGATAAAATAAGTAGAGTGAATGAATATGGAAGAGAAAGAATTTGCAAAAAAGATTGAAGAAAACAGAATTGAACAGTATTATGATATGGAAGATTGTACTGCGTTTGAAGGAAATCCAGCTATAGAAGGATATGATTTTGAAAAGGGATTTGATTTAGGAAAGTTTCTAGGAGCATATGGAACTACAGGGTTTCAAGCTAGTAATTTAGCAAGAGCTATTGAAATATGTAAAGTAATGAGAAGAGAAGGAGTTTGTATATTTTTGTCGTTTACATCAAATATGATCAGTTCTGGGATTCGTGAAGTAATTTGCTATTTAGTGAAGAACAAAATGGTAGATGTACTTGTAACATCAGCAGGAGCTATTGAAGAAGATGTGATTAAGTGTTTCAAACCATTTAGATTAGGGACTTTTAATGCACCAGGAGCATTTTTGTTTGAGAAAGGTGTGAATAGAACAGGGAATTTGTTTGTACCAAATGATAGGTATACTTATTTTGATAAGTTCATGAGACCATTTTTGGAAGAATGTTATAAAGAACAAAAAGAGAAAGGGACAATTTGGACACCGAACACAATGATTTGTAAGTTAGGTGAGGATCTTGAAGCAATTGAAGGTCATGAAAGTTCAGTACTTTATCATGCTGCCAAAAATAAGATTCCAATTTATTGTCCAGGACTTATTGATGGAGCATTTGGGGATATGATTGTTTATTTCAAACAGCAAAAACAAGATTTTATTCTTGATGTAGCTGGAGAAGTTTATAGTATTGTAAGATTTGTATTAAATTGCCAAGAAGGTACAGGTTTTATTTGTCTTGGTGGAGGAATTTCTAAGCATTTTGCACTTAACGCAAACATCTTTCGTGAAGGTTTTGATTATGCTGTGTATATCAATACTGGAATGGAATTTGATGGAAGTGATAGTGGAGCAAATCCAGATGAAGCTGTAACTTGGGGAAAGATAAAAGTTAATGGTTTGTCTGTGAAAGTTACATGTGATGCTACGATTGCTTTTCCACTGCTTGTAGCTGGGGCTTTTATTGAAGATAAGGTATAAATGGTTTAGCATAGGTATAATTTAAGGCATAAGGTTTATATTGTTTTTATACTTATTATTTTATTATGGTTAGATATATTGAAAGAAAGGTTAAAATAAAGTCTAAATTTAAGTTTGATGGGCTTTTTCCAAGGTTTGTTAGAGGTCGGACAGTTAAGATAAAGTTTCCAATAAAAGAAGAAGGTGATAAAAAAATTAGTGGTTTAGTAGGAAGAAGTTATGGATATCGCTGATTTTATTCAATTATTGATTGCGGTGATAATGGGTTTTACTGCAATTTTATATTTTGAGAAAAATGTAGATAGAATTAATTTTCTTTGTTACTTTAGACCGATAATTGGAGAGGTTTATAACATTTTCATGGATTCAATTTTGTTTAATGGATTTGAAGAAAGGATTGAAAATTATCCTAATTTATCAAAGTTGTTTAACTCTTTAGGTAGAAGTGTAAAGTACAAGTATGGAAGCAATAAGTGATTTTTGTCAAAAGATTTATATTCTATTCTTTTTGTTAAATTTTTCTTATGGAAAATCAATCAAGAGAAAATAGTTGTTTTATCCAGTTTAATTCTAGTGAGTTTTGTTGTTGTTGTTAATTCTATTTAATCAATTTACTTTTGTTTCTTAGCTTTTGGTATGATTGCTAAGATTCTTCTCTTTTTTATTTCTTTAATATTGCTTTGTGAGGTGTTCATATGAATAAAAAAATAGTGATATTGTCAGATAATGAATTATGGTCTAAAGATTTTGCTTTAGCTTTTGAAGAGATAGGAAGAAGAGATTTGCTGGAAATAGTTGAATTTGATGGAGAAAATATGCCAAAAGTGCCTGAGTTGGAAGAAGTTGCTTTGGTTTATGCAAGAGCAAGTCCATCAGCTTTAGCTAGAGGAAAACCGTTAGCTAATGAGTATATGTTGGAATCTGTTAAAGGGTTTGAATCAAAAGGAGTGAGAGTTGTTAATGGTTCTAAAGCAATTGAAATAGAATTAGATAAGGCAAAACAGTTTGAGATGTTAAAAAAAGCAGGGATTTTAATTCCAAGAACAGTTTTTGTTTCTAATTGTAGGAGCATTGATCAGATTTTGGGTATTGTAAGATCTTTTGATGATTCTTTTTTTATCAAACCAAATATAGGAGGTTCTGGGGCAGGGATTGAATATTTTGGATCGTTTGAGGATCTTGAACAAAAATTAGAGCAAGGTTCTTTAGAAGGGTCTTTTTTAGGTAAGGATTTGATTGTGCAAGAGAAAATAGTTTCTGAGGATGAATTGAATCCTAGCATATATCGGTTTGAATATGTAGGAGGAGACTTGTATTATGTTGTGAAAGTTAATGTAAGGGAAGGAGTGTATAACAATTGTGCAGCTGATGCATGTCAGGAGGGGTTATGTGGAATAGATCAAGTAGTAGAAGAAAAGTTTACTATTGTAGATATTGAAGATTTTCCTTATGATGAGAACATTAAGAGCTTTTTGAAAGAAGTTGGTTCGGAAATAGCCGGGATTGAGTTTGTGAAGAGTAATGATGGATGGTATTGTATAGATCCAAATGTAGCTAATACTAATTATGGTAGAAAACAAGAAGTGAGATATAATGAATTGAATGGCACTGAGCTTAGTGGGCATAGAAGAGTTGCTGAGTATCTTTGTTCACTTTTAGTTGATTCTTAGGAAATAAATCTTTCACCAAATTCATGCATTGCTGGAACCCATAGGTTTAGGAATTTTAGGAACTGAGTAGGATCAGGGTTACCTTGCCATTGATTGATTTTATCATTTTTAGGTTTGAAATCACCTGTTTCGAATCTTCTTGTAAGATCTAGCAATTGTTTTGCTTTTAATCTATTTAAGTAGTTATTAATATATTCAGGAGTTGAAAAGGGAAGATTGTGTATGTATGCTATTAATCCATGAACTGCAGAACTGTATTTGTGAGGGATATTTTCAGTTGAAAAATGTTCAAGGTAATTTAAATCATTAATATTATTAATGTTATCTTGGTCGATTTTTGTAACTAATAATCTTTCTTCTGTTGTATCTAAAAAAGTATCTCCTTTTTTAAGGTCAGGGTCAACTAAACCTCTTTGCATACTTTGTCTTAAATATTGTCCAATTTGATCTGCAAATTGTGCGTGGATGTTTGTTCCAGTTCTTTGTTTATATTTAGCAGCTTTCTCTTCATCCCAATAGATTTCACAGTCAAGAATTGGTATACCTCTTGCCCAACTGGTAACAATTCCAAAGTTGATTCTATCTGTTGTGTTTGGAATTTTACAATGTTCTAATACACCCTTTAGGTCAGGAGTGCAAGTAACACTTCTTAATTGATGTAGAGAATATGCTTCGTTTCTTAGAAATCCTGAAAGAAATTCATCTCTTCTAGCTTTTATTGCTACAGGTTCTTCGTTTAGGTTTGCTTTATATAAAAAATCATGACCTCCGCCTTTTGCTTTTTCAAAAGGCTGAAAATCAGTAAAATCATCTATTGGAACTATTGATACTTCAACTGGTACAATTCCATCATTGTAATCTAAAATAGGCATGTATTGTCTATTTTGAAGTATTTTATATAAATTTTTACTACCAAATCGTGCTATCTGCTTTGTTAGGTTGATTTATAAAGCTGTGAGCAAAGTTTATAAAGAGAAAGTTCTCGAAATGAAGTTATAAAGAGTTGATTAGAATAATATTAAAGGTGTATTTAAAATGGGAATTGTAAAAATTAATTTATATAAAGTTGTGGCAGAAAGGAAACTTGATGCAAAAGGTGGGCAGATTAAGATTAACAACAATGTTTCTATTAAAAATTTAGAAGGATTAGAGTTAAATGTACCAGGAAGTGCTGGAGTTAAGTTTACATTTTCATTTAATTGCAAATATGAACCAGGATTAGGTACTATTGATGTTGAAGGACAAGTGTTTTATACTGAAACTGAAGCTAAAATTAATGAAATCAAAGCTCAATGGGACAAAGATAAGAAAGTTCCAATGGAGATTATGGAAAAAGTTGTAAATGCAGCACTTCATAAAGGAAATATTCAAGCTATTAAGATTTCTGAAGAGATTAGTTTACCAAGTCCTTTACCACTTCCGAAAGTTAGGTCAAAACCAGCTGTTCAAAATCCAGCTAAAGCATAATTTTAGTTCTTTTTTATTATCATTTTTTTTTGTTTTTGCTTTGTTATTGATATTTTAACTGAAAGAGGTTAGTTTGTTGAAAAATTTGTGTTTGAAGGTAACTGATGTTAAATACTCACAATCTTTAAATATAGTATGATGTGCTAAAGTTGGTTTAAAAAGGGTGGTAAACTTATGACTGAAAAAGTTCATGAAAAACTGGAAGAATTTTCAGGCGTTGCTGATCGCAGCATAACAATTGTTTCTGAGCTTCGATTGAAGGTTATGGAAGCAGTACAAGAGGATGTGAATAAAGGTATTGTTAAGATAGATTCTAGTCAGTTGCGTAAATTAGGAATGAGTCCTGGGGATGCAATTGAAATTCAAGGTGAGAGAAAAACTGTTGCACTTGTAGATAGAGCTTATCCAGGAGATATAGGTCTTCAAATTTTGCGAATGGATGGGAATAGTCGTACTAATGCAAGAACATCTGTTGGTGAATTTGTTGTTGTGCGTAAGGTTGGGATTCAAGTTGCAAAAAAAGTTGTAATTGCGCCTGCACAAAATAATTTAGTTGTTCGAGCTTCTCCACAGTTGTTTAAGATAGGGTTATTAGGTAAAGCGTTTGTGAAAGGAGATTTAGTTTCACTTGGGCAAAGACCTAGAAGGTTTGATCCAAATATGCCGCATAGTGTGAATGATATTTTTTCTGCCATGGAAGAGAGGTTTGCTGGACTTGGTCTTGGAGATTTACGGTTTATGGTAGCAGAAACAAGTCCGAAAGGGCCTGTTGTGGTAGGAAAAGATACTGAAGTTGAATTTAGTTCACGAGCAGTTGATTTGTCTTCTGAAGAGATACACTTAGGAGTAAATTATGAAGATATAGGTGGTTTAGGAGAAGAGATTACAAAAGTGCGAGAAATGATTGAATTGCCACTACGTCATCCACAAGTTTTTGATACTTTAGGAATTGATCCACCACGTGGAGTTTTACTTTATGGACCACCAGGAACAGGAAAAACACTTCTTGCAAAAGCAGTAGCATCTGAAAGTGGTGTTCATTTTATGGAATTAAAGGCAAGTGATGTGATTTCAGGGATTCCAGGTGAGACTGAGAAGACTATGAGTCGAGTTTTTGAAGAGGCGAAAAATAAAGCTCCGACTATACTTTTTATTGATGAGATTGATTCTATTGCTTTTAAGCGTCAAGATAGAGGTACAAATGAGTTTTTGAATACGCCAGTTTCGGAGTTACTTAAGAACCTTGATGGATTAAAAGTGCGTGGAAAGGTTGTAATTATAGCAGCTACAAATAGGCCTAATAGTTTAGACCCAGCATTACGTAGACCAGGTAGGTTTGATCGTGAACTAGAGATTGGGGTTCCAGATAAGAATGGTAGATGTGAAATTTTGAAAATTCACACTAGAAATATGCCATTGTCTGAAGATGTTTTATTAGAAGATTTAGCTAAAGTGACTCATGGTTTTGTAGGAGCAGATTTGGCAGCACTTTGTAAAGAAGCAGCTATGATTGTACTGCGTAGAATTTTGCCAGATCTGAAGCTTGAAGGTATTGATGAAGGAAGAGAGATCCCTACAGAGATGCTTGAGAAGTTGCAAATACATCATGCAGATTTTGTAGAGGCATTAAAAGGTGTACGTCCTTCGGCTATGAGAGAAGTTTTAGTTGAAACTCCAAGTGTAGGTTGGTCAGATGTCGGTGGCTTAAGCGATGTTAAAGAGAAGTTGCGTGAGGCAGTAGAATGGCCACTGAAATTCAGAGAGAGATTCAATCGTTTAGGGATACGTCCACCAAAAGGAGTTTTACTTTATGGTCCACCAGGTACAGGAAAGACTTTACTTGGAAAGGCAGTAGCAAAAGAAAGTGAAGCTAATTTTATTTTAGTTAATAGTAGTAGTTTACAGCAAGAAGGTTTGGTGGGTAAAGAAGCTGAGAGATTGCGTAATGTGTTTAAAAGGGCACGTCAGACAGCACCATCAATAATATTTTTTGATGAAATAGATAGTTTTGCTAAGAAACGTGGTTTAGGAGGTTCTGCTTTTAGTGATAGTAATGAAAGTTTGCTTAATCAACTTCTAATTGAGATGGATGGAACTGAGAGTTTAACTGATGTGGTGGTTGTAGCTGCTACAAATAGACCAGATGTGATTGATACTGCGCTTCTTAGACCAGGTAGGTTTGATACTGTGATACTTACTCCAGCTCCAGATCAAGCTGCGCGTTTAGAATTGTTTGGTATTTATACAAAAGATATGCCTTTAGCGGTTGATGTTGATTTAGAAAGGCTCGCTAAGAAAACTGATGGTTATGTAGGAGCAGATGTAGAAGCACTTTGTAGGGAAGCTGCTATGATCTCTTTAAGGGAGAACAGTGAGGCTATTGAAGTTTTTATGAAACATTTTGATTTGGCTTTGACATCTGTTAGAGCTAGTGTTGATAAAGAGATAAAAGAAGCTTATGACAAGGTTAAAGAATATTTTAGTTCAGCTAGAGGAAAAGAGATTGGACAAAACAAGAAGAAAATGAGTTATTTTGGGTGAAAAAATGAGTTTAGATGATGATTTAAGAGATATTTCTGTTGATTCAGATGGAGAAATTGAAGATCTTTTAGAAGATGGAGATTATTCTGCTGTTGATTCTATGCTTGAGGAGGTTGATGTTGCAAATACAAATTCAACTGTATTAGTTGGATATGCAGGAGCTACTTATGTAGCAGCTCAAATGTTGGAATATCGAGAAACTTTTATGAGTGATGTTTATGATGAATTAGTAGATAGGGGATTAGATGCTGATGATATTTTAGAAGGTTTAATTGAGGCTAGAGAACCTAGTTCTTTTGTATCTGTATTACCAAGTCAGAAAAGAGTAATAGAAGATTTTTTGAAGAGCTATAATTGAAAATTAATGATTTTGACCAGTTTTTTTTAAGTTACTATTGAAATAGTTAGTTTCAATAGGGTCGTATATGAAATCCTATTTGTATTCTTCAATTGTTGATGAAGTTTCGAAATCTTTATATATAATTAGAATATAATTATCTTTATGGAAGCTCAAGGAAAGTTAAGAAAATGGGGGAATTCTTTAGGGGTAACTGTTCCAAAGGATCTTGTTGATTCTTTAGGATTTCAGGAGAATGATGAAGTAACTTTTTCTATAAAGAAGAAAAAAGGTGACCTTAGTTCAATAAGAGGTTTATTGAAAAATTGGAAGAAAAGTTCTCAACAAATAAAAGATGAAATGAGAGAAGGGTGGAATTAAATTGTATTTTTATGATAGTTATGCAATAATTGAGTATATAAAAAATAATTCTTTAGTTTTTGATTATTTTGAGAAATCAGAAGGAGTTTTAACTATTTTGAATGTTATGGAAGTATATTATATTGTTCTTAAAGATTATAATAAGGAATTTGCAGAGATGGTTTATGAAAAAATTATTGATTTAGTGATAGTTCCGAGTAATGAAGAAGTGAAGGAAGCAATGCAATTTAAGTTAAATAATCAGAAAAAGAAATTATCTTATGCTGATGTATTAGGTTATATTATTTCTAAAGAAAGAAATATTTTGTTCTTAACAGGAGATAAGGAATTTAAGAACTTAGATAATGTTCAATTTATTCATAAAAGTTAACATCCTATTTTTTCATCTGATCTGCTAATTCTTTTATTTCACCACTATAAGTTGCGTCTTCTGCTTTTTTGTCACCACGAATCTGGATTAGTCTTGGGAATCTTAAAGCGTAACCTTTGTCACCGATCTGGCAGCAAGTGTGCTGATTTCCTCTACTGATTTCAGCTGCGATAACTTCAACTACCAGATATGGTTCAAACCAAGCGTCAGGAGTCATTTCTTTTTTAACGTTAACTCTAGCTGGTTTTTTGTCAACTTTGTGTTTTCTTAATAGGAAAGGGATTTCTTCTAGCATTTTGTCAGTTAAACCAGTTCCTAATTTACTAATTGATTCAAAAATGTCTTTGTCATGATTATATGTAGCACATAAAAGCGAGCCGTAGGTGCCTGAACGTTTACCTTTACCATGGTAGCCGCCAATGATGACAAGATCGAAGGTGTCAACTAGTTCTTTATTGTAGTCTTTTTTCCATTTAATCCAGTTCCAATCTCTAGCACCAGCACGATAGAAAGATTCGTCTTCTTGAGATTTGATAATGATACCTTCTTCGCCTCTTGCAATAAGCTCGTTAAAGAAGTTTTCTACATCTTTTATAGATTCAGTTTTTATTTTTTCAATAACTCTGATTCTGTCTCTTGTTTTAAGAATGGATTCTAACTTTTTTATTCTTGTAGGCAAACTTTCTTTCATTAGATCTTTGCCATTTAGATAAAGGATATCAAAGCAATATAGTGCAATTGGGACTTCTTTTGTGTATTTTTCTATCTCTGTTTTACGTTTTCGTTTCATTAATGTTTGAAAGTTTTTGTGACTATTATTTTCAAGGTCAATTGCCATGATCTCTGCTTCAAAAATGTATGATTTTGCAGTTTTTGTGACTTCTTTGCCTAAGAATTCTAACATATCAGGGTATTGGTTCGTGATTTCTTCCATACGTCTTGAATAGAGCGTGATTTTGCCAGATTCATCTTTGTGAACTTGGACACGTTCTCCATCATATTTAGCGTCAATTTGCATTTCTCCCTTGATTTTATTTGGCAATTCTTCTAGGTTTTCTACACGTTGGGCAAGCATAACTCTGATTGGACGTCCAACTTTAATAGGAATATTGTTGATGTTTTTTAAACCACCTTTAATTAAGGATTTAGCTATCTCTGCTAGATCTGGACAGATGTTGTAGGCAGCTTCAATTTGCTTTTTGTTAGCTTTGTTACCAGTAAAAGCGATAGCAAGAGAATCTAGGATAGTCATATCAGCTACACCAAGTCTCATGTTGCCTAAAATGATTCTAGCTAAGTATTTTGATTGTTCTTTAGTGGTTTTTTGAAATAAAGAGATTAAAATTTTTTCTTTAGTATCTTGAGCACCAGTACCACTAATATCTTTGATTTTATGAAGGGTTTGGTAAAGTTCTTTAACAGTTAGGCTTTTGATTGGAACCAGAGTCATTGGTTTTTGTTTAAGACAGATCTGTGCAACTGTACCAACATCACCTTCTTTTTGCATCATTTGGATGGTTTCTTTACTGCTTTTGTTGGAAGCTTTAGCAATTGCTTTCAAAAGGAGTTTATCCGCTATTCCAAGAGTGCTACTTTCATAGTCAGGAGCTATTTTACCTAGGCAAAGGTATGTTAGAATTGGAATAAGATCTTTGTCTTCATTGTTGTTATTTGTTTCTTTGAAGAAATCTGAAAGTATTTGTCTTAATTCGTTCCCTGAGGAAGTTGCTTCAAGTTTTTGGTATAGTTCGCTGAGAATTTTAAAGTCCATCTTGAGTTTTTTTTTAGCTTTTTGTATATAAATTAATCGGCGATGTTGTGTTTATTTTGTTTAAACTATGCTGAGGCTAGGTAGTAAGATATTTAAATGATGTTTTATTGGTTATTAATTAATGGGTGTTAAAGAAGGTATTTCTGCTTGGATGAAGAAGAGGAAAGCTAGAAAAATAGCTTTGAATATTGAAAGTAAATATTCAATTGAGATAAGTTTACTTAAAGAATTAGCTGAAGATTTAGAAGCTTTATTACATTTAGTTTCTGTTAAATCAAAGGATCTTGAAAAAGAAAGTAGGAATTATTTGTTGCATATTTTTAGGGTTTATCGTAAACTTGCTAGGTTAGAAAAAAGGGTTTTTAGAGAAGAGAGGAAAATAGAAGAGCATTTTTTGTCAGATCTGCAAGGTAAATTGTCTGATAAATATGACTCAAAAAGTCATTTGAAAGATATCCTTGATAGATTACATGCTGAGAACAATTCTTTATTGAAGGCATTATCAGGTTTTCATGGCAGATTAGGTATTGATTTGAAGAATATTGGAACTGAGGCTGATTTTCTTAGTAGTGCAAGAGGTCATGGTAATTTGCATGATGACCAAGAATTATGGAGATTGAAGGGAGATTTAGAATCAGAAATTGGTTTGATAAAGGAATTAATTGGTTTTGCACATGCAGCTATAATTGACTTTGATAGTTTAGAAAAAGAAGCAGTTTTACTTAGTAGAAGGAAATTTATGCTTGGTGCAGGAGCTACAGCAGCAGTAGCAGCTACAATGAAATTAGGAGATTTTTTTGAAGAAGCAAAAGTGAATTTCCAGTTTTCTTCAGCAACTGAAGGAAGGGCAGTTTTTTTGATAAAGTCTAAAAAAGATGGGGTTGAGTTTGTTGCAATTAAATTAAGACAAGGATGGTCTTATTCTAGAATAGCTGAACTTTATTGTAAGAAAGGTAAAGGAGCAGTTTCTGTTTTAAAAGAATATAATGATAATATAGGTGAAATTTCAGTTGGAGATTATCTTTTTTTTCCTAAAGGTGAGTTGGCTTTAGATGTTTTAAGGTATTTAGAAAAGGAGGATTTTGTTTCAGTTGTAGTAGATGCTGGTAATACATTACTGGATTTTGTGAAAAATAATTTGAATTATGCTGGCAAATCTTATTCAGAGGCCTTGAGGTTAATGATTTTATTTAGTAGTGAATTACCTTATGGAAAGCCAATGGAAGATTTTCAATTGGCTTATTCAATAAAAATAGTAGTTCCAAGAGATTTGTATTTTGGAGTTAACGAAGGTTTTGAGGTTCCTTCAATTGAAAGATATGTTGTTTTTCAGACGCCTGTTAAGAAAAAATGGGAGGAAGTTAAAGCAATAATGAATCCTTATTTACATAATTGGCATGCAAAAAGGGTTAGAATTGGTGGGAAAGTTACAATTCATGAAGGTTTAGATGTTCCAGGTCCAGTAGGGGATGTTTTGTATTCAATTGGTTTTGGAGTTGTTGAGGCTGTAAAAACAAATTGGACCAAGAAAGATAAGAAAAATAAAGTTGATAAATGGAGAAATGGAAATTTTGTTAAAATTAAATTGTTTTATAGAAATTTAAAGATTTACTATTTACATATGGATAAGGTTTTTGTTAAAAAAGGAGATCTAGTTACTTTGAATACTCGTTTAGGAACTATTGGGATTACTGGAAATGCAAGTAGGAAGAATCCTCATGTGCATATCTCTTTATATAGGGGGTCTAAGGTAATTGATCCTACACCTTATGTAAGTGGGAAAAAGAATGTTGATTATATTGATTATGTTTCCAGTAAAAAAGATTTATCTTTAGCTTTTCATGATGCACTGAAGGAAGAAAAAAATAGAAATATTTAGGTGATATATACTCATCCGTAACTATTTTCTATAACTTGGTTACGGATTCGAGACACAGTTCCGTAAGAAAAGTTCCACTTTCTACTTACGGACCAGTATATATATATAATTTATTATTTAAGAAAAACCTAATTTGTCTAAGATTATCTCTGGAGTGAAAGGCACAATGTCCTCATAGTTTTGGCCTGTACCTAGGAACAAAATAGGTTTTTTAGTAACATATGATACTGATAATGGTGCTCCACCTTGTTCATCTATATCTGCTTTTGTTAAAATAATTCCATCAATTCCAAGTTTTTCATTGTAAATATTTGCTTGTTCTACACAATCGTTACCTGTGATACTTTCTCCAACGAAGATTTTTAGGTTTGGAGGAGCTACTCTTAAGATTTTGTGTAATTCTTCCATCAAATTTGTGTTAGAGTGTAATCTTCCAGCTGTATCTACTAAAACAAGGTCAATATCGTTCTTTTTTGCGTGTTCGATTGCATCAAAAGCAACAGCAGCAGCGTCTGAACCATAGTCATGTTTGATCATTTTTGTGCCAAGTTTGTTAGCATGGTCTTCTAATTGTTGGATTGCAGCAGCTCTAAATGTATCTCCGGCAGCTAAGACAACTGAGAGGTTGTTTTTTTGGAAATAATTAGTTAATTTAGCAATACTAGTAGTTTTTCCTGAACCGTTGATACCAAAAAAGGTGATAACATATGGTCTTTTATTTTCTTGATTGTTGTTTTGGTGTTTTTTGATTAATTCTAGAACATTGATTGGGTCTTGTGAGATGATCTCTTTGATTGTTTTTTCCAAAGTTTCATTGATTTTTGCAAGTACATCTCTTGGAAGAGGCTTATCAACTAATTCTTTTTTTAGGTCTTCTTTGATTTTTTCAATCACTTTTACGGAAACGTTGTTTTCTAAGAGAGTGATTTCTAAATCCCAGAACAATTCTTCAAATTTGTCAGCTGAGATTTTTTTTGTGGTAATAGTTTCTTTAATTTTTGAGAAAAATGACTTTTTTTCAGGAACTTGTTCTTCTATTTTTGTTTCAGCTTTATTTTCCTCTAAAATAGGTTCTGGCTCAGGAGCTTTTTTTTCTTCTTTTTGAGTTATAGTTGTTTTTTCAGGTTGAATCTGTTCAACTGGTTCTAGACTAGGACTCTTTTTAGGTTCTTCAATAATTTCATCAATATTACTGATTAATTCTTCAGCTTTTGATTTTTTTTCTTGAAATTTTTCTTCTTTTTGGATAGTTTTAACTTTTTCTTGACTTTGTTTTTCTTCATCTGAGGGTTCTTTGTCTTTTTTCTTGAATTTGTCTTTTAATTTTGAGAAAAATGATTTTTTTGGTTCATCATGAATGATTTCAACCTTTGGTTCTTCTTGAGCTGTTTCTTCTACTTGTTTTGTTTCAGTAGAAATATTTTTAGATGCTTTTTCAACAAAAATGTCAGTGTTTTCAGGTTTTGGTTCAGAATTAGTTTCAATTTGTTCAATTGATTTAGTGGTTTCTATAGATTCTTCTTTAGTTTCTTCAATAGCTTGTTCTTTTACTTTTTTAATAGGTTTTGGTTTTTCAGTTTGAGTTTCATTAAGTTCTTCTAACTCGGTATTTACTTCTTCAAGCTCTTCTTTTAATTCTTCTTGTTCAGTTTCTTTAATTGTTTCTGGAGTTTCAGTAGTTTCTTCTATAACAGGGGTTTCATTAGAGGTTTCAGGTTCTTTAAATACTTGTTCTATTTCAATAATATCTTCAGACCTTTGTTCAGTTTCTTCTACAGAAATTTCTTCCTTTTTTTGTTCTTCTTTAATAGTCTCTGGTTCTTCAGAAAGCTCAGGTTCTTTTGTTTCTTTAGTTTCAAGTGAGGAATCTTCAGTTTCTGTTATAACAGGAGCTTCTTGTTCTTCTTGAATTTCTTCTGAGCTTTGCTCTTGCTCAATTTTTACTTCTTCATTTGTCTCTTGTGCTTCTTCTTCTGTTTTTCTTGAGAAAATTGATAAAGAATTTTTTAGTTTTTCTTTTAGTTTACCAAACATAATATCACTTCTTTTGTTTATTTTTTTGTTTTTGATTAAATTTTAATCAGATGCTTCGTAACTTTGCATCATTTCTAGCATTTTTGTGCCTTTTGTTTCAATTTGTTTTTCAATTTTTTGCATTTGTTTTGTTAAAGTGTCTTCGTGTCTTTGAATCATTTTTTTGACTTCATCTGCAGATTTTTCTACAGTAGTTTCTGATCCAATATTGATAATAAGAGTTTTATCTTTGTGTAATTTTGTTTTTACAAAAATGCCATCTGCCAAAGGTGCTAATATTTCAGTATCTTCTTTGGTTTTGGTGATAGTATCAATAGCATTTTTGGTGATTATGATAGAATCTAACTGTTTTTCTACTTGTTTTGCAGTAGCTGATAGTGATTCTAGAGTCTCATGAATCTGTTGTAGATCAGCAATTGAGATTGTTTCTTTTGTAGTTTCTTCTTGCTTTTTTGCCATAAGGTGCTGTTTTTAGATCTTAGCTTTAAGCTTTTCTAGAATTTCTTCGTATTTTGCTTCATTTTTGAGAAATTCAAGGTCATCTGTGCTTGTATTTGATTTTGTGATGAAATCTGCGTTGGTTATCATTAGTTTTTTGATGTCAGATTTGATTTCAGCTAGTTCTTTTTCAACTAAGATTTTAATAATCTCTTTTTCTTGTTTGTTAAATACCATGTTGGTTATATGGAACTTTTTGCTTTATAAAGGTAGCTTTTTTAAATGAATATAGGGTTTTTTGGCTAGAATGGTAGCTGAAGCGATTAAATCTATAAAATACAAAGAAACTGGAAGTTTATTGACTCAAAAGCAAATAGCAGATTTAGAGAAACAACAGTACCGAATGGTAGGTAGACACAGTGCTGTAAAAGTGTGTGGGTGGACTAAAAAGATGCTTAGATCAGAAGGAGGATGTTACAAATTCAAATTTTATGGTATCAGATCTCATCAATGTATGCAAATGACATCTTCAATGCATTGTGCTAATAGATGTACATTTTGTTGGAGAGGTGAAAAGGCGCCAGTTGCAAAAGAGTGGCCAGGTGCTATGGATGATCCAGATAAAATTATTGAGCTTAGTGAAAAGGCTCATATTAAATTGTTGCAGGGTTTTGGGGGGAATGATAAGACCTCTAAGTTGCTTTATGAACAAATGAAGCAAGTGCGTCATGTTGCTTTGTCGCTTACTGGTGAACCGATAGCTTATCCTAAGATTAATGAATTGTTAGAGGAGTTTCATAAGCGTAAAATATCTACTTTTTTAGTAACTAATGCACAGTATCCTGAACAGATTGCTAAAATTAAGAATATAACTCAGTTTTATATCTCTGTTGATGCACCTAATAAAGATAAGTTGAAGGAAGTTGATCGTCCATTGTTTATTGATTTCTATGAACGTTTGCTAAAATCACTTGATTTGATGAAAGAGGCAAGTTATCGAACATGTATTCGTCTTACAATGGTTAAAGATGTCAATGATTGTGACATTGAAGGATATGTGAGTTTAATTAATCGTGGAAGTCCGGATTTTATTGAAGTTAAAGCTTATATGCATGTTGGAGCTTCACGAGAACATCTTGAGCGTGACAATATGCCACTTCATGAAGAAGTAGGACAGTTTACTCGAGAGTTGATTGGTAATTTGGAAGATTATGAAATTGTTTCTGAGCATAAGCCAAGCCGTGTTTTATGTTTAATGCACAAAAGAATGAAAGGAAAGCAGTACATTGATTTTCCTAAGTTTTTTGAGGTTGTAAATTCTGGAAAAATTGCTTCTAGTTTAGATTATAGTCATGAAAAGATGCAGCCTAATATCTAATGTAGTTTTGTTGCATTAGATTAATAAATAGGTATTTTTGGTTTTTTACTATGGTGAAATTGAATAATGTTCCAAGACATGTAGCAATAATACCAGATGGGAATAGGCGTTGGGCAAAGCTAAAAGGGAAAGAAGGGAGTTTTGGACATAGAAAGGCAATAAGTGATAAAAAACTTAAAGAACTTTATATTTGTGCAAAGAAGAATGGAGTTAATGTTCTTAGTCTTTGGGGTTTTTCAACAGAAAATTGGAAGCGTTTAAGTGTGGAAAAGAAGGTTTTGTTTGAAATATTTGAAGAAATTTTGCTTAGTATAAGGGATGATCCAGATTTTTCAATAGTTCGTTTTGTGCATTTTGGGAGAAAAGATAGATTGCCAGATAAAGTTGTTAAATTACTTATTGAATTAGAAGAAAAGACGGTTTCAAATACTGAATTTACTTTTTGTTTAGCTTTAGATTATGGTGGAAAAGATGAGATCTTACGAGCTTGTTCTCGGTTATTTAAAAGTGCTGAGGAGTTTAGTGAAGAGAAATTTCTTTTGAATTTAGATACTGGGATTAAAGGAGTTTCTAATGTAGATTTGTTGATTAGAACTAGTGGAGAGTGTAGAATCTCTGGTTTTATGCCAATTCAGAGTGCTTATGCTGAAATCTTTTTTGAGGATAAAATGTTTCCGGATTTTGGAGTTTCAGAGTTTGAAAAAGCTTTGTTGTGGTTTTCAGGAAGAAAAAGGCGTTTTGGTGGGAATTGATTATTTAGGGAAAATTTTGGACAGATTTATTAAATGAAGGTGTTTTTTATGAGTTTGTTATGGTAAGAACACTTGAAGGAAAGCATGATAAGTACTTTGAAGCAATACTGCAGCTTCGTGGAGTTGGACAAGAAGTTATAGATTATGTTGATTCTGAATTTATTGCAGCTAAAATGCCTATTACTGATTTTAGTAAGGTTCGTGGTGGTTATGATTACAAAGTAGCAGATAACAATTTTACTCGAGCGCTTGGAAAAAGGCTTCGTAACAAATTTGGCGGTGAAATAAAAGAATCTGCTAGTTTACATACTAAAATAAGTGGAAAAGATGCTTATCGTGTGACAGTTTTGTTTAGGCAAGGTAATTTTGCTAAAGGAGATATAGTTTTGTATAGTGGACAGAAGTATCAAGTTTTGACTATGGCAAAAGAAATTGTGCTTCGTGGAGTAGATCATCCAGAGAAATTAAGACTTAAGTATGACAAAATGAAGAAAATTACTAAGTTTGAGGATTGATTAAGTTTTTATATTAGCTGTTTTGTGTTTTTTCTATGGTTTTTGATAGGAGTGTTATGTTTAGAAGTTTGTTATTGTTTGTGTTTATGTTTGCATTAATTTCTACAGTTAGTTTTGCTGCAGATGAGTATCATTTGACGCTTCTTGCAGTTCAAGAATTGCCTGATGGGAGCCATGTTGGGAGTACAGCAGACCTTTTTGTTGAAGTTCAGCCAGGATCTGGTAGGGTTTTTTTAGATACAACTCCACTAACTAAATTAGATACACAAGTATCTACTCGTTATGCAAAGCAGGTTGCTTGTGAATATTATTCTCTTGATTGTAACAATTATGATTTTTTTTATGCTATTCGTTCTGAAACTAGCATTGTTGGAGGTCCTAGTGCAGGAGCTGCTATGGCGGCGCTCACTGCTCTAGCAGTGATGGATTTAGATTATGATGATTCTGTGGCTTTAACTGGTACTATTAATTCTGGAGGTACAGTTGGACCTGTTGGAGGGGTAAAGGAGAAAATTGTAGCTGCAGATTCTTTGGGTCTTGGAACTGTGCTTGTTCCGTTGACTGCTCTTGCTGAGGATTTGTCTGGTGGGAGTTCTGTTGAAACTAATGAATCTTTAGATGCTGAGGAGGTAGTTGATTCTGATGGGTCTAGTGGTTCAGAGTATCCATTTGGAGAAAATCCTTTTGTTAATGTAGCTGAGGAGAGTAATTATACACTTGCTAGTTTTGTTGCTAGTGATCTGTCTATTTCTGCTTTTGAAGTAAGTGAACTTGATGATGTTTTGTTTCATTTAACAGGTGAACGTTATTTAGAAGCAGAAGAAGAGTTTGAAGTAAATTTGCAGTATGAGTCTATTATGGAAAGGTTACAAAAAGATCTTTGTTTGCGGGCTAGGAGTTTGGAGCAGGATTTACTTGTTTCTGGCAGTTCTGATGTTGAATGGGATTATTATGAGGAACGTTTTGGTCTTGTTGATTCAGCAGCATCTATTGGAGATAACTATGCTTCAGCAAGTTTTTGTTTTGGATTAAATTCAGCACTTAGATCTGAATTATTAAAAGCAGATGAACTTGATTTTAACTCAATTTTGTTGATTCTTGATGATGTCCAAGGTGATTTGAATAGTTATTCTTCTAAATTGGATAGTATGGAGATGGAAACAATATCAGATTTACAAACTTTTATAGTGGTAAGTGATAGGATTTCTGATGCTCAAGAGAGATTAGATGCTTTAGTTGTGGTAATGGAAGCTTTGAATGTTTCTGAATTTAATTCAAGTTTGTTTCCATACCATGAGCTTGGTTTTATTATTGAGCGTGCTTATTCAGCACAAAGTTGGATGTTGTTTTTTGAGATGTCTGGTCGTGAACTTGAACTTTCTAACAGTACTTTGTCTGAAGTTTGTGGTTTAAAATTGGCTGAAGCAGAAGAAAGGTACAATTATGCATCAGTTTATGTTCCTTTTGCTATTGAAAATATCTTTGAAAAAATTGAATTAGGTAAAAATGCTCAATCTTTAGGTGATTATCCTTTATGTATATCGCAAGCAGCACAAGCAAAAGGAGAAAGTAGTTCAATTTTGAGTTCAGTTGGTTTGCCAGCTTCAGCAGCTTCTGAGTATCTTTTGGTTAAAGAAAATGCTGCTAGTAGAGTGATTGCAAAAAACAGTGAAAAAGGAATGTTTCCAATTTTAGGTTATTCATATTATCAATATGCAGGTAGTTTGGCAGAAACTGAGCCTTATTCTGCTTTACTTTATTATGAGTATGCTTTAGAGATGGGAGAATTAGGTTTGTATTTTGAAGATGAGAAAAATGTTTTTGAGAAGTCTTTTTCAGTTAGTGAGAGTACTTGGATCTTTTTGTTTGGCCTTTTGAATGGAATTGTGATTGGTGGGTTGCTTGTTTGGCTATATTTTCAAGGCAGTAGTAGGAGAAAGGATTAGGTTTTTTGTTTCTTGTGATTTTTTTTGGTTCTTTTGTACCTATGGTTTTTGTGCTGCTTTAGCGTCAGATTTATATAGTATAATTGAGTGTTTGCTTGTATGGTTAAAAGAGGAAGAGTGTTGGTTTTATCATTGATGTTTGTTATTCTTGTTGTTATGTTGAGTGGGAGTGTTTTTGCTGAGGAAGTTGGAGGTTTTTATTCTGATATTACTGGATCAGACTTGTTAGCTTTATGTGAGCAATATGATTATGAAATTAATAGATATTCTTTTTTAACAATTTCTGAAGAAACTCAAACTTTTAGTGATTTTGATAGTACTACCAGAGAATATACTGATGTTTGTGATATCTACAGAGGGATTGATATAGAGTTGGAAGGTTATACATTGGATTGTGATGAAGGTACTGTTGATGGGCATTTATTAACAGGAATTTATGTCAATGCAGATGATGTTACAGTTAAGAATTGTAATGTTGAAGGAGGAACTTATGGGATCTTTGTTGAATTAGGCGTTACTGGAACCGTGATAGAAGGTGGGAAGGTATCTGGAACAGATTATTCTGGGGTTTATTTTGAGGGATCAAATAGTGATTTTTCTGTTACAGGTGTTACAATTGAGGATATAGGATATAATGGGATCTATGTTGAAGAGGGTTCAGGTGAAGTTAGTATCTCTAGTAATATAATTAAAGATACTGGAGATGACAAATATGCAATAGTTGTAGAAAGTGGTTTTGATACAGCAACAATTTATGATAATTCTATTGAATATACTAGTTCGAGTAGCACAGGGGGAGGGATTTATACTGCTTCTGCAGGAACAGTTGATTGTAATTACCAATTTTTGACTGGGTATAATAAAGCAGGAGTATATGTTAATTCAGATGATGTTACTGTTCAGAATTGTGATATTCAAGGATGGAATCATGGGATTTATGTTGATTCAGGAATGGATGATGTTGTTATTGATTTAAATACAATTAGTGGAACAAGTAATGATGGGATTGAGTTTGAAGGTAATTCAAAGACAGTAACAGTTTCAAATAATGTTTTAGATTCTATAGGACATAATGGAATTATTTTAGATACAGTAGAGGAAGCAAATATTATAGGAAATGTTTTATCAGATATCACTTATTCAGCAATTAAATTGGATTATGAAGGAACAATTTTAACTATTGATGATAATGAAATTTCTGATGTAGGTAGTTCA
>CAZGQD010000006.1:51723-74122 GCA_964527395.1 uncultured Methanosarcinales archaeon
AGGAACAAATGGGATATATTTGTATTATTCAGATACAATTAGTTTAGAAGGAAATGTAGTTTCTGATTCTTCATCTAATGGGATTAATTTTGTAGGTTCTTCTTCTGTCACTATGACAAGCAACTACTTTTGTTCATCAGCTTCATATGATTTTTATTGTTCTGAAGAAGGCAGTGGGAACACAGGTTCTTGGAACTTTTTTGATACAGTTTATACTTGTCCTAAACAATTAGAATGTGGAGATGAGATTACAGAATCAGGGGAGTATTTTTTAACTAAGGATTTGTCATGTAATGGGGATGGAATTAGAATATCTGCAGATGATGTTGTTTTAGATTGTCAGGGATATACACTTAATGGAGATGGAAGTAGTGTTAGTGAAGGATTTTATTTAGATGATGCTAATAATGTAGAATTGATTAATTGTAGAGTTAATAGTTTCTATGATAATATTAAAGCAGTATCTTCAAGTGGAGGTACAGATATTTTTAGTGTAGAGAATTCAGAAATAACAAATTCAGGGAGAATGGGGATTTATGTTTCAGGTACAAAGTTGAATTTAGAGGATTCTGTTGTTAGTTCAAGTGAAATGCATGGAGTTTATTTATATAGTGCAGATGATACAGAGATAGATGATAGTGTTGTCTGTTCAAATGGTGATGAAGATATTTATTGTTATGGATCTTTGAATCTTGATATGGATGGAAGTTATTTTGATTTAATAACTTCAGAGTGTTCAGGTTATAGTGATGAATCTATTTTTGATTGTTCAAATGCTCCAGAATCAATAGAAATGGACATTGAAACTGCAGAAATATTTCCAACAACTACTTTTACAAACACATACTCTTGTTCAGAAGGGAGTGGATCAGTTGCTTCTTGTAATGATGGAGCTGATAATGATCTTAATGGTTTAATTGATTGTGCAGATAGTTCTTGTCAGGATGTACAGTGTTATAGTTGTTCAGGAGATTATTGTTCATGTACAGAGGGGATTTGTCAGGAAGTTGTAATTGCAGATGCACAGCAGGCTGTAGCAGATGTAAATGAAGTGTTTGAGTTTTTGTTTACATATGATGACTTTTTACAATGGCTTGAGCAAAGCGAAGTAATTACAGGAGAAGATTTGATCTGTGATGATGCTTGTGCTGAAGTAGATATGGATTGTTTGTTTGCTGAAGCAGGAAGAAGTTTATGTTCAAGTGAAGAAAGTACAAAGTGTACTTGTAATATTTAAATCAAAATTATAGATAATGAGGTGTTAAAGTTATGAAAAAGTTAATTTTTTTATTTAGTTTAGTTATTTTTAGTTTATTTTTGTTTTCTTGTGAAGCAGAACCGCAGGGAGTTATTGTTGAATTGACTGAAGAAAGTTCTGAACTTGCAGGAGATGTAGTAGAAGAAGTAGCTGAATCTGCAGAAGAGGTTGCTGTGGAAGTAACTGAAACAGTAGATTCTGAAGAGGTAACTGAAACAGATACAGAAGGTTCAGATGAAGCGAGTGAAACTGCAGAAGCTGGGGAAGTAGTAGATGGCACAGAAACTAGTGATTCTGAAGAAACAAATGAAACTGAGGAAGTTGTAGTTGAAGAAGACCCAGTTACTGTAGTTGAGATTATAGATGAAGGTTATAGTCCAGACAGTTTAACAATTGCAGCAGGAACAACAGTTAGATTCAAAAATGCAAGAGTAGATGCTTATAATGAAGCTGAGATATATGGTTTACGAACACATAGCGATATCAGAAGTGATAGGTTAGATATTGGAGATTCATGGGAGTATACCTTTACAGAAGCAGGAGACTATGAGTTTATTGATTTGTTTGTAACTGTATACACTTTGAAGGTTACTGTTGAATAGGTTTTTTTCTTTTTAGTTTATTTTTTTAGTAAGTTTTGTTATTTCTTTTTATACCTAAGCTCTTTCTTAGATTGTCATAGTATACTCACCCAAAATACTTTTGGCTTCGTAACACTGATCCAAATGGCGTATTTTACAAATACTTTTTAGGATCAGCGTATTTATGATCAGCTAAGTGAATTTCTTTGAATTCTTGATTAATTATCTTGATAACTATGCAACGATTAGAGGATCCAAGTTTTTTTATGAAAAGAATAGAATCTTTTGCTTTAGGTGCAATTATTGGTTTTATCTCTTTGTTTTTTAGTTTCTCGCACCAAGGTAATAAGGTTTCTTGAATATTTTTTATCTTATTTGCATATAAGTTGAATTCCTTGTTAAAACTAACTTGTTCACCAAAAAGTTCTTTTAATCTATGTTTTAGCTCTTCTGCAAGCATTTTTGACTCCAGTTAACATATCTATATAAATTTCAGTATTTTTGCTGTTTTTATACTCTTTATTTACTTGCTCTAGAGTTTTTATAAAAGAAATTAGTTCGTTGTATAGATATGTTGGAGAATATAGTTTAGTCAAAAGGCGTTTAGTGATGTTATTAATATAAGCTATTTCTTTATCTTTGCTCATTTTGTTAATTCTGTGCACAATTTTTGATAACTGATATGAATTTAGTACTTTTTTTCTGTTGTGAAGATAATATTCAAAGATCAAGTTCCTTATTGTTTTCTTGCTATTCTCAGATGTATTATCTGTTAATTTTCTATTATTGTTTTCATAATCAAGGATTTCATTTATTGCTAATTCATAGCTAGTAATCAAATCATTAAATTTAGGTTTTTTGACAATTGGTTCAATGTTTGTTTGAAATGTAGAGATAGAGTAATTTAATGCGGATTGGAAAATAGGTTTAGATAGGTCAGATTCAGATATATATACGTAATGGTGTTTGCCTTTTTCAAATTGTTTTCTTTTGTTTGATATTATGAAAATATCTATGTCTTGATAGTTTTTTTTGTATAGAAAACTTCCAGATATGAAGGCTTTTTCTTTATTTAATTCATTTAAGATTTGTTTTGCTTTTATTATTCTACTTTTGATCATTTTGTTACCAGTAATGTAGAACTCTTGGTTTAGTGTTTCTAGAGCTGCTAGTTTGTTTTTGATAGCTTTGTAAAGATAGCTTTGTTCTGTTTTAGTAAGGGGTTTGTTATTGTAGTATTTATTTAGAACTTCTAATTGTTTTTTTGCGAATATAGTTTTGAAGAGATCTTTGTTACTAAGTATCTTTTTTATTATTTTTTTGTTCATATAGTATTAAAATACTGTGTTTCTTTATAAAATAGGTGTTTTGTATTGTTATTTTTGTGTGAATGGGTGATTTTTTATACTCTTTTACTTTTCTTTGTTTTGTGGTTACTGTAGGTGATTTAGTTAATAGAAACATGCTACTTTTGCATCATGTTTTAGTTGCTTCAGTAAGACGAGCAGAAGTTTTTGCTGATTTTGGAGGTATTATGAGAGCACCTTTATTGTTTTCTTATGATTTTGATGGAAGGATAGAAGCAATATTCCCAGATTATGCTAAGGGTAATGAAAAAGATTTTTTAAGATTTCAAAGGTATTTTGAGAGGAATTTTACGCATAGACAGCCAGGATTTTTGGAAATTAGTTATCATTCCAAAAAAGGAAGATTTTGTGATGCAGTTATTATTGATCAAGGGTTGTACCAAACAGTTTTAGTAGGTCAAAGTCCTAGGGGACAAAATTATATCCCAAATAAGGTTTTAGATCATACTTTTGAAAGAATGATGGAAAGGTATGATGGAGAGTATGTGGGTTTTATGAGATGAGGTGGTTTGTTATTGTAATAAAGTAATTGAAGTATTAATAATAGGAAGTTTTATATAGTATTGTTTACTTTTAGGTAATCAAGCGATTACTTTGAGGTCAAAATGACAAAGAGAGTACCAAAATCAAATAAAGCATTACAAAAGGCTTATGACTTTTGTGTTAAAAAGAAGTCTTTTAGGGATGCAGAAAAATCTACTTTTGTGGATTATGTATTAAGAAGTCAAAAAGATATAGCTTCAGCTGAGAATGATTTTCAGAATGAAGATTATTATTGGGTAAGGGTAAAAGGGTATCAGGCTTTATTTCATATGTTAAATGCTTTATTGGTTAAACATTGTGGCTATTTTTCTAAAGATCATGGTTGTATCTTGACAGCTCTTTTGAAAAAGGAAATAATCTTGGATAATATAGCAGAAAAGTTACATATTGTGGTAAGAGATGTAGAAAATGTAAGGGATTTTGCAGATTCAGTAGGAAGTGCTGTTCAAGATATAGATGATTTGCGTATTCAAAGGAATTTTGCTTTGTATAAACCAAAAGCTTGGAAGGAAGTTACAAAAGAGGATATCAGGTATGAATTAGATAAGATAAAGAAGAATATACAAATATTGGTGACTTTACTATGAATTTTATGAAAATTTTACCTTTAAGCAAAGTTAGAATGAATGTACTGTTTGAAATATATGCAGAAGGAAGTAGTTATTTGAGGTCAATTTCAAAAAATTTGGATTTAAATTCATCTCTTGCACATAGAGTGCTTGGAAAGCTTACTGAAGCAGGTTTTTTAATGAAGGAGAAAAAAGGGCAAGAAGTAATGTATGAGTTGTCTAATAATAGGGATATTGGTTTAATTTTGCAATTGTTGGAAGAGTACCATTTAGAGAAAGTTTTGGAAAAACAAGAAAAATTGAATGTGATGTTAAAGCTTCTTTTAGTAAATAAGGAAATAATGGATTCTAGTAGTAAAATATTTTTGTTCGGTTCTTATGTGTTAGGAGATGTAAAAAAAGAGAGTGACATAGATATTTGTTTTGTTAATGAGGATAGAAAATTAGTTGGAAAGGTGTGTAGAGAAATTTCGCAACTTTTGGGTGTTGAAGTAAGTCCATTAATTTATTCAAAAAAGAGTTTTAGAACTGATCTTAGGGGAAAGGAAGCATTACTTAGTTCCATTTATAATAATGTAAGGAATAGAGTTATCATAAAATAAAAAAAGGAAATTAACTAAGTAGGTTTTGCAGATCTACTTGGTATGTCTCTCCTCTGAGTTCGAAACTAGCTTGATATAGTCCGCCTTCTGTTCTATCGATTTTTAGGATACTTGTGTTTCCCATTTGGATAGCACCACCCATTTGTTCAACGCAGTCCATTTTTGTTTCTAGACCAGAATTGATTATTGCCATCACTGGCCAATCTACGACACCAGAATGACTTCTTATTTCAAGGTATTTAATTTTACCATCTTGTGAGGTGATTTTGTTTAGATTTTCTCTTAAAGCTGTTGTGGTTCTTGCTTCAATTGAAACTCCTGGTTCAATTTCAGATTCTTCATGTGTTGTAGCTGTAGGGTGTCTAAGCCAATAATTTACACAGTCAGCTGCACCTAGTCCATTGTTGTAGATTCTTCTGTTACCAAATGGATTACCAAAGTTAAGTCTAGGATCATCTTGGAAGCTTACTCTATTCCAACTGTAGTGTGTCTTGTCTAGGTCTTCAGCGCAAGTAGTTGTACCGTGCATGAATTCTTTTCTTTTATTGTTAAAAACTCCAGCAAAATGTGCTTTTGCAGATATTTTTGTTCTAACTCTTGCAGTATGAACAATCAAGCCATCTTCTAGAATTAAGCCTTGTTCACCTACTTCATATCTCAATGTGCTTCCTTGTTGGTATAAGTCAACTATGCTATGAGGTAGGATTCTATCGTAACTTCCACCACCATCTGGTTTTTGTGGTGCTTCTCCATGTCTTCCAATTACAAAAAATCTTCTATCTATTCTACTCATGTGATTTCACCTTAAATATGTGTTAGAATGCCTTTTTTTGGCTCATTTATAAAGCTTATTTGGATTTTTCTAGAATTGTGACTATTCCATTATTGGCATCTAATTCAATTATATCGCCATCACTTAGAAGTTCTGTAGCTATCTTAGTTCCAATGATACAAGGAATCTTTAGTTCTCTAGCAACAATTGCAGCATGGCATAAAGTTCCACCTTCATCTGTTAAGAAGGCTTTTGCTTGTTTCATGATTGGGAGGTAACTAGGATCTGTCATAGGAGCTACAATAATGTCTCCTGTTTGGAACTTTTGCATGTCTTTTCTTGATTTAATGATGCAGACTTTTCCTGTTGCAGTTCCAACTTGGGCAGTTTTACCTGTGATTGTATCTCCAATTTGAAGGATTTTTGTTGTTATTTTGAATAGTTGTTTTTCTTTGAATTTTTGTGTTGCAGATTCACCCTGAAAAATGTTTATTATATCTATTGGACGTCCTTGAATATAAAATGAAGTAGATCTTTCTTCTAAAATTTCTGGTGGAGGAAGAACTTTGTTTAAGTTAAGATAATCAAGCATCTCTGAGTAATGTATATTTTGAATTTGTTTTATAGAATATTTTTTTAATTCTGTTTTTTGTAAGAATTCAGAATATTTTGGAATATAGTTTTGTTCTCCCCATTTGTAAAGGGGTTCTGCCAAATGTCTTGTTTGCATGGCCCAAGCTTTGAATTTTTCTCTTTTTTCTAGATCTAGAGTTTCAATAACATCAATTGTATCAATAGCAGCATAGGCGTATCTTAGCATTTGTCTGTAGAATTTGTATAGTACTAGGATAGATTCTTTGTTTTCTATTGGTTTTTCTAGGAAAATTTTGTATTTTTGAATGATTTCTTTGAATTCTTTTGTATATTGTTCTAAATCAACTTCATTTTTATTTACTTTTTCTAGGAACTTTTTGGAGCATTCAAGCCTGTCATTTTCAATTTGGAAGTGATAGAAAGTGTTATCTTTGATTGTGAAGATCATTTCTTTGAAGGTTCCGCCAAACCAATTAATGAAATCTTGACAGAAATATTCGTAGATAACTGCAGTTACTCCTAGTAAAGTATATTCTCTTACGTGTTTTTCGTATTTGATCATTATGGGAGTTTTGGAGTTAAGAGTGTTTTTAAGCTTTACTTGGTTTTTGTAGCCATTTCCATACTGGAATTATGGGGATTCCATCAATTTTGTCTGTTTGATTGTATGTTAGGATTGCTCCTTTTTTGATTTTAGCGTATTCCATAGCTTGTTTTAAGCCATTGATTTCTCTTTCTAAATTGTCTGAATTTAATTTATAGCAGACTTGGATGGCTAAAATAGCTTTGTTTTTGTCTTTTACAATGAAATCACATTCATTTTTTTGTTGGAAGAAGAAAATCTCTTTGTATTGACGTCTAAGATGTAAAAAGACTATGTTTTCTAGGATTCTGCCTTTGTCATTAGAAAAAGAAGTTGAATTGACAGAACTAAAACCAGTGTCAATAGTATAAACTTTTTTTGGGCCTATGATCTGTTTTTTGTAAGAGAAGTCAAATTTTGGGATGGAAAATAACAAATAACTGTTTTCGAAGTGTTCAATGTGAGAAATAACAGAGTTAGTAGATCCAAAGTTGAATACTTTTGTTAGTTTGTTATATGAGAACTCTTTTCCAATGTTAGTTAGTAGATATAGAGCTAATTTTTGGAGTTTTTCCTCATCTCTTAATTTGTATCTAACGATAATGTCTCTGTAGATGATGTCTTTGAATAGTTCTTGGAGGATTTCTATTTTATTTGTTTTTAAGAATTCAGGAAAGCCACCATTTTTGAAGTAATTTTCAAATGATTCTATTGAAGGAGCTTTTTTTGTAAGTTTAAGCATTTCTAGATATGAGAATGGGAATACTTCGTAGTTCAAGTGTCTACCAGTCAGTCTTGTTCCTAATTCTTTGCTTAAAAGTGAAGCATTTGAACCTGTAATGATACAGTATTTGCCTTGGTCTAATAAGAATCTGACTGCTTTTTCCCAAGCAATTACGTTTTGAATTTCGTCAAAAAAGTAATATTTGCAGTTTGGATTCGTTTCTTCAAAGATTTCAAGTAATTTTTCGAAGTCAGATTCTTCAAATTTGCCTAATCTAATGTCTTCAAAGTGAAAATAGTTCCATTTTTTTTGTTTGCTGATGATTTGATTTAAAATTGTTGATTTTCCACTTCTTCTAATGCCAGTGAGAATGGTGGCAAAAGGGAGTTTGATATCAATTTTAGCTTTAATCTCTCTATTTATACCTAATTCTTTTGTTTTTAGTTCATTTTTTTGTAATTGAACAATTTTTTGAAGTTTTTCCTTTAGCACAGAGTTAGTTTATATTACTAATATATAAAAGTATGTATTAGTAATATGAATTATTGTATATTAGTAATGCACAGTTTTAGTAGGATCTAGAATTATGGAAATGGAGCTTATGTATATTTGTACATAGAATTATGTATCTTAATTAGCTTTTTCAAGGATTGTGACTATGCCATGGTCTGCTTTAATTTTTAGTGTTTCTTCCATTTTAACATTATGCGAACTCCAGTGGAGAACTGTTTTTTAGCTTCCTTTTAATATTCTTACTATGCCATTATTGGCATCTACCTCTAGCAAATCTCCGTCTTTAATTAAACTAGTAGCATGTTTGGTACCTATGATGCAGGGTTTATTCATTTCTCTAGAAATAATAGCTGCGTGGCAAGTGACTCCACCTTCATCTGTGACAAAGGCTGCTGCTTTTTTCATAGCAGGGAGATAGAATGGAGTAGTCATAGGTGCTATTAGGATTTCAGATACTTGTATCTTGTTTAGTTGTTCTCTATTTAAAATGATTTTTGCGATACCTTTTATTTTACCTTTATTTGCAGTAGTTCCTTTGATTGTATCTGTAGATTCTATCTTTTCTTCATAGATGAATAGGTTTTTTTCATTTAAGAACTTGTTTAGTTTATTTTCAGGAACAATCTTTTTTGAAATGTAAGCAAAGGTATTATTTTTTCTATTTTCTAGTGATTCAATAGAAAAGAGTTTGTTTTCAGATAGAGATTGTTTTAATTCATCAAAAGTGATGTATTTTAGTAGTTTTTTGTCCCAGTTTTTTATATCTGCAATTTTGTTTAATAGAATGAACATTGATTCTATAGATTCGTCAAAAAAGGATTCAGTTTGATTTCTAGTTTCTTTTAATTTTTCAATGGTTGATTCTTTAAATAAATTAATTGATGATTTTTTTTTGTATTTTTCTTGCCAAACAGGGATCCAATATGTTGTGATAAGACCAATACAACCTCTTTTGAAGGTGTTATTTAGTTTTTCTAGTAGATCAATTGCTTTTATTGGATCAGAAATATCAGAATTTTTGATTTTTTTTGAGATTTCTAAGCTGTCTTGAAGGCCTTTAAATGATTCTTGAAGTAGATTTTCATTGTTTTTGAGCCAATTTGAAATTTTTTTAGGACAATCATTATGAAATGATTCGTTTTCTCTATAAATTTGACTAGTTCCATTCTTAAATAAGAACAAGTTTTCAGATAGTTTGAAACCAAAAAACTCTTTAGTTTTATTAACCATGCCATTATAATAACTTTCAACTGAAATTAATGGAATTTCTCTTGTAATTGTTTTAATTAGTCTTTTTTTTTTTAACTGGTTCGTTATTAGACAATGTAGTAATAGGCCTACTCTGAGTAATATAAATAATGTGATTCTCAACTGCCCATTCTATATCACAAGGAAATCCGTAGTGTTTTTCTATATTAATTATCATTTTACTAAGTTCGATGATCTGCTTACCACTAAGTTTTTGGTCTTCGCCTTCTTCACCAAGTTCTTTCCAAACTGTGCCGCCATCAGGGCCTTTTACAATAGCTCGTTTTTGTTCAGATATACTGATATCTAGTAGTGTTAAATCGTCTTTTTGGACAACATAACTGTCAGGTGTGATTTGACCAGATACGATAGATTCACCTAAGCCTATACCAGCTTCGATGATTAATTGATTTCTATCTTGAGTTACAGGATGTACTGAGAAGGCTACGCCTGAAATTTCACTTTCTACCATCTTTTGCACTACAACAGCTACAGAGATCTGTTCTTTTTGTAGGTTTTTTTCAAATCTGTAGAAAATAGCCCTAGGGGTGAATAAAGAAGCCCAACATTTTTTGATGTTTAGGATTAGATTTTCTTTAGTTGTGTTTAGAAATGTGTCTAACTGGCCTGCCCAAGCAGCGTCAGCACTGTCTTCAGAAGTTGCACTAGATCTAACAGCTACAAATTTACTGTTTAATTCTTGAAATTTAGTTTGAATCTCTTTTGTTAGATCTTCTGGCATGTCTTTTGATAAGATCATAGATTGGATCTGTTTTGAAGCATGATCAATTGAAGCAACATCTTTGTGGTTTACTTTGTCTAAAGTTGATATTATGTCTGCTTTGATGCTAGTTTCATGAATGAATGAGTCAAAATTTTGTGCTAAGATAACGAATCCAGGAGGGACAGGGATATTAGCTCCAATCATTTCACCTAAGGAAGCGCCTTTTCCGCCAGCAATGTTAGTTGAATTTTTGTTAATTTGAGTAAAATTTTTGCAGTTTTCCATGATCAATGATTTTTTGTTTGGCTTTTATTTAATAGTTTTGTAAGATTAAGCTACATTATGCGAACTCCAGTGGAGAAATATTTTGTAGCTTTTTTTAGTTTTTCTGTAACAAATGTTATAAATTAGTAGTTTAGATGTTTTACTATGAAATATGATGAGTTAGTATCAGTTTTTGGATCTAAAATGAAGGCAGATGAGATTTTGTATCTATTATATGGAGAAAAACTAGTTGTGCGTCAGGGTTTTTATGAATCTGAGAAGCAAAAGGTGCAAGATTATTGTGATTTTAATGAGTTGTTTATTGCTTGGTCAGATTTTAAGGTTGTTAATAAGGATAAGGATGGTTTTTTTTCTAACAAAGGTGAAAGGGTGCCAATTGAATCTAAGGATTTTGATCTTATAAAGGGAATGCAGTTTTGTTATATCTCTAAAGATGAAAGGTTGTCTTTGTTTGGACAATTGTTTGAAAAACAAGGCAATCATGCACGTTTAGGAGAGTTGCTTGGCTATCCTTTTTGTTGTCAGATGTTTTTTTGTGCCAATTTTTCTAAAGAAAATTTTAATCCAGTTGTAGAAGATTTGAAAGGGTTGATGAGTTTGGATTTTCGAAGAGAGGATATTTGTTTACTTTCACATTTTCCTTGTTCTAATCTATGTGAGGAGTCTAATTTGATTGTAAGAAGAAGATTTAAGTTTCTTGAAGTGAAAGAATCAAAGAGGGCTAAGGAAATTCAGGAGTTTATGCAAGTTTGAATCTAATTGATAACCGAGGCTTTTAAATACCAAAAGTGAGTTTTGTTGATGTGGCAAAAAAAAATATCGCTGATCCAATGCCTTATAGGAAAATTCCTGCTTGGGAGACTACTTATATTAGATATAAGGGTCTTTTTGATTATGATGCTTTTTATGCAGGGCTTGTAGATTGGGCAAAGAATTATAATTTTAAATTTCATGAAGCAGATTATAAGCATAAAGTTCCGACAGTTAAGGGTGCTGAGCAGGAGCTGATTTGGAATTTTATTAGAAATGTTGATGAATATGCACAGTATGAGTTTAAGTTAGATTTTCATATGTGGGATATGAAAGAAGTAAAGGTAAACATTGGTGGAGGAAGAGAGAAGTCTTTGTTTAGTGGTAGAGTTGAAGTTAAAGTATCTCCTATTTTACATACTGATTGGCAGAAAAAATTTATTAAGAAAAAAAATTGGTTTACAAGATTTTTAGGACATTTGTATTTTAAGATAATGATTACAGATATAGAAGTTTTTCATGTTGATACAATTAGATATAGGCATAACAATTTAGTTGCACATATTCGTAAATTGCTTGATATGGAAGCTAAAGCGCATCCTTATAAGGATTATCTTGGAGAAGGTTGATAGTTTTATAATGATTTTATAGATTTTCATTATAACAATTTTCAAGGTATTATCAATAGTTATAATAATTTTATCAGGTAGGTGAGTTTGATGGAGATCAAAGAAAAAGGACAAATTTGGTGGTTAACAGTGTTTTTGAATCCTACTGTTACAACAACAATTTATCCTAATATTTATGTAGCAAAAGGATTTTATTCTTGGTCAAAGCCAGTAAGGGACCGTATTCTCAAACATGAAAGGATCCATTTGAAACAGCAAAAAGAAGTAGGAGTTTGGAAATACTTGTTTTTGTATGTTTTTTGTTTACCTTTTTTTTGGAATCCATGGCGTTATGAATGGGAAAATGAAGCTTATGTGAAAAGTGGTACTTCTAAGAAAAAGGCTGAGGAGTATTTGGCACTTTGGAATTATGGTTGGCTTAAAAAGTGATTTGAAGTAGTGAGAATTTCTTTATTGATAGTTTTATGTTTGATTTGTAATACTAAAGATTTATATGTTGAATTTTCTTCTCTTTCAATGAATAAAATACTATTCGGGGGAATATAATAATGGAAAATATAAATTGGATAGCAACATTGGTTTCTTCAGTAGCTTTTTTCTTAATAGGTTGGCTTTGGTACTCAGAAGCACTATTTGGACGTGGTTGGATGAAGCTAATGAAAGTTAAGAAGAAAGATATGGAAAATTGCAAGGAAGGCATGGGAAAAAAGATGCTGACTGGGTTTTTGTCAACTTTTGTATTAGTGGCGATTTTGGCTGAAATGATCTCTATAACAGGTAGTTATGGGGTAGTTGCTGCAATTGAAATGGCATTTTGGTTATGGATAGGATTTATTGCTACAGTAGGTCTTAGTGCAGTAGTTTGGGAGAAAAAGCCATTTTTATTGTATTTGATCCAAGTGGGATATTATTTAGTAGGAATGCTTGTTAGTGCAATCATTTTAGGCCTTTGGGTATAATTTTTCTTTTTTTTTTGAATTTAGAATAATAAAAATAATAAAATTCTTTTTGTTAAATGAACGTTTCAAGAAATCCCAGTCTTTTAAGTCTGGGATGCATATGAAAATGCTATATTTTCAGGTGTTCGAAAATTGTCAATTTTCGCACAAATTGAAGGAATCATTTGCTGGAAATTTAGATTAAAAATTCCGCAGAATCCCACTTCTTTAGGTGTGGGAGTAGGAATTTTCTAAATCTCCTTCAATAAGAGGTGATATATTTGATAGATTTAGGATATCCTTATAATTAATAATCTCTTTGTAGGTTGTAATAAATTAGGTATCTTGGAAAAGATAAAAAATTAAGAGAAAAATTGTTTTTTTTGATAGTTTTGTTTATTTTTCTTTTAGAAGTGTTTTATCAGTTTGGAAACGTTTTTGGCGTTCTTCTTCTACTTTTTTTGATTCTTTATGGAATCTTCCAGAACCGACATCGGGAATTACTCCCCAACCTTTGACAAATCCACGTCTTCTTTTAACCATTATATAGTACTACCTTGGCATTTTCTTTAAAAAGCTTTGTGTGGAAAATGACTATAATTGGAAAATGTTTGTTTTTTGCTGATTTTTTCTTAAAAAAAGTGTTCATTTTGAGTTATTTTTTGAAAAATTTCAAGTAAAATTGCTTTGAAAATTGGTACGTATTAAGTTGGCTAATTTCGAGCAAAGCTCTCTTGACTTAGTTCATACTTCACTAAGTTTGAGTGTGCTTAGAAAATTAGCACTGCGGCACGGCCATACTCTGATTTGCAATAAAAATTAGGAAAATCCTGCGGATTTTGTGTTTAAAATGAAAATTGCAAATCAGTGGCCTCGATGGGCGGCAGTGCTAATTCCCTATATTTTATAGCCAACTTAATACGTACGAAAATTGAAAACTATTAAATACTCGATTTATGTTCTTTGTTAATATGAAATTGACAGTTGTATTCTCAGATATTGAAATTGGGTCTGGGACAGTTACAGATGATTTTGTAGAAGATGAACTTTTTAAAGAAACAATAATTAGTTTGATTAAGGACTCAAGGAAACAGGAGACAGATCTGGTTTTAAATGGAGATGTTTTTGATTTTTTGAAGGTTCCATATGGTCATATTTATCCAAGACATGTGACTGAGAAGATTTCTTTAGCTAAATTAGAAGATATTATTAAGGCTCATCCTAAGTTTTTCTTAGTTTTAAGAAAGTTTTTGAAGGCTTCTAAAACAAATAAGGTTATTTTTGTTGTAGGGAATCATGATTATGATATTGTTTATCCAAAGGTTCAAAAGAGAATAAAGGATGAATTGTGTAAGGAGGATAAGGTACTACGAAAAAGAGTTGTTTTTCCAGGTTTTGAATTTACTGATGGACTTGTTCATATTGAGCATGGTTCGCAGTTAGATTCTTTTTTTCGAGTTGATCCAAGCAATTTTTTGCATCCAGGAACGAAGTGGCTTCCAGAACCTTTTTTGCTTTTACCTTGGGGAGTGAATGTGTTTTATGATGTGGTAATTCATATGAAAGAAGAGTTTCCTTTAACTGAAAGATTGCAACCAAAAGAAGTTTTGATAAAAAAGTTACCATGGAAATTGAAAAAGCAATTGGTTTTTGGAATAGTTTTTTATATTATAAAATCTTTTTTTGTTACACAGTTCACTGAAAGACATGATCCATTACGTAGGTTCAGAGCAGCTGATTTTTGGCTTTATGTAAAACCTTTTTTTAAGATGGATTTTCATTTAAGTTTTTTGAATATGGCTAGAAGAAAGTTGGCTTTACATGATTTTAAGGTTATTTCTGTTGGTCATAATCACACCAGTTCTGTGTATAAGATTGGAGATAAGACAATTTTAAATACAGGTAATTGGAGAGATGAATATTTTTATTCTTCTGAGATTGATGAGTTTATTCCAAAAATAAAGAGTTATGGGTATGTGCTTCATGATAAAAATAAAGTTATCAAATGTGAATTGCGAGAGGTTGTTTCTAAACAAAGTAATATTTCTGGTGAAGGATTGACAGAAGATGTTCTTAGAAACAGGCGTGTATTAGAGTGAAAATGTGTGATTTTTTGGTATTTTTTTGATTTTCTGGTATTTTCATTTTATTATTAGATGGCTTTTTAAATGAAGTGGGTTCTGCTGGGTCTTATGAGACATTTAACTAGTTGGTTACATCCAGGTTCTGATTATGGCAGTTACAAGGGAATTAGTCAAGGGGCTTTACATTTTAAAAGAGATACTTTTGTTAGATTAGGAGAAATAAGGCATTTATATTTAGAATATGCTTTAATTAGAGATGATAGATTGAAAAGAAATATTTTTTCTCAAGCTAGGTTTTATTTAGATGCTGAAAGTGATGAAGTTGATACTGTTTTTGAAAATGAAGGAATAAATGAAATGACCGTCAATAGGGGGTTGAGGAAGGTTTATGGAAAGCAAGGGAAAGGAGTTAAGTTTAGAGTCCGTGATTTGGGTTCAGCTTTGAGTTATAGGGTAGCTGTTGAAAATGTAGTTTTAATGAGTTCAGTTTATTCTGGTTTTAATCAGATGATGCGAGCAAGAGATGTTGAAACTGGGCTTCGTTTGAGATTTAGTCCAAATAGGTTAATTACACATGAAGAAGATGGGACTTTTGGAGATTTAAGTGCTTTATATGATTCTTTTGTTCATTATTTTAGTGCTTTAGGAAGATAGTATTTGTTTAAAAATGATGAGTTTTTCAAATTTTTGTGGGCAGATTTAAATATTTGGTAGTTTCTTGGATTTCAATTATGGTAAAGGTAAGTAAACAAGCAAAAGAATTGAATAAAACTCTAAAAGGAACAGTATTTTATGATTTTTTGTCTGAGAAAGGAAAAAGAATGCATTTTCCTTCACTTGGGATTATGGGTCAGGCACTTGCTGCTAGGGGTTCTGAGTATAATGCAACAATAGGGATAGGACTTAAAGATGATGGGAAAGTTCTTTGTTTGAAGTCACTTTCTTCTAAAATTGATGTTGATTCTGGAAGAGTCTTTCCATATGCACCAAGCCATGGTAAAAAGGAGTTTAGAGATTATTGGAAAGAGCATTTGCTTAAAGTTAATCCATCATTATCTGCAGGGATCAGTTTACCAGTCGTATGTAGTGGTATCACTCATGCTGTTAATGTATGTGGGCAGTTATTTTGTGAGGAAGGAGATGAGTTGATCTTAGGAGATCTGTTCTGGAGCAATTATTCGCTTATTTTTGGAGCAAATCTAGGTGTTGATTTTGATATGTTCTCTTTTTTTAGTGAAGTTGATGGGGGATTTAACATTGCTGGATTACGTGAGAAATTGTTTTCTAAGAAAAAATCTATTGTTTTGTTGAATTTTCCAAACAATCCTACTGGATATAGTTTATTGACTGAAGAGTATGATGCTGTGGTTTCTTTGTTCTTAGAATATGCAGAATCTGGTGGGAAAGTTCTTGTTGTATGTGATGATGCCTATTTTGGATTATTCTATGAGGATGAAGTTGCAAAGGAGTCAGTTTTTGCTGGTCTTGCTGAGTTGCATGAAAATATTGGTGCTGTGAAATTAGATGGACCTACAAAAGAATCTTATGTATGGGGTTTACGAGTAGGTTGTATCACTTTTGCTGCTAAGGGTATGAGTGCTGATCAATTAGCTGCTATTGAAGAAAAGGCTGTAGGGATGGTTAGAAGTACTATTAGTGGTGCTAGTAATTTATCTCAATCACTTTTGCTTAAGAGTTATGAGTCTGAGAGTTTATTGGCTGAGCAAAAAGAGGCGTTTAGTTTGTTAGAGTCTAGGTATCGTGAGGTTGCTCGGGTGTTGGAGTCTAATTCTCATTTTAGTGATATGTTTACTGCTTTGCCTTTTAACTCTGGTTATTTTATGTGTTTGAAGTTGAATTCTAAAATTAACTGTGAAAAGGTTCGTGCAGAGCTTTTGAAAAGGTCAATAGGAGTTATTTCACTTGAGAAGGATAATTTGCTTAGGTTTGCATTTTCATCTTTAGCTGCTGGTGATGTAGTGAAAGTGCTTAAAGAGATATATGATGTTTGTGTGAAGGTTAAGTAGGTTTTTTTATGGTTTTTAAGTTAACTAGAGCACAATTGGCTGCTAAAAGTGAGATCGAGAGGCTCTGTGCCGTTGATTATAGGCAAGAACCCAAGGTAATTGCTGTTCAAGGTTTAAGTGGTGTAGGTAAATCAACTTTAGTTGACTATATTAAGTCTGATTTGGAATCACAAGGCCATTTAGTATTAAGGACAGAGGAATTTAGTATTTCTGATGATGGAATTAAGAACTTGAATCATGGAGGACAGCTTATTTGTCCAGTAGGTGTTTTTGAGATTAGTGAAATTGAGAGAATTTTGGATTCAATAAAATTTCCTTGGGAATATGGTGTTGATTTTGCTTTAAAGTCTTTTGGACAAATAACAAGAAGAGATATAGCTTTAGTTGATGTTAGGGGAATGAATGATCAAGAGATGAAGGCTTATTTAGTAGGGAAAGATTCAAAGTCTCTGAGTGTAGAAGAAATAGTTGCTTGTTCTTTTGGTATTCCTGCTTTGGCTGATCAATTATTAATGACTCCACATTTAGATCTTGAACAAGCAAAGAGATTGGCAGCCGTTAGGTTATGGAATAATATTGGAAGACATAGGCAAAGGATGGAGCTTTTAGATAGGTTTGGTGTTAATTTAAATCCTGAGCAAAGAAGACTTTTTGAAAATGGAGAGGTAGTTCTTGAAAGAGAAAGTGATCATATTTATGACAGATTACCAGAGTTAAGAAGAAAAAATGTGTATTTTCGTTTGGCGGAAGATTTTGCTTTTTTAGCAAAAGAAAGTGTTTCAATTTATAACAAATCGTTAGGTAAGTCTCGTGTAGGTATAACTATCACTTTGCCAAGACTTAGTTCTGAAGAATATGATGCTGTTGCAAAAGTAATGGGTTTTAGTTGTGAAGATTATATTTTTAAGACTCATTCAAGAAGATGGTCAATTTATGTGGTTAATCGTAAAGATATGGTTGTTTATGGTAAAAAAGGGACTCATGAGTTACATACTTGTAATGATGGCCCAGTTAAAGATTTTTATTTGCCTGGATGGAGAGGGAGGATATTGGCCCGTAAGATGGCTGTTGATCAAGGATTAATAAATTTTCCTGAAAGAAGGGATGATGGTTCAATTATAGTTAAAGTGGGAGATCATGGAGGAGTTAATAAGCAACCAATAAATTTAGGTTGGATGCTTGAAAGTTTTTTGCAACATAAAGGAATCTCTTACATTGTAGAGAATGGGATGATAGGTAGAACATATGTTTTTGATCCGAGGAATAATAGTATCAATTATGTGGATCAAAGTGTTATGGATAAGGTTGAAGAAATTGAGAATGGATTCAATCGATGGGATTTAAAAAATTAGTTTTCTTTTTATATAAGATTAGCACTGTCAGACTTTTCGAAATTGTAAGACAATTTCCAAACCCTCAACGCTTTGCTTATGAGGTTATCGCAGGCGTGACCACTCGCTCTTTATTTTTGTTGAAAACCAACAAAAATGCTCGTTGTTAGTTTAACTTCTTTTAATGGAATTGCCAGTAAGGGACGGTGCTAATCTTTGAGTGGAATGTATTATTTTTTATGCTTTTTATTTGAATGGTGGATTTTGTTTTGTAGTTAATTTAGTTGTTTGTTTTGATGTTATTTGTGTTTAAAGAATAGAAGAATTTATATACACTTTTGTTTATGTTTTTTATTAGGTGATGTGTTTGGTAGAAGTAATTCTCAAAAAGAAAGTTAAAGGAGTTAGAATCATTGAAGCTTTTCCAGGTTTTGGTTTGATAGGAACAATCGTAACAGAGTATCTTTTGGAACATTTAGAGTTTGAGAAGGTGGGGGTAATTGAAGTAACTGATGTTCCTGCAATGATTGCAGTACATCAAGGAGAAGTTCTTGAACCAATATCACTTCATTATAATAAACAATATAATCTGCTTGTAGTACATGCACTTAATATGGCAGCAGGTCTTGAATGGAAGTTAGGTCGTGCGATTTTAGATCTTGCTAAACAAACTAGTGCAAAAGAAATTATTTGTTTAGAAGGTGTAGGAAGTCCTAACTCTAAATCTAATGTTTATTATGCTTCTCGAGGTATTTCTAAGAATGCTTTGAAGAAATTGTCAGGTGGTGCTAAAGTTTTGCAGGAAGGTGTAATTATTGGTGTAACTGGAGCTTTAATGGCTTTGTCTTCAAAGACACCTTTGCTTGCTTTGTTTGCTGAGGCTGAAGGAAATAAACCAGATAGTAATGCTGCTGCTAAAATAATTTTGGCGCTTGATGATTATGCTGGGCTTGATGTTGATCCTAATCCACTTCGTAAGAAAGCAAGAATGTTTGAAGAAAAGTTGCAGGATATTGCAGGCAAGAAACAAAAGGCACAAAAGATTCATGCGAAGAAAAGTAGATTAAGTTATGTAGGGTGATTTTATTTGGTATTTTATTTTGAAAAGTCTCGTAAGTTGAAAAGAAGTTTGGTTGAGATATGTGAAGCTTTTGCGTATATGTTTGAACATAAAGATGCTTATGAGATTAAATCAAAATATTTGAATTGGGAATCCATTTATCATTTGTATAGGGAACTTTACCAAATGAAGAGCAAAGGTGCTAATGAGGAACTTTATTTGGATCTTGAAGACCAGAAAACTTTGCAGAATTTGGCACGGAACATTGTTTTTGCTTGGTTTTTTGTTTTAAGTTCTCCGATAAAATTAATAGACAAAAATAATTTGAGTGCTAAGAAATATCTGAAAGTAGTTTTGAAAGAGTCAAATTATTTGTTTAATCAATCAAGTTCTAAAGGAACTAAGTCAAGAAAGGAGAGACAAGAAGAAAAAAAGGCTCAGAGAGTGGAAAGAAAGAAGCAAAAAGAAGAGAAAAGGGGTAAGAAAAAGGAAGAAAGAGTCAAAGTAAAGGAAAATAAGAAGTTAAAAAGAGAAGAAAGGATGAAAAAAGCAGCTTGAATCTTTTTTTTAATTAAAGGATCTAGAAAATAAAAAAACCCCAGACGAAATGTTCGAAAACACTCCGCTGGGGAAAAGAGGTGATGGATGGTTGGTACTTCGAGGTAATAACTATTATATAAACGTTTCGCTACGATTAGTATCTTGTAGTAGTGACTAAAATTGGTCAACATTTCTACTATTACCCTTACCCATTTGATTGAAAGTGTCTTTGACATATAAACTTTCTTCACCTTGTAATTGGGTGAAAGAATCTGATTAAAACTTTTGATCAAATAAGTGGTTTTTGAGAGTTATGTTTATAAAGTACTTACTTTTCAGTAATAAAGTATGGCTGTAAGTGATTGTGTTTATAATGGTGATAGAGTTGGAACAATAGTTCCAATTGGAGATTTAGAAGATTTATCTAGAAATCGATCAGGTTCGTTTGGAGTTGATTGTAGTGATTATTCTTATTGTAAGTTGTTTGGGATGGATTTGTCAGGTGGTGAATATAATGGTTTTAGTTTTCTTAGGAGTGATTTAACTGGTGTTAAATTTAGTAGAGTTGATGAAGATGTTTTAGTTTTTGGTGATAGTGAAGATTTAGGAGAACCAACTTTAATTCCAAGTATAGGTGAAAAAGTAGATTTAGGAAATAGAGTTTATTCAGATTTAGTTGCAGCAAACTTAGTTAAAACAAATTTATCATATGCAGATTTAACTTTATGTGATTTAGGTGGAGCAGATTTGTCTTATTCAAGATTGAGGGGAACTAATTTGTCTTATGCAAATTTGTGTGGTGCAAGATTGTTAGTTGTAGATGATTGTGCTAGTGTTAGATTTAGTAATGTTTTTGTGGATAGGGATACTCAAGTTTCTTTAGATGTTTTTAAGGAAATGTACGAACAGAAGGTTGATTTTTCTGAAGGAATTACTGTTGAGAATTGTGATCTAGGTAATTTAGAGAAGTATGTGTGTGAAAAGAAAATAGAAAATGTTTATTGTGAGGGAAGGTTGATTTTTGAGAATGAAGATTCAGAGGAGTCTTTTGAGGTTTGTGAGAGTAGTTTAGGTTTTTTTGGTGGATTGAAAAATGTTAGTGAGGCTTTAAAAAAAGTTTTAACTAGGAAATTATGGTAAAATTATTGTCAAAGAATAGTTTTATCATTGTTGTTAATGTTATGCGAACCCTGTTAGGGAGAAAGAGTTTAGCTTTTAGGATCTTTGCATAAAGAAGCTTTTTAAATGGATTGGGTTTTGATCTTGTTGAGTAATTAATGGTAAAGAAAAATAAATGTGGAAGCAAATGCAATGTTGCTAGTAAGAGAAATACTAAAAGTAGTAGTAACTTAAGTAAATCTAAGAAAGTCTCTTTAAAAGTGGTTGAAAATGACTCTGATGAGTCGTTTTATTGTGGAACTTTAGCAAAAGGGTGTAAACATTGTATCAAAGGTAGTAAATTAGTTATTTTTATTACAGGATTATGTCCGCAAAGATGTTATTATTGTCCAGTTTCTGAAGAAAAGTTTGCAAAAGATAGAATTTTTGCTAATGAACGTGAAATTGAAGAAGTTTCTGAATTGATTGAAGAAGCAAAACTAATGAATGCAAGTGGTGCTGGAATAACTGGAGGTGATCCGTTAACAGTTGTTAGTAGGTGTGTTGATTATATTAAGAAGTTAAAAGAAGAGTTTGGTAAAGATTTTCATATCCATTTGTATACTCCTATGAAATTGGTTAGTTCTAAAGTCTTAAAAGAGCTTTATGAGGGAGGATTAGATGAAATAAGGTTTCATCCAGACTTAGATGATAAAAGCTTGTGGGAACGTTTAAAATTGGCTGTTGAGTTTGATTGGGACATTGGTATTGAAATTCCTTGTATACCAAATAAAGATGTTCAGACTAAAGAATTAGTTGATTATGTTTCAAGGATTAAGGGAATTTCCTTTATTAATCTTAATGAGTTAGAGTTTTCTGATACTACAGTTTCACATTATAAATTATCAGATGAAGGACTTGAACCAAAAAATCAAAGTAGTTATGGTGTGAAAGGTAGTAGTGAACTTGCTAGAGAGATAATTTCTTATGTCAAATTGAAAGGTTATGATTTAACTGTATATTTTTGTCCTTCAAGATTGAAAGATAGAACTCAGTTAGGTAACAGATTGAAACGTATGGCTAGTAATGTGAAATTAATTGGTGATATTGTTAGTGATGAAGGAACTTTGATAAGAGGAGTTGTTTATTTAGATGAGTTAAAACCGGGTTTTGATTATAGGAAGAAGATTGCTGAGGTAGCGTTGGATGTTAAGAAGTCAGCTTTGTTACTTGATAAGTTGAATAAGCTTAAAGAAGAAGTTGCTATAGTATTTAAGAAGCGTTCTGTGTTTGTAGATGAGCGAAAGTTTCGGTTAATTATAAGTAAAGCATTTGTTATTCGTAATATGCAAAAATTGAAAAGAATGGGTTTAGTTGCAGCTGTTATAGAAGAGTATCCAACACATGATGCTTTTGAATTAGAAGTTGATTTTATTTAAGATAGTTTTTTTTATTTTGTATTAGTTAAGTTTTGTAATTAATTGTGTGATTCAATAGGTAGTTTTAAATATCGGTTTTGTTTGATTTAGGGCGAGCGGTCCTCTGAACCCTACGGATTGAACGTTTTAGTGAAGTCCGT